>NZ_JAFLPN010000008.1:0-144351 GCF_029870785.1 Brevibacillus sp. AY1
GGTTGAAGAAGAGAAGAATCATATGAAAATGCGAGAATAAGGGAGAAAGACTCAAATTTTGAGGGGTTAAACCGATACCGATTTCATGCAATATATCAGCTACTTGTTGAACATACTCTCTATCTTCCCCCGCAAAAGATAGAGCAACGTCGTACATATAAAGACTCATATTCAGCTCACGAAAGATGCAACATTCTTTTCAATTTCACGTTTCCAAGCTGGAGCATGTGCATTACGAGGTATTAAACAACCATCTAATAGACTTCTGAAATGTCGGTTTTCAAATCTATTTGACTCAAATTTTTCCATAATCAAAATAAAATGAGCCAACGTGAGAGGTACAATATTGATGAAGTCTGGCTCATCACCACGATACCATACTCCTATTCTGAACGTTTCAGCAGTATTGTTGTCTATACTTCTAGCTAGGAATAAACCATATACAGGTTTATCTTGTGCTTGGTATTTCAGTTTTTCTTTCGCTACATGCCTTCTAACCGGCTCTCCTTCGGCTGCCTCTTGTCTCGAAGAAGTAGTTAGGGTTACTTCGACAACAAGTACAAAATCCTCGAACTCAAAGATCATATCCGCACCACCGCCCGATGCGCATGAGATCGGAAAGAAGTCCTGATCGACCTTAAACCTTCGGGCTTCGTGTGGTTTGTTTACTAAATTATTAACTGCTAAGAATGCTCTCCAGACTGCCCATTCAAAGAATGATGGAGCATCATCGATCTCAATATCAAACTCGTCACCTACAGCTTGATTATCGAGCTTCCTCAGATAAGCAATAATTTCTTTCACCTGACTAGTATTTGATTGATCAGCTGCGAAGCGCTCTTCCAAGTGTAACTGGTATATCTCTTCATATTTCATCCGAACAAGGTTTATTTCGGCTACCTGCATATCAGTTGATACCGTTGGTAAGGAATCAATCTGAAAGCCCGCATCCAACAATATATTTTTATACCGCTCTATCTCTTCAAGCGCATTCGCTTCATTATCGGTAGGTAATTCTGCACCTTTCCAAAGCCTCGTCAGATAAGCATTCTGATTGTCGATGTCAATCAAGCGGTGACTTCTTAATATTGCATTTACTACTGGTAGTTTAGTGGGGTTAATAACCAACCGTTTGCCTTGCAAAGAAACCAGACCTGTTAACCGTGGATATCGAAAGTTAACATCAGCGTAATCGCGTAGCGATTCCCAACTTACTCCTGCACTAGACGCGATATGTTCCAAAAGGAGTCTTTCCTGTTGCCTTTTACCTACACGTCCGACTGCCTGATCATAATTGTCACGGAAGTTGTTTATTTGAGTGATAACCTGCTCTACCTCATTGTGGTATCTACACACCTGGACTAAAGCCATTTCAGTCTTCGACAATCCACGAGAATCCTGCAGGGTAGTTAACTTTACTAGCACTTGCAGAATAAATACAAGTGGACTAAAAGGAGAATCCCCGTTCCTCGGCTCAATTGCTGACGGTATCTGATATGCTAAGAGTGCCCTTAGCATGCACTCATTTTGCTGTTGAACACTCTCTGCATTAATCATTCTTCGACCACTTGCAGTGATTTCGTATGGTTTACCTGACAAGCCAGAAGTGTTGTAGTCCGCCTGGACCTCTCTAATAACACCATCAACTTCATTAGTACCCACACTTCTTGAAAATTTATGAGTAATAAAGCCAAGCTGCGAAAAACAAGCCCTCCATTTACGACCAAGATCGCTGTAATCCCTGTCCCTGTTTGCGATTACTACAACCCCTGCATTATCTAAAGCTTCTGCAAACAAAAGCTCTTGCGGTTTACCTATTAAATTACCATTTAGTGTTGAGTTTTGTAATACGATTAACCCATCCCGAATTCGCTGAGGATTCCTAACAGTTGTATTCCCGAAGTGCCAAGCTGACCCCATAATATCTCACCCCTTAATAACCCACGAAGATATACTCAAACACTTGATTTCGATTATCGTTTACCTTGTGAGCCTGATTACCGACCGAATATCGATGCTCGATCTGGTGGACGTCAACATTAGTCTTGTATCTCTTCATAATTTGAACCATCTCGTCCATAGAAGGAAAAGCGTTTGATGAATAGGAAACCATCAGGATACTATTCTGATATTTTTGGAACAACTGATCGAAGGCTTCGTATGCCCCTTCTTTATTACCAAAGGGCGTTGTGTACTTTTTGAATTTCTTCGTCTTTGTTTCCCACTGAATCTCCAAACCTTCCCACATAGTTGATAACCCTTCGAGGAAATGGTATCTTCTGGTGTATTCATTATCACTTAAAGGGCTATAATATGGAGGGTCGATATAGATTAGGTCACAGTCGACCGATAACTGCATAGTATCACTATTAAAGGACTTATTAGTTTGTCCATTATCAAAAACTGCATCGTTATATAACTTTACTGACTCTAGGAAATGCTGATGAACACTCTTTTGCAGATCTTTCCTGCCATCGTTATATCGGTTTCCTACATAAGTAAATATGCCTCTAGGACGTCTTTTTAAGCATGCTCTACATAAAGCTGCAATCGCGATAGCTTTCTTATAAGGGCATTCCAACAACTCGATCCTAGCTCTTAGATCGTCGATAAAGATATTTTCGTCATCTGTAAAGTATAAGTCTTTGAATGTTTCGGGTATGAAGCCTGACCCGTTTCCTTTAATCAAGAGATGATCGATATCATCGATAGTCAACTGTACGTTGTTATTCTCAACAATCGCTTTGGCTACATTTGATGAAAAGCTCATAAAGTCATTTGTAGTAACCTTTTTACCCTTGGTTTTGAACATATATCCTACGACGCTACTGCCACTGAAAGCATCTAGTACAGATTCAAACTTATATTGTTTAGCGATATCCCAGATCGACCCAATTAGGTTTTGTTTACTACCCATATATCGAGTACCTGGGAACTTTTCCAATTGGTTTTCAGGAACTCGGGGTTTAATAACACGAACACTTCTCCTATTAGGTTGTGCAAGCACGATCACATCTTCGCCTACACGTTTATCCCCTTTAGAGTTAATAAATCGCTTTGTCTGGTGAATCTCAATTTTATAATCACTATATAGCTCATGAACATAAGGATGGTTTGAATTGGTCAGTATAACTGTGCATCCTAATTCATAAAGTCTCTTCACTTCATCTGCCAAGTCCTTATGGTCATCGTTGTCAAAGAAATGCTTCGTATATCTCTTGAAATCTGCATATTGCGAAACCGGAATGTAAGGTGGGTCAAGAAATATGACGTCTCCTTCTGATGCGTATTGATTAAGTACCTCTAGGTAATCATCACATACGAGTATCTGACCCTTAAGAGCATTACTTGCATTTAATAAAGTAGTTTCATCGCATATCTTAGGATTCTTATACTTGCCAAAGGGCACATTAAACTCACCTTTTTTATTTACGCGGTATAACCCGTTATAACAAGTTCGATTGAGAAACATAGTCCTCGCTGCCCGTTCCAACTTACTTAACTTCTCTGGATTTTGAGAGCGGATAAAATAATAGAATTCCTCATCATTATGATAATTACCAAGTATATCAATAAGATTTGATACATTATCCCTAACTACTTCGTAGAGGTTGATCAAATCTGGATTAGTATCCGATAATACAGCTTTCTCTGGCGAAAGACCAAAAAAAATAGCGCCCCCTCCGACAAAGGGCTCGATATACTTGTTATAGTTAGAAGGTATATATTTTTCGATCTCAAACCAGAGCTGCTGCTTACCTCCAGCCCATTTCAATATTGGTTTGGACATAGGTAAATTCCTGTTAACATTCATGTTGACTACCTTTGAACTCATAAGAGCACCACCAATTCAATTCTATTGCAAAAGACATACCTTCTTATATTTTAATATACTCTCGGGTTATTCACCACCTAAAATAAAGAGTGAAGCGACTTTATCGCCTCACCCCTAGATAATTACAATAGTATGATGTCTATCTGATAAATAACGAATTCCCCGAAAGTCTGATAATGTTCAAATCAACCAACCAACTAACAATGGTGCTAGTTCTACGGTCGCCGGTTGATATGGTTATACCTTCGTCGATCAGCATTTGCTCAATATCATCTTCACTGCATCCTGGATTTGAACGGATTAATTGCTCTGCCAATTCAAACACCCTGATGCCCCTAACACGTTGTCGTAAATAGTCCATTTGTTCTTGTGGATTTAGACCTAGGAAATATTCGCCATCAGGTAGGAGCCAGGCATAATTCTGATGATTGTTAATAAGTCCCAAGATTTGAGCTGCGTGTCTGTAATATCTACCTTGTCGTTCTCCTTTTCCAATATGTCTCGCAATCATGCTAAAATTTGCACCACGGTGTTGTTGTACAAAGCTCACTGTTCTGATAACATCCGACAAAATATCGGCTTGTGGCACTTCACTCGAATGGAGCATTTCTGGTTTACCTCCTATATCTATAATAACTTTAGTCCTATCCTACTATTGTATCATATTTCCAAAAGATAACATCAATAGAGCCCCTACTATCTCGGCATGGGCTCTTAGAAATATAGGTAAATGCGGCTCTAATTGCTATTTTCTTATGAGCGACACACTGCACTCCACGTGTGTTGAGTATTCAGTGTCAACACATTATAGATATAAAAAAGTGGGTAACGTTGGGAGCCAACTGTTTTTTTAAGAAAGTATTAGTTATTGTTAAAAATAAAAGTGGTTTTGGTCCCTGTTATTTGTCAACACGATATGTTGACATTTCACATTCAACCTTACCACTCGTAAAAAATATCTATTTGACCTAACAACAAAAGTTAATCACCTTAGCAACTCTCGTACCCTTTCCGAGAGTATTGCTTTTCTTGCCTCATAAAACTTTTCAAAATCCTCAATTTCAAGTGAAACACCATCTGCAATCATAGCCTGCTTCAGGAACTCCGCTTTCTGATCATCATTCATATCATTGTAATAATCAACAAGTCGCATATTATTTTTGCTACCGTTACTTCTACCTTCAAGCAAATGTAGATTAGGTAGTCGATTACGATTTCCACGCCACCTTTTCCAATCTTCCATAGAAACAGACACAGGCTTGTTACCTTCAAATCTGTCATATGGATGCAGATGGTCTTGCTCATACTTATAGTTCCTGTTCATCCAGTCAAGGGACAGATAATATAGTGCCTCTCCAGCAACTCTACTGCCTTTTTCTGCATTGAGTATATCTTCAATTTTGCCGTCCGTTACTCGGAGTTCATTTATCTGGTTGAGCATATCCACATTGATTTCATAATCATAGCTGTTGATGTTACTCTTCATCTGTTGAAGTTTGCTAGTTGTGCCAGATTGGAAATACGTGAACAGAACCGCTCTAATCAAATAAGCACGAATGCCATCAAGGTTTTTATTATATTCTGGGTTGTAATAAATAAAGTAGATTATAGGTAACAGTACGTTCCAGCTGCTTGAAAAACGGCTGACCTCGATTTTCATGCCTTTCAGCACGGTTTCCAGATCCTTTAGTGCCTTTCTGAAAGCACTCCAGTTATTCTTCAGTTCCTCTGCTATCTGCTTGTTAATATTTGACTTTACAACATCACCATAAAGCATAAGAGCAGAACGGATTATAAAATCCGAACCGAATCCAGCATAAGACTCCACAAGTAGCTTTCCGAACTCCGTCTTTGCACTTGGCCAATATGCCTCAAGGATGGACATCGTAATTTCCGATTTGCGGAGTGCCTTGCCACCGCTGTTAAACCTTACGAACATCTCAAGGGCATCATCCTGTTTCATGTCCTGGATTTCTGTAAACCGAATCAGCTTTTCTACAAAGATTTTATTATACAGCTTATTTAGAATATCCCTTGCATACTGTTTACTGTCTGCCGGAACATTGGCAATAGCTTCATCGATAGCTTGGTCTCTGGTTGATCCATCCTGGAACTTCTCGATTAGAATACTCTTAATTTCAAACTGTGTCGGACTCAGCTTGCCTACTTTTTCACTGAACTTGATGTCATACTTTTTACTATTATATTCCTCTTCATCAACAGTCAGCTTATTCTTATTCAGTTCAATCAATAGCTTTGTAACCAATCCACCACCATTTTGCTTCCTTGCGTGTTTTTGCCGAATATAAGCATCTCCTAACAAGGACAGAAACAGAGAAGTTAATCTCTGCTGTCCGTCCAATACCGCAGTATCAGTAATCTTCACATCTATGCTGGTCAATTCATAATTTACGCTGTCTGCCTGTTTTCTGCTATCGAACGTTACCTCAGACAGGAAGTTGCAGAAGTATGTATCCCATGTCACATTGTCATCGTCCACGTGCCAGAACAGGAATGTGGCAATTGGGTAATCAAGCAGAATGGAGTCCCACAACTTTTCAATTTGCTCCATGCTCCAAACATACTGTCTTTGAAATGCAGGCATAACAAACTTGCCGTTTTTAATGTTTTGTAAAGCCTCGTATATTGTTATACTGCTATCAATTAATCTACTCATACTCAAACCTCTCAATCCTTCATGGGTGACTTCCAACCTCTTGCCAGATCGTTACCGAATAATCATTACCCTCAAATAGTTCGACATATTTCTTCAATCCCCTTCCATTTCCTGAATATCTTTCACTATTGCCTCTGCAGTATCTCTGCATAAGAAAAGCCCAAGCGCTAACCCGCTTAGGCTCTTACAGTCTTTATATAATAGGTAAATGCGGCTCTTAACTACTACTTCCTTATGAGCGACACACAGCACTCCACATGCCCCGTATGCGGGAACATATCCACCGGCTGCACTTCCTTCACCTCATACAGCTCCGCCAGCATCTTCAAATCCCTCGCCAACGTGGACGGGTTACAGGACACATACACCACTCGCTCAGGCTGCATCTCCAGAATCGTCGCGAGCAACGCTTCATCACAGCCCTTGCGCGGCGGATCGACCACGATTACATCCGCACGTATCCCTTTCTCCTTCCAAGCCGGAATGACCACCTCAGCAGGACCTGTCTCAAACGTCACATTCTCCACGCCATTCAGCTTAGCATTGCGATTTGCATCCGCGATCGCTTCCGGCACGATCTCCACGCCGTAGACATGACGCGACTTCTGGGCCAGAAAAAGCGAGATGGTTCCGATTCCGCAGTACGCGTCGATTACTGTCTCGGTACCGGTCGCACCTGCATACTCCAAGGTCTTGTTGTACAAAACCTCGGTCTGCGTCGGGTTCACCTGATAGAACGAACGGGCCGATATCGCGAACTTGATCGGGCCAATATAGTCGTAAATGACATCATTGCCCCACAGAGTGACGGTCTTCTTGCCGAAAATGACGTTGGTCTTATCCGGATTGATGTTCTGCACGATACTGGTCACGACCGCAAGCTGTTCTCGAATCGCTGCGATGAGGCGATCCCGCTGGGGAATCGATTCCTCGGTCGTCACCAGCACCACCATGACTTCGCCTGTCTTCACGCCTACCTTGACGACTACGTGACGCAAAAGTCCAGTATGGTGCAGCTCATCATACGCCCGGATATTCAATTCTGTCGCGAGCTTCTTTACGACGTTGACAGCCTCGTCGTTGGCCTGATGCTGGATCAGGCATTCGCTCATATCGATGATGGAATGCGATTTTTCCGCATAAAAGCCGCCTACCAGGGCGCCATTCTCTTCCCCGATCGGCACCTGTGCCTTGTTGCGGTAGCGCCACGGCTCGCTCATGCCCAGTGTCGGGAGTACGGTAATCGCCCCTTCTCCCTCCACCTGAAAGCCTCCGATCCGCCGCAGGTTGTCCCGAACGATCTGCTGCTTGTGACGAAGCTGCTCCTCATAATTCAGGTGCTGCAGCGAACAGCCTCCGCAGCGATCGTATAAGGGACAGGGCGGCATCGCCCGATGAGCGCTGGCCCGGGCGACCTCTACCAGCCTGGCAAAGCCAAAGTTCTTTTTGACATGCTCTACCCGCGCGCGCACTCGCTCCCCAGCCAAGGCGCCTGCCACGAACAGCGTATAGCCCTCGATGCGGCCGACGCCCGCTCCCTCATGATTGAGCCCGGTCATCTCCACTTCCACGGTTTGTCCGACGCGTACAGGTACATCCAGCTCTGCTTTAGCTGTCGGTTGCGGTCCTCTCCGCTTCTTTGTTGTCTTTGCCACGATCTTTTCTCCTTTAATATCCGGATTGCTATGTATACAGGGATGCAGTTGATGGCATCCCCCTTGTTCTCAAGTCCTATGGGACAAACATCTCGATGTGCCCTGGCAACGCCTCGATGACGCATGGCAGCTGTCCACCCAATTCTCCGTCCAGATTGATCTGAACCAGCTCCCCGCCAAAGGAGGTAGCCTTGAGGTAATCGGTCTGGAAGTATTTCACGAGCGGATCCTTGAGGTGCTCTCCACGCACCGCTTGGGTCGCGATACGAATAAATTCGGCGATGTTCGCCTTTTTCACCACAATAACATCCAGCTTTCCATCTGACAAATCGGCATTGGGCGCGAGCTTTTCGAAGCCGCCGACAGAATGACTATTTGCGACTAAAAAGATCATGATCTCCTCGTCCAGCAGCACTTCCTTGCGATTCTCCATCTTGACCCGGATTGGGTGCAGCGAAGGCAGCTTTTCCAGTCCTTTGACGTAGTAGGCGATCTGACCCATCATGGTTTTCAGCTTGCTTGGGACTTCGTAGGTGAGATTGGTCAGAGACCCCCCGCCTGCAATATTGATGAAATACCGATCATTGATCCTGCCCAGGTCAATACGCTTTTTCTTCCCCTGCTTGATCACTTCACAAGAACGGCTGATGGACTTCGGGATGCCAATCGCTCTGGCCAAGTCATTCGTCGTTCCACAAGGGATGATCCCTAAGGACGGGCGTGCTTTTTGCCCAGCCATTCCGTTCACTACTTCATAAATGGTACCGTCTCCACCAGCAGCTACAATCAAATCATAACCACGCGACACAGCGCGGGCAGCTTCCTTCGTCGCGTCATCTTTCCCTTTTGTCGCATGACATGACGTCTCGTATCCGGCCGACTCCATCAAATCCAGGATATCCGGCAAACGCCGACGTACGATCTCTCGGCCGGAGCTTGGATTGTAGATTAATCTGGCTTTTTTCAAGGTAGATCCCTTCTTCCTTCCCATAAGCTCACGGGTATACTCTCTTCTCATCATATCCTGTATAGCCAATTTTGGGAATCGCTATGCTAGGTGACGCGTGATAAGATAATAAAGATGATGTTCCAAAAGCTGGGAGGGAGAGCTGTGAAACCAATCATCGTGGGAGTAGACATAGGGGGAACTGCGATTAAAATCGCTCTGATCACACCGGATGGGGAGCTTGTAGCCAAGGCACAGGAGCCTACTCCTCTCACTTCCGGAGAAGACGGCATCCTGCAAAAAACGGCCGAAATAACGCGCAGCCTCTTGCAGCAGCACGGTTTTTCCCTTGAACAGGCTGGCGGGATCGGGGTCGGAGTACCAGGGCCCATCGATTCCAAACAAGGCATCGTCCAGCAAGCCGTCAATCTGCATTGGAGATCGCCCGTTCCGCTAAAAGCCAAGCTGGAAGCGCTCACAGGTCTCTTGGTCGAAGTGGACAACGATGCCAATACCGCAGCACTGGGCGAAATGTGGCAGGGCTCCGGTCAAGGCGCTAAGGACCTGATCCTCTTGACCATCGGTACGGGTATCGGCGGCGGCGTTGTTCTGCACGGTCAGGTCGTACACGGGATCAATGGTGTAGGGGGAGAAATCGGTCACATCACGATGACGCCCAACAGCGGTTCCTTGTGCAACTGCGGCAAAACAGGCTGCCTGGAGACGTATTCCTCTGCCACCGCCCTGATTCGTGAAGGTCGCCTGGCTGCCTTGAACGGAGCAAGCCCGATGCTGGCACACATCCTGGATTCACAAGGTGAAATTCAGGCAAAGGACGTCCTGGATGCCGCCAAGGCTGGGGATACTGCTGCACTCGTCATCGTCGATCAGGCCGCCATGTACCTTGGGCTCGCCCTCTCTCACCTCGGTATGGTGCTCAATCCATCCAGGGTCGTCATCGGTGGCGGCGTCGCCCATGCAGGTGAGTTCCTCTTTACTCGCATCCGTGATGCCTTCAGCCGCTTCATCCCGTTTCCCTATGTGGTTGCATCTACGCAAATCGTCCCTGCCAGCCTGGGTAACGACGCGGGAGTCTACGGTGCCGGTTGGTTGATCCGCTCTCAAATGGACAAATAAACGAGAAAAGCGCTCTGTCATGGCGATCTCATGCCGGACAGCAGCGCTTTGACTTTTATTAAACCAAATAGAAAATCATCCATCATTCCACCTATTCCAACCAACCAAGACGAAAAAATCCCCTCCCCATTCCTCGCTCTATTAGTTCTGATTACCCTTCTAGCAATTGTAAAACTCCATTCGTATCTATCACAGTTGCAAATTCATCATGCAAGCTAACCAGAGCCATGTGATGAATATCTTCCGCGAGATACAGCTTTCCATCAAAGCTGATTCTTTCAAAAGTAGCGGTAGCATCCGATACAAGGAACGGATTGAAGCCCAGATTTTTTGCCATTCTTGTTGTCGTGGAAACACAGTGATCCGTTGTTAGCCCGACAATCACAAGCGTTTCAATTCCAGCTTCTCTTAAATATCTCTCCAGATTCGTACCAATAAAGGAACTGTTTACATGCTTGATCATCACCTGCTCGCCAGGCAGAGGAGCAACAATCTCCTTAATATCTCGTCCAGGATGATGTGGCAGGGATGGATTGCTGATGTGCTGGATGTGGATTACCAGAAGATTTGACTTTCTCCATCTGTGCAGCAACGTAGCCATCTTTTCTTCTGCATCTGGATTGTTTCTCCTCCCATGTGCAGGATCGTCAAAATGATTTTGCACATCAATCAAGATTAATGCAGCATTCGTGAGTATGCCCATTTGAATCCTCCTATGTGTATCTGAATCAAGGCAAGGAATCCAGGAGCTTCGTCGAAATCATGCTGTCTCTACCCATACAACCCCTTCGGTCCAAGCCGATTTGATTTCCATAGAAGTAGCATAAATGGCCAAAATCCATTAGTAAAATTGAAATTCCCGAACAATCTGTTTGAAATTATTGATACTAAACTGCTGTATTGTATTGAACTCCTGCCACATACAAAAAACTGCACCCCAACTATTAGGAAGGTCTAATAATTAGCGTGCAGTGCATTCTGCTATGAATGAGGTTTTTGCGTTCGATTCTCCCATTCATTATTCTCCCCGAACAGTCACTGTTTCATATTGAGTCTCCAGCGGTTTTTCCTGCGTCTCCTGCTTGCCTAATACGATCAGGACAGCGCCCACGATGACGGCACAGGCACCGATCCACTGCAAACCGCCAAGCAGCTCGCCAAACAAGACAGCAGAAAAGAGGATCGTCACGACAGGCTCCACCATGCTGATGACAGAAGCCTTGGTCGAGCCGATCAGCTGCAGACCGCGAAAAAAACAGCTAATCGCCATGACTGTCGAAAAGACAACAATGCCCGCCAATGCCCACCAGCCTTGCGCCAAAAAGGAAAGGTCGACGCCTCCATCCACTTGTGCCACTACGAAGCTGGAGCAGGACGCAAACAGCGCAATATAGCCGGAGGTCACATACGGCGAAAGACCTTTGCCTACGCGATTGCCCACCACGATATAGACCGAGTAAAAAAGTGCGGCAGCAAAAGCAAGCACGACACCGAGCGGCTGAATACCACCGAAGGAAAGCCCGAGTACCAGCCCCAGACCCAGCAAAGAGAGAAGCATGGCCGCCACGGTCTTGAGACGGAGCACTTCCTTGTCCACGAAGAAGCTCAGGATCGCCACGAAGACGGGGAAGGTGTAAAGCACAAGCCCTGCCAACGATGTCGGGATGTATTGGACAGCCGAAAAAAAGCTGAGCGATTGCAGGGTGTACAGCACTCCTCCCAGCAATATCAGGGACAGCAGCTGCTTTTTGTTGATAACAAGCGATTCACGCCGCAGCAGCATCAGGCCAAAAAAGAGAATAGCAGCCAGCAAAAAACGCAGAAATAGCAAACTGGTGACAGACGCGCCCGCTCCATAGGCATAGACTGCAAAAATAGACATGACTCCAAAACCGACCGCAGAGACGATGACATAAATGACCCCTAAATAGAGCGGATTCAAGACCACTCACCAGCTTTCCCTATAATCAAACCATCCGATCAGGGCTTGACGACCACACCTTCACGGCGAAACAACCGCGCTGTCCAGGCAATGATGAGAACCACATACAACAGGGAAGTGCCCAATCCGATCACCGCATGCATCGGGTCGACTTTCCCGTAAAACACTTCCTTGGCCAGCGATACACCGTTGAATACAGGGATCATGTAGTAATGCTGCGGAATATCCACCGGATGGATCGGCATCAGCATATACGAAGGGATCATCGCCAGAAAAATGACCGCACTCATGTAGGTCTGACCTTCCTTCACGGACTTGGCCTTCATGCTCAGCATCAGCTCCAGCCCTGCAAAGAAAGCGGCAAGCAGCAAAAGAGTCAGGATTAGCACCAGCAAGGTCACAGGAGTGAAAAGGGATAACGCAAAACCCTGAGAGGCAATCGGTCCGAAGTGAAGGATCAATGTCAGGGACACCAGGGAAGCGGCAGCACTCGTGCAGCTCATGATCATCACCGTAAGAAGCTTTGCCGTCAGCAGCTGGTTCGCAGGAATCGGGGCGCTCATCAACGCTTCCAATGTGCCACGCTCTCTCTCCCCAGCAATCAGATCGTTGGCTACGGCGATCCCCCCGGAAGCTAGCGACACCACCAGCATCAACGGAATGATTCCTGCCAGCATGCCGCCCGAACGCTTTTCCTCTGACGCGACTTGCTCGTAGACAGCCTCGATCGGCTCGATATCTGTCTCGGACAGCCCTGCCGCTTGCAGGCGCTCAGCAGCGATTTGCTTGCTGTACGCCATGACTCGCTCCTCAATCACATCTCGTGCGTAAACGGACTTCTGATTGGTAATGTCGTATTCGACGTGCAGCTGTGCCTTACCTCCTGCCTCCAAACGCTCATCAAAGCGATCCGGAATCCTGACGATGGCCCGCAGCTGACCAGCTTGCAGGGCTTGATTGGGATCACCTGGCTGATGAAAGCTGACACCAGGAATGGCTTCCAGCTGTTTCAGCAAGTCGGAAGAACCGTAGACGGCAATCGGAACGTGGGCGCGTGCCTCCTGCTCCTGACTGCTGTAGGAGGAGCCCATCAGGAAAAAGACAAATGGCACGAGCACGAGCGGAATCAGAAACGTCCCGAGCCACGTCTTGTGATCCCGGAACAAATCCCGCATCTCTTTTTGAAAGACGGCCCAGATGATCGTATTGCGCATCAGCGACCGCTCCCTTCCACGACCGTCATGAACAGCTCATCCAGGTCCTCTTTTCCGTATTGTTCACGCAGCAGCTCCAAGGCTCCGGCAAACTGAAGCCTGCCTTTGTGTATCAAGGCAATCCGTTTGCACAGCTTGTCGATCTCCCCCATGTTGTGGCTGGAAAAGAGAATCGTTTTTCCCTCCTCCTGAAGCATGCCAATCACCCGGCGAAAGATATTGGCGGCAGTCACGTCCAATCCCGTCGTCGGCTCATCCAGTAGAATGACATCAGGGTCATGCACAAGCGTACGGGCAATCGCCACTTTTTGCTTCATCCCTCGAGAAAAGGGACCAACGCGCCTGTCGAGAAAAGCTCCCATTTCAAACATCTGGCTGAGCCGCTCGATCCGCTCCCCAATCGCTTGCTTCTCCATGCCGTACATGCTCCCGAAATATGCGATATTCTCTCTCGCCGTCAATCGGCTGTACAAGCCCACGTCCCCGCCGAACAAGATCCCAATCCGGCGGCGCACTTCATCAGGCTCTTTGCGGACAGAATAGCCCGCCACCTCTATTTCGCCCTCTGTCGGCTTCAGAATTGTCGCCATCATCCGCATCATCGTTGTCTTACCGGCCCCGTTCTCACCCAAAAGCCCGTATACCTCTCCAACCTCCACGCGAAACGAAACATCCTCCAGGGCCGTAAAAGCTCCAAACGTTTTACTTACCTTTCGAACCTCAATCAATCAGCTTCCCCCTCTTCGCCTTCCAAGATGTTCAAATTCCGGGAGCTATGCAAGCTGCTTCATGGTGTCCATCAGAATCTTTGGACTTTTCTTTCTGTCCCTTCCCCGCAGCTCTTATACGTGAGCTAAGCCAGCGGCACCAGGGTAGCGCTCTTTGAAGGCGGCGAGGGAAAAATCGGCAAACAAAGCCAAAAAATCAGCTGTATTATTGATATAATGACGACTTTCAACGGCTTGCGGGTATTTTTCCTTGTATAGTACGGCGACCAGATGACTGACCGGAACTCCCTGTGCCTCCTGATCGTACACGCCTTGCTCCGCCAATACCTTGGCAAAGTAACGGACATACGTGACGGTTGTGGTCTTTTGTTTGCCTTCCACTTCCCATGTGGCAATCGAGCGGTCAAACGTATCCGCAGGAGATCCACCCTTGCTAGCAGGAACCTGTTCACCTGTCACCGAAATCAGCTTCATCATTTTCTTCCTCCTCACGATCATGTCAGTATCATTATAGGGGAGGTCATATTTTTTTACAATTTTGTCAGGAAACCTGCTCTTCAGGAGTCTATGTTTCAGGTCAACTTACCGATGAGGAGTTTTTGCAATGAAACCAACCATGTTCAATCAGCAATCGAGACAGGAAAATCAGGGTGAACAGGATGAAGTCCTGGTCGAACGGGCAAAGACTGGAGACCGCGAAGCGTTTGGCGAGCTGGTCAGACGTCATCGGGCAAAGGTATACGGGTATGCGCGCTCGTACACACAGGAGTCCTTTCTCGCAGAGGATATCGTCCAGGACGCCCTGATCCGCGCCTTCCTGCATCTGGGTAAGCTCTCAGACAGCCGCCGTTTTTTGCCTTGGCTGCACCGGATCGTCCGCAATCAAGCCTTTACTCGACTGTCCAAAGGGCCTCAGAAGAGAGAGCAGGTTTTCACCGGGATGCAGCGTGAGGAACCCGAAATGGAAGCCACCGATTGGGAAGACCTGGACAGTATTTTGCGCAGGCTGGGCAGATCCTGGTCACAAGCCTCGGATAATCTCACCAATCCTGAGGACGTCCTCATGCGCCGGGAGCTGCTCCAGACCATCATGGATCTGTTGGGCTGTCTCAATGCCCGGGAGCGTAAGATCGTAGAGTCGCATTTTTTCGATCACCTCTCTCCTGCTGAGATCGCCGGGTTATTCCAAATCTCCCAGGGCAATGTCTATCAGATCCTGTCCCGTTCTCGAAGAAAGCTGATTCAGGAAAAAACGCGCGTCGTGGTTGACCAATACGTAAACTCTCGAAAGGAAGCGGGTACGATGAAAAAAGTGATCTTGGATAAACCGGCAGCACTGAGGCAGCCAACGTGGGTGACCTGCGCGATGGCTTTGTACGGAATGATCGAAAATACAGGCAAAAAAATGTCTTTCCCGATGGTAATGGGCGTAAGTGGTCACGCGTTTCGCCTAACTGTCGTGCCTGATGGTATACACATCGCCGGTCCCACCATGTTTGACTTTACAAAAGTGCTGCAGCAGGGCCTGCGCAATATTGGTTTTGAATCAAACGTTATCAATGAAGGCAAGGCAGCAGATGGACCAGCCCTCAATGCCAATCTCGTCGATCCCGCCCTCCTCAGCGCCAGCGCTCGGAAAAAACGTGAAATCGCGCAATCCCTCCCTGAGGCGCTCGAACTCATTCATCGCTCGATCGATCGCGGTCATCCCGTCCTTGCCTGGGATCTCTTCATCCCCGAGTTCGGATTGATTTACGGCTACGATGATGAGCAAAAGCTTCTCCATGCAGCCGACAACTGCGGGCATGATCAGACGATTGCCTACGAGGATTTGGGTCGGGGATTGATCGAGGAGCTGTTCGTCCTGTCGATTCGCGAGCCTATTCAAACCGACCAGCATTCGATGCTCAAGGAAGCCATCCATATAGCCCTCCATCATTATCGCGAGCAGGAAGACAGCAACTGCGATGAGGTAGTCAATGGACTGGCGGCGTATACAGCCTGGAAGGAAGCCTATGAAAAGGGCGGCATCGAGCCCAACGGCAATTCCTATACGACCGCTGTAGCTCTTGACGCAAGACGCAACGCAGCACTTTTCTGGGGAGAAATCGCTGATACATGGACAGACTCGACTTTTGACAGCGTTCGTCCTTTTATCCGCGAGGCAGCTGCGCTTTATGAGAAAATAGCGGAACAATTCGCCGAGTTAAGTCGCCTCTTCCCTTTCCCTGCTGGCGGGGAGCCAAATAATCCAATTAATGGACAACAGGCAATTGACATCCTGCAATCGATTGAACAGCTGGAAAAGGAAGCTGTCGTCTTGTTGGAACAAATGCTGGAGACTTTGTCCGTATAATTGTTTTTAAAGAAAAATAAGGAACTTGCTTAGTCCCACCATACAGGGGTGACTAAGCAGGTTCCTTTGATTTTTTAGATGTATTGAAAGCATCCTGCTACGCAGGAGAAGAAGGTTTCCAGGCGTAGCTTATGGCGGAGTCCTGCCCAGCGGAGAGGACAGTCTCTACATCCCTGCGGACGTAGAACCGAGCGAAGATCGGAAACCTTCTTCTCCTCACCACAGTTACTTTTCAACGAAAAAAAGCTGTCCTTTCGGCCTTTACCGTAGGGACAGCTTCATCTTTCCTTACATGTCTTTCAAAACTTCCGCAATGAGCTTGTTGACCATCGGCGGATTTGCTTTTCCCTTGGTCTGCTTCATCACTTGTCCGACGAAGAAAGCAGCAGCCTTCTCATTCCCTGCCTTGTAGTCGGCGACTGCCTGCGGGTTGGAGTTGACCGCATCGACGACAATTTGGCGCAGCGCACCCTCGTCGCTGATTTGCACCAGTCCTTTTTCCTCGACGATCTGTTTCGGCTCCTTGCCTGACTCGATCATTTCTTTAAAGACGGTTTTGGCGATTTTGGAAGAGATCGTGCCGTCTGCGATGAGCTTGATCATTTCACCCAAGCCATGCGGCGTCATTTTCACTTCCGCAAACTCCATATCATTGGCGTTCAGATGAGCCAGCAGGTCCACCATCAGCCAGTTGGCTACCGCTTTAGGATCAGCACCTGTCTTCACGGTTTCGTCAAAGAAATCAGCCGTTTCCTTGGAAATCGTGAGTACCTCGGCATCCGCCTGCGACAGTCCGAATTCATTTACATAGCGAGCTTTACGAGCATCTGGCAGCTCTGGAATGGTTGCACGGACAGCCTCGATCCACTCTTCGGAAATCTGCATACGCACCAGATCCGGGTCCGGGAAGTAACGGTAGTCATGCGCTTCTTCCTTGGAGCGCATGGACAAGGTCTTGCGGTTGGCTTCATCCCAACGGCGTGTTTCCTGTACGACCTTGCCTCCAGAATCGAGCACCTCTGCCTGACGCTTCACCTCGTACTCCAGTCCAGCCTGTACGTTGCGGAATGAGTTCATGTTTTTCAGCTCAGCTTTGGTACCGAATTCTTCTTGACCATAAGGGCGAATCGAGACGTTGGCATCGCAACGCAGTGAGCCTTGCTCCATGCGTACGTCGGAAACTTCCGTGTACTGGATAATCGCTTTCAGCTTTTCCAGATACGCACGCGCTTCTTCTGGTGTGCGGATATCCGGCTCCGAGACAATCTCCACCAAAGGTACCCCGACGCGGTTGAAGTCTACCAAGGACTCTCCGCCAAAATCGCTGTGCGTCAGCTTGCCCGCATCCTCTTCCAGATGCAGACGCGTGATCCCGATGCGCTTGGTCTCTCCGTTCACTTCGATATCAATCCAGCCGTTGTAGCCGATTGGCTGATCAAACTGAGAGATTTGATACGCTTTCGGAGAATCGGGATAAAAGTAGTTTTTGCGGTCAAACTTGGTCTCGCGGGAAATCTCGCAATTGAGCGCGAGCGCCGCTTTCATGGCAAACTCCACAGCTTGCTTGTTGGTCACCGGAAGTACCCCTGGATGACCCAAGCAAATCGGGCAGGTATGGGTATTCGGCGGTGCACCGAACTCGGTCGGGCAGCCACAGAAGATTTTACTGTTCGTAGACAGCTCGGCATGGACCTCCAAGCCGATGACGGTTTCGTACTTGCTCATATTCCTTACCCCCTCACCCATTCCGGCTTGCGCAGGTGATGGCCGACGGATTGTTCGTAGGCATGTGCCACTCGCAGCACGGTGGATTCGTCAAACGCCTTGCCGACGATTTGCAAGCCGATTGGCAGGCCGCTCTTCGCAAAGCCACACGGTACGCTGATTGCTGGCAGACCCGCCAGGTTGACGGGAACCGTGCAGATGTCCTCCAGGTACATTTTCACCGGATCATCTACCTTGTCACCGATCTTGAACGCGGTGGTCGGCGTGGTCGGGTGGAGAATGACGTCAAAGTCTGCAAAAATGTTATTGAAATCCTGAATGATCAAGGTACGTACTTGCTGTGCTTTTTTGTAATACGCGTCGTAGTAACCGGACGAGAGCGCGTAGGTTCCGAGCATGATCCGGCGTTTTACCTCTGGTCCAAAGCCTTGGCTGCGGGACTCCTTGTACAGGTCGATCAGGTTTTCCGCGTTGTCCGCACGTACGCCGTAGCGCACACCGTCAAAACGAGCCAGGTTGGACGAAGCTTCCGAGGATGCGAGCAGGTAATACGCAGGTACCGCGTATTCGGTATGCGGCATGGAGACCTCGCTCCAGGTCGCGCCCAGGCTCTCCAGCTGTTTCAATGCAGCCAGAACCGCTTCGCGCACCTCCGGATCGATCCCTTCCCCGATCAGCTCTTTGGGCACACCAATGCGCAGCCCTTTGACATCGCCTGTCAGTGCAGACAGGAAGTCAGGCACTTCCACATTGGCAGAAGTGGAATCATAGGCATCGTGTCCAGCAATGGCCTGGAGTACGAATGCCGAGTCTTCCACGTTTTTCGTAATCGGTCCGATCTGATCCAGCGAGGATGCGAATGCCACCAGACCAAAGCGGGAGACACGGCCATACGTAGGCTTCAAGCCGACAACGCCGCAAAAAGCCGCTGGCTGGCGAATCGATCCGCCTGTGTCGGACCCGAGTGTAAAGTAAAAATGGCGCGCTGCCATCGCTGCAGCCGATCCACCACTGGAGCCACCCGGTACATAATCGGTGTTCCACGGGTTTTTTGCAGGGAAAAATCCAGAATTTTCATTGGAACCGCCCATCGCAAACTCGTCCATGTTCAGCTTGGCCACGATCACCGCATCGGCTTCCTTCACCTTTTGCGATACCGTACCGTCGTACACAGGATCGTAATTGGACAAAAATTTGCTTGCACATGTCGTACGAATCCCTTTTGTCACGATGTTGTCTTTCACTCCTGCTGGCAGACCGAACAACAGCCCCAGCTCTTCTCCCCCGGCTAGCTGCTCGTCCAGCTTGTGGGCATGGGCAAGGGCACCTTCCTCATCCACTTCCAGAACCGATTTGATTTCTCCATCATGTTCCTTGATGCTGGCTACAGAGGCTTGTACCAGATCGGTAACGGACAACTCCTTCGCGCGCAAGGCGCTATGTATCTCCGACAATCGCTTGTCAAACAGCGACACAGTAAGTTCCTCCCTTCTCTTTCTCCAGTCGAATTATTCGAACACGGCAGGCACCTTGAATTGCCCGTCTTCGTGATCAGGTGCGTTTTTCAGTACTTCCGCGATCGGCAGGGATGGACGATTCACGTCTTCACGCATGACGTTTTTCACATCCGTCGCATGGCTGGTCGGTTGAACGCTGGACGTATCCAGCTCATTCAGTTTGGCGGCAAAATCAAGAATGGCGTTCAAATCCTTCGTGTAACGCTCCGCCTCTTCTTCGGTTAATTGCAAGCGAGCCAGATTGGCTACGTGCTCCACTTCCTTGCGAGTAATGGCACTCATGTTTTCCACCTCCGAATCGTATCACATAACTTTGATCTTACTTGAAAGAGGCTGGTTGAGTCAATTTCCCCTCCATCATCCTGCTTTGAAAAACTCGGCATGTCGACAGGGTTACTAGCCAAAGCCTTCGTTTTCTCACGCTTTTGACTATTATCACTTTAATGAAATAGAACCTTGCTTTGGTGGAGGAGAGAAAAAAGAAGAAAACGCTCCAAGTTCTTGGGATTCCTGCTGGGGGGCATTCCTGCCCACCACTACGGCTGGATTAACATACCAATAAAAAAAGCCCAAGTCCGAGGATCTTAGGCTTAGGTCTTTGCCAGTCCATTTTTACTTGATCGGGATGGTCGCCAATTTTTGGCCCATCAGCAGGGAAGCACCTGTCTCCACACCTGATGCCCATTCCAGCTGACCGGATTCAAAGAGCAGGATCACAGTGGAGCCGAATTCAAACCAGCCCACCTCATCTCCTTTTTCATATACCGGCGTTCCGTCAATCGGCCCCTCCATTTGTCTTGCTTTCTTCACGTTGGTCGTCGCGGTGTTGTAGACGACCTTTACGCTGCCGACAAAAAGAGCCCCTACCTTAATCAGCGCCACTTCCCCCTGATTCTCCGTGTGGATGTAGGTTACGAGACGCTCATTGCGGGCAAACAGGCGATCCACATGCTCTACGCCCAGTTGATTGACCGGATACAGTCTGCCTGGAAGATAGCTGTACCCCATCAGATTCCCGGTTACAGGCATGTGAATCCGGTGATAGTCACGCGGACTCAGATAGATCGTGATAAACTTGCCTCCATAATAGCGCTCTGCCTCATGGGCGCAGCCCCCCAAGAGCTCTTCGACACTGTACCCTTTGCCTTTGGCCTGAATCAGTGTGCCTTCACAAATATCCCCGAGCTGTGAAATGGTTCCGTCCACAGGACTGACTACCACATCCGCTCCCTCGGCAATCGGACGAGCACCCGGCTTCAGACGGCGGGTAAAGAACTCCTTGAGTGTTTTGTATTCCTTCACTGGTTTTTCCACGATGGAAGCATCAATCTGGTAGTGCCGAATATATCGTTGAATCGCCAGACGGCTAAATTTTGTTGCGGTAATTTTCCCCATCGTCCGTGACATCGCATTTTGAGGCAAACGATGAATCAGACCTGGCAGTAGCTTTTTTCGCATAAGACAACTCCTTGATATTCTTCGAAAACAAACCTCGATCGAGGCATTTGTATGGATGATAAATTCTTACACGTTTAGAAAACTTGGCTACGCCAAGCTTTTGGCGGAGCCTTAGTTGCACTTATACTATCTTCCGCTAATCTTTTTAGCGCTTTAGCGCACTCAACACTTTCCGATAGTACAAAAAAATGGATAAACCCACTTTACCACTTCCGGTTGCTTCCAGTAAAGCCTGCTCTCCATCATCCTGGATCATTTCATTCCCTAGCTGTGTGTACTATAATAAAGAGATTAAGCCTAACTTGGGAGATAATCAGCTATGAGTATGATGAACTTCGGAGCCAATGAGATCGGGAAGCGGAACATCACCACTCTGATCAATCAATACGGGGACATTTTGTCTGACTTATTTGAACATATATCGGACATGCTTTTCCTCATGTCGGTCGAAGAGGTGTCCGAGGGAGAGTACCAGTTCCGCTATGTCTTGATGAATCCTTCAGCCATGCGATACGCTCAGTTGGACAAAACCGCCTACGGCAAGCGATTCGAAGATGTTTATCCCGCAGAAAAAGCAGCAGCGCTCGTGCACATGTACGAGAAAGCCGTTACAAGCCGAAACCCCGTGCATCAAACGAACGAAGACGACATCATTGGCGAGTCCATTCTTACTCCTGTCATTAATACCGACGGGGTTTGCACGCACGTGTTTGCCGTCACTCGCGATATTACCGAGCGCAAGCAATTGGAAGCAAAGCTGGAATTCATGGCTTACCACGATGTCCTGACAGGGCTGCCCAATCGCCGCCTGCTTGAACTCCAGTTGGAGCGCGCTTTGCACGAAACCAAAGACGATGATGAGATGGTCGCCGTTCTCTTTCTAGACTGTGATTACTTCAAGCAAATCAACGACACCTGGGGTCACGCCACAGGCGATGCCTTCCTGCAAATGCTGGCGGAACGTCTGCAAGCCTGTGTACGAGACGAAGATACAGTATCCCGGCTTGGTGGAGACGAGTTCGTCGTCGTCATTCGCCATGTGCAGCACCCAACTCAAGCAGAAGAGGTTGCAGCCCGCATTTTGAAAGCCATTGAGGAGCCCTGGCAGGTGCAAGACGCAACCTTTACCGTGACCTCCAGTATTGGGATTGCCCTGTTTCCGCTAAACGCTGCCACAGTGGAAGAACTCTTGAACCGTGCAGACGAAGCACTTTATCTAGCTAAAGAAACGGGCCGTAATCAGTTTTACAGGTTTCCGAACGAATGATTCAACAAAAATCTCTCTCGCTGCCTCTCCACCTACTGCCACTATTTTTGGCACTGCTGCCAAAAAATCATTCACCAGACATTAGAAAACTTGGCTACGCCAAGCTTTTGGCGGAGCCTTAGTTGCACTTATACTATCTTCCGCTAATCTTTTTAGCGCTTTAGCGCACTCAACACTTTCCGATAGTACAACGAAAAAGCCACCCCTTTGCAGAGGCAGCTCTCATACCTGAATCGAAATTACATTTTTTCCGAAACCAATTTGGCTTGCGTGAAGAGCAGCAGATAGTCAGGTCCGCCAGCTTTGGAGTCAGTACCAGACATGTTAAAGCCTCCAAACGGATGGACACCTACCAAAGCTCCTGTACACTTGCGGTTGAAGTACAGATTTCCTACGTGGAATTCTTCGCGCGCACGCTCCAGATGCTTACGATTGCGACTGATCACAGAACCGGTCAAGCCGTACTCGGTATTATTTGCGATCTCCATCGCATGATCAAAGTCTTTCGCCTTGGTGAAAGCCACTACAGGTCCAAAGATTTCTTCCTGCATAATTCGCGCTTGTGGATCTACATCAGCAAAAACGGTCGGCAGGATGAAATATCCTCCCTCTGGCCCTCTCTCGCCGCCAGCCATCAGCTTGCCTTCTTTTTTTCCGATCTCGATGTATTCGAGAATTTTATTGAACGCTTTGTCGTCCACAACCGGACCTGTGTAGATCTCGGTCGACGCGATATCTCCCACAGTGAGCTGCTTGGTCAGCTCGACTACGCGATTCAGCACCTGATCGTACACGTCCTGATGCACGATTGCACGTGAGCATGCCGAGCATTTTTGACCGGAGAAGCCAAAAGCTGAGGCGACGATCGATTGAGCAGCCAATTCAATATCGCACTCGCTGTCTACTACGATGGAATCCTTGCCGCCCATTTCAGCGACGAGACGCTTCATCCATTTTTGGCCAGGACGATGCTTGGCTGCCAGCTCATTGATACGAAGTCCCACATCGCGGGAACCCGTAAAGCTGATGAAACGAGTCAATGTATGTTCGACCAGATAATCACCGATCTCGCTGCCGGAGCCTGGCACGAAGTTGACAACGCCTGCCGGTACGCCTGCATCTTCCAAAATCTCCATGAATTTTGCAGCGATGACCGGTGTAGTGGATGCTGGTTTCAAAACAACGGTATTTCCTGCTACAAGTGCAGCTGTTGTCATCCCTACCATGATCGCCAATGGGAAGTTCCAAGGCGGAATCACGACACCTACACCCAGTGGAACGTAGTACAGCTCGTTGTCTTCATCCGGAATTCGCGGCAATTCATGACGCTGGGACAGCTTATCCATTTGACGAGCGTAATACTCCATGAAGTCAATCGCTTCAGCCGTATCCGCATCTGCCTCATTCCAGCTTTTTCCTGCTTCTTTTACCAGCCATGCCGAGAATTCATGCTTGCGGCGACGCAGAATAGCAGCCGCTTTATACAGATAGCGGGAGCGATCGGTGCCAGGCACCTTTTTCCAGGTTTCAAACGTTTTCGCTGCTGTTTGCATGGCCTTTTCAGCCAGCTCCTGGTCTGCCTGGGAAACGATTCCCACCACTTGATTTGTATTAGAAGGGTTGATGGAGCGGGATTTCTTTTCGGTCGAGATACGCTCCCCGCCAATGATCAGGTCGTACTCTCTGCCTAGTTCACTCTCCACTTTTGCCAGTGCTTGCTCAAATGCTTTTTTGTTTTCCGGCAAGCCAAAATTGGTAAACGCCTCGTTTTTAAATTCTACTTGCATGATGACGCCTCCTTATCAATTTCTTCCATACCCATTCATCCACATACATATGCAATGATCGTACCAATCCATTACATACGTCTCCCTACCCCGCTAGTGTTTACTATTTCACCTCAAAACAACAAACCGGAATAAGGGAATGACTTGCACACACATGTTCAAAGATTGCACATGATGAACAGTTTTGTGCAAGAAAAAAGACCCGTCACGGGCACGCTTCGAGAGCGCCCGTTACGAGCCTTTACCATCCAATTATCGATAAATATGCATGTAAGGTTCACCTTTTACAGGACGAATATAGACCGCGAGCGGCTTGTTCATCGCTTGTACATACATATTGACATGCACGCTTTTGTCAAAAAGCTGGTCAATATTATTCGCAGCAAATTGGGTAAACTGCAGAACCTCTGTACGAGAATCGTATTCTGCCGTAGCCGTTATGGTCAACTCTGTGAGGTTTCCGCCCATGAATCGACCGACGCCTGTCATACCGATAAAATCCCGGAAAAAAGACTGGGACTCCCGCATGAACTTGTCGTATTGCAGGGATTGTTGGGCATACTTATTCGCAACTTCAGGGCTAGGAAAAAGGAAAAACTCTTCTTCTATCGCCTGCCATTTTGAGATTGCCGATTCATTCGCATTCACGGTTCCGGACATAATAAAGTTCCCGGGAACCAGCGATGAACTGATATCAGGCACCTGATACAGCATGATCAGGAGTGGTACCTGCAGATTTTTTCCCCGAACCGATTGGATAATCTTGGTGGCTAATTGCTGACCTCGTTCCTGCAGCTCTTGAACTGTGTACCGTTTTTCCTGGCCTGTAGCATCTTGATACACAGGCGACAGAGATAGGCCCAATGCCATTCCTGCGAGCTGCTGTGTTTCCTTGTTCAGGTAATTGTGCTCCATGACATGAACGAGCAAACCTGTTTTACGCTGGCCGGTCGCAGCCCCTGCCTTTTCTTCGGCAATCCACGTGCGTACCTGCTCTTTTTGGATCTGTTGTCCTTCCTGGAACAAAAAGGAGGACGTCGGGTAGGTATCCCTGGCAAATTCCATCATGCCTAGCTCAAGATGGCTGAAATCAATCCGGAATTTATTCTCACTTAACATTCCCCGTGTCTGGTTGGGCTTGTAGGGCAGAATACTTCCATAGTAATCCTCCGACACTTCAATAACCGGAGACAGAGATGGCTCGGTCGGTTCCACTACACGCTCCTTGTCAGTGGGAAGCAGCGAGCATCCTGCTGCTACGATCGCGAGAAGTCCTGCCGCCGCCAGCTTGCATCGTGCCAAAAACTTCGCTTTCATACGTTACTCCTTATCTGTCTGGAAGTTGAGCTCGTCAGTTCCATTTTGTCCACCTGTCGTTGGCTAACGAGTAGATCAGCGCGGATTCGCCAATTCCAATCCACTTCGTTTTTCCTTCTCCAGGGGCAACTACAATTAATCTTTCAGGCGCTTTGGCATTCAGCAGGCGCCATTCGCCATTTGCTTTTTCAAATACGCCCTGTTCCGTAGCGACTGCCAATACACCTGAGCGTGGGTCTACAGCCAGCGAATACGTCTGCTGGGCCTGTGGCACCACTTCCGACTTCCATTGGCCATCCTCATGATAAAACAGGCTGAATTGGGCGGCTACGTACAGACGGTTTTCCACGGGATTGAAGTCCATGGCATAGACTTCCTGATCCATCGGCAGCCACATGCTCCAGATTTCGCCGCCATCAACGGAATGATAGATGCCTTCACCAGAAACAAAGGCACACAGTCGAAGTTGGTCTTCCTCCTGAATACCGACAAAACTGCGGATATTAGCTGGAGAAGGGAGCCCTTTGCCGATCGAATCCCAATGCTTGCCTCCGTCTTCAGAGCGCATGACTCCCGTATGTCCGGCAATAATGATGTGATCGGGATCATTCGGATCAATGTACCAGCCTACGATATCCTGATACTCGATCTGGGATGAAAGCAGTCCCCAGCCTCCGCGATCCGCCGAATAGTACAAACCGGAATTGGTGCCGACCCATATTTGATCCGACGCACGCATGGAGAGGTTGTGAACCGTTCCTCCCTTTTCCAGTACCTCCTGATAGGTCAGATCTCCCGGCATTGCTGCTGCTGTAACAGATGAAGAAGATGGCTTATTCGGTCCGCTCTCACTGCAGCCAGTCATGACGCTCATCGCAATCAAGACAGCTCCCCATCGCTGGAACTTTTTCATACTCCATCACCATTCCTTCCGTTTCCTGTCTTGCGCAGCCTCTTTCGAGATTATCCGTTGCCTTCCAGAACTTGCAAAAATCCAGCCTCGTCCATCACAGCCACGCCTAATTTTTCCGCTTTTTCAAGCTTGGAACCTGCTTTTTCTCCTACGATGACCAGATCGGTCTTCTTGCTGACGCTTCCAGTCACCTTGCCTCCCAGACGGGCAATCGCTTCTTCCGCTTCTTGCCTCGACATCTGAGCGAGCGTGCCGGTCAACACAATCGTTTTTCCAGCGAATGGCAGGTCATCGCCACTCTCTATCCGGATGCCTTTATAGGTCATATTCACTCCGGCTGCCTTCAGCCTCTCGATCACAGCCTCTGCCTGCGGTTGGCGGAAATAGTGGATCAGACTGGCCGCCATTTTAGGTCCGATCTCGTCAATCTGTGTAAAATCGGCTTCCTCCGCTTGCATGATGGCGTCTATGTGTCCAAAGTGCTCGGCCAATACCCGCGCAGCCTTGGCTCCGACCAAACGGATACCCAGGCCGAACAAGAGACGCTCCAGCGAGTTTTCCTTGCTCGCCTCAATCGCAGCCAACAGATTGTCGACCGACTTTTCACCCATCCGCTCCATGCCCAAAAGCACGTCGCGCTGCTGGTGCAAATAGTACAGATCCGCGACACTGTGAATAATACCATCGTTAAACAATTGTGCCACCACTTTTTCTCCAAGGCCATCGATATTCATGGCCGTTCTGGAAACAAAATGGATCATTCCTTCCCGAATCAGGGCAGGACACATCGGATTGATGCATCGCAGGGCCACTTCTTCCTCCAGGCGCACCAGATCACTGCCGCACTCCGGGCAATGAGTCGGCATGGAAAACGGTGTTTCATTACCCGTTCGCCGCTCTGGCAGTACCGCAACGATTTCCGGGATAATGTCTCCGGCTTTTTTTACCACTACATAATCACCGATCAACAATCCTTTTTCACGGATGATGTCTTCATTGTGCAAGGAGGCACGCTTCACGGTCGTACCAGCCAGACTGACAGGCTTGAGCAAAGCTGTCGGCGTGACTGTGCCCGTACGGCCAACAGAAACCTCGATTCCTTCGAGAACGGTCACGGCTTCCTCGGCCGGAAACTTGTAGGCGATGGCCCAGCGTGGACTTTTCGCGGTAAAGCCCAGCTCCTGTTGCTGCGCGTAGCTGTCCAGCTTGATGACCATGCCATCGATTTCATAGGGAAGAGTCGGACGCTTTTCAGTCCAAGTATTTATAAAGGAAATCACTTCTTCGATATCCGCAAAAACACGGCGCTCCTGATTGACCTTGAAGCCGAGCGTCTCCAGCAAATCCAGTCCTTCGCTGTGCGAATCCACACTCTCCCCTTGCAACTCGCCTATTCCGTAGATAAATGTATCCAGCTGTCTGGACGCAGCGATTTTGGGGTCGAGCTGACGCAAAGAACCCGCAGCCGAGTTGCGCGGATTGGCAAACAGCGGCTCGCCACGCTCTTCCCGCTCCTTGTTCAGCTTTTCAAAGGCAGGCTTGGGCATATACGCTTCTCCGCGCACCTCCAGTGTCAAGGGTCGGCTCAGGCGCAAAGGGATCGAGCGAATCGTCCTCAGGTTTTGGGTAATGTCCTCACCCGTCGTGCCGTCCCCGCGAGTCGCTCCCTTGACGAACAGTCCGTTTTCATAGTGAAGCGACACGGCAAGCCCGTCGATCTTCAGCTCGCAGACGTAACGCACCGCCTGGCTGCCCACCGCTTGACGTACACGGCGGTCAAAATCGCGCAGATCGTCTTCTCCAAAGGCATTGCCGAGACTGAGCATCGGCGTCTTATGTACGACCTTTTCAAAGAAAGGCAACGGCGCTCCGCCCACTCGCTTGGTCGGAGAATCAGGCTGGGCAAGCTCAGGAAAACGGGCTTCCAGCTCTATCAATTCCCGCACCAGCTGATCATACTCCTGATCGCTAATCTCCGGCCGATCCTCTGCATGATAGAGACGGTTATGCCGTTCAATACTATTCGTTAATTCCGCGATTTTCGTTACAGCCGTCAATCGATCCATTTCATCCGTCCACCCTTTATTTGACAGTATCTCTTCTATTCACGCTCAATCGGAGCAAATTTGGCCAACAGCTTTTTGATTCCGACAGGGCTTGGGAAAGCAATATCCAGCTCCATATCGTCACCCGCTCCTTTCACCTTGACCACGGTACCTGTGCCCCATTTTCCATGTTTAACCTTTTCGCCCACCTTCCAGTTTATCCCTGCACCGCCACCGTGGCCTGGCAATTTATCGCCAGCCTGTTGGGCAGAAGGACGTGAAAATGGCGAAGCAGTGGCACCAGCAGGACGGGAAGCCATTCCGGGTCTCGCCATCCCCGTTTGAGTGGTCGTGCCGAACGAACGGAAAGAGGACTCTCGCTGACCGGTGAACCCTCCCCCCTGTCCACCGTAGCCGCGGTCTTGTGACAGGTTGCCATCCAGCAGCTCAGCAGGGATCTCCTGCAAGAAGCGCGACGGGGCACTGGCATTGGTGCGCCCGAACAAGGTTCTCATGCGTGCGCAGCTCAGATACAGCTGCTCCTCGGCACGGGTGATGCCGACATAAGCCAGACGCCGTTCCTCTTCCATTTCCGACTCATCGAAAATCGAGCGGCTGTGCGGAAAGACACCTTCCTCCATACCGATGAGAAAGACGACAGGAAACTCCAGGCCCTTGGCACTGTGCAAGGTCATCAGCACGACCTGTCCGTCTGCAGAAACCTCTTCCGGTGCATCCTCGTCACCCAGTGAATCAATGTCTGCAACCAAAGCCATATCCGTCAAGAAAGCCAGAAGGCTCTTATCTTCGTTTTTACGCTCGAATTCCTGTGTGACGGAGAGAAACTCGTCGATGTTCTCCAGTCGCGCCTGTGCTTCAAGCGTCTTTTCCACCTGTAGCGACTCGCGATAGCCTGTACGCTTCAATACTTCTTCGACCAGCTCCGTCACACTCAGATAATCGGTCATTTCGATCAGGTTGGTGATCAGGTCGTTAAATGCGAGGATAGCATTGGTCGTGCGCGCCGGAAGTCCCATGTAGCCAGCTTCCTGAATCGCCTTGTAAAGCGACTGTCCCTGCTGGTTGGCAAAAGACTGGAGCTTTTCAACCGTCGTATCCCCGATGTTGCGCTTCGGCACATTGATGATGCGCGTCAGGCTGATATCGTCATCCGGATTGGAGATCAAGCGCAGATAAGCGAGAATGTCCTTAATCTCTTTGCGATCGTAGAACTTGGTTCCGCCGACGATGGTGTACGGGATGTTCGATTTCATGAACACATCCTCCACCACGCGGGACTGCGCATTGGTCCGGTACAGGACGGCAAACTTGTCGTATCGTTTGTATTCTGCCATCTGCTTGCGGATCGTATCGACGATGAAATACGCTTCTTCATGCTCGGAATCACCCTGGTAGCAGATGATCTTGTTGCCTTCCTGCTTCTGGGTCCAAAGCTTTTTTTCCTTGCGCAGCTTGTTGTTTGCAATCACCTGGTTGGCTGCTTGCAAAATGGTTTTGGTGGAGCGGTAATTTTGCTCCAGCTTGATCATTTTCGCTTCCGGATAATCCTTTTCAAAGTTCAAAATGATAGAAATGTCGGCACCCCGCCACTTGTAGATGCTTTGGTCCGCATCCCCCACGCAGCAAAGATTGTGGTGTTTGTCCGCCAGCATGGAGATCAGCAGGTACTGCGCCCGGTTGGTATCCTGATACTCATCCACGTGGATGTAGCGGAATTTCTTTTGGTAGAACTCCAGCACTTCCGGCACTTCTTTAAACAAGCGAACCGTCGTCATGATCAGGTCATCGAAATCAAGCGACTGGTTGTTTCTCAGCTTTTTCTGGTACAGCTCATACACCCTGGCAGCCACCTGTGAAATCGGGTCCCCTGCCAATCTGGCAAAAGTGGCCACGTCCGTCAATTCGTTCTTCGCTCCGCTGATCTGTGACAAAATCGTGCGCGGCTCATATTGCTTCGGGTCAATATTCAGCTCCTTGAGACACTGCTTGACCACCGACAGCTGATCGCCTGCATCCAGAATGGAAAAGTTGCGGCTGATACCCAGACGGTCGATATCCCTGCGTAGAATCCGTACGCACAGAGAGTGGAACGTAGATAGCCACGTCTCCTGAGCAGCCACCCCTCCAATAATCGCTGCCACGCGATTTTGCATTTCGCGAGCTGCTTTGTTCGTAAAGGTAATGGCCAAAATGCTCCACGGTGCTACCTGTTTGGCACTGATCAGATAGGCGATCCGTTGGGTGAGCACCTTGGTCTTGCCACTTCCCGCTCCGGCCAGAATCAGTACTGGCCCTTCCGTGGTAAGCACAGCCTCCCTTTGCTCTGGATTTAATCCTGTAGTGATGCGGTCAACTAACGACATATGTATAAATCCACCTTTCCACGTTCCCTAACGAAAGCATATGTTCCTATTTTCGCACAGATCGTGGTCGAGTTCCAGTTAGGAAACCACATGTGGAAAAATCCTCCTCTAGCTCTGCATACTCTCGGGCAAAAGAGGCTCATACATCAATTTGGCAAAATTGTCGGTCACCCATTCTTCCTGCAGCCACTCCCCACTCAGACTGTACACTTGACGATACAGCTGGTTTTTACGCTCGTATCCACCCCAAATGGACGGTTCGATGACATGCTCCTTTTCAATGATCCGATAGCGGCGTGTTGCTGGCATCTGCGCCCTCCACTCGCCAACCAGATGCGTGTCCGTCAGGTAGAGATGCAGCTGGTATGACTGCTTCGTCTCGTTCTTGATCTGAAGGTCCATGTAATTGTAAAAGCAGGTAGCTCCGCTGCCAAAGGGCTGCGTCCGATTGGCGTCAGGGAAAACATCGTAGCTGTGCCGATGCCGCTCGGTGACGGTCAACGGCGTATGAATCGTCATCCAGAAAAGCAGATTGGAAAGCTGGCAAAGCCCACCGCCTATCCCTGCCGTTACGCGACCGTGTGATAGCAGCATGCCGGGGAGGTATCCCTTGCTCTTCGTCGGTTTTCCAATCAGCTTCCAATAAGAAAAAGTCTCTGACGGCTGAATCAGCACGCCATCCAGCTTTTGAATCGCCAACCGCAAATTCGTGACTTTGTTGTGCTGCATCCACATCTCCACGTCCTTCAACTGACGCAAGAGCGGTGTCTGATGGCGAAACTGGACATGGGCAAACAAGTCTTTCGCGATTGTCTTCGCGTAGCGTTTGCGTCCAAAGAGCCATTCCCCATAGCGCTTCATGCGATAGTAGGTGATTCCAGCGGCCAGACGCCATCTGCTCCTCTTGATCGGTTTCATGATTCTGTCCTTCCCCCACACGTTTTTTCTCTTACTAAGTAAAACGTGATTCAGGGAATTTTGTTGCACCTGACTCTACCGCCTCAATTCACCCATCAATTGCGTTATAGTGATAATGTCCATTTTGTACGCGAGGAGATGAGCCTGTGAACCCGCTTGTAATCGCCCATCTGCAAATCATTCTGGCAATGGCTATTGTAGGAAGCTCGGTTGTGTTTGGTAAACGGATCACCTCGACTTTCCCGGTTTTCCTAGCATCCGAGCTTCGTTTTATCATTGCGACCGTCATCCTGCTTGCTCTCTTCTACTACAAAGAAAAAAGTGGTTTTTGTGTTCGGCGCGATCTTCTTCATCTCTGTTGAACCGAAAAGGAAGCTGCAAGATGCGAAGGATTTGTAACATCCCCGGGAAGTTCAAGTTCGTTACTTTTGTGGAGGAGAGAAAAAAGATTGGGCGCTTGATCCATCTTGCAAACAACATGCTCCTGTTTCCTGCCCACTACTACAGTTGGACCAACGTGCCCTTTGTGCAGAAAAAAGCTCCGTCACGGCTGATCATTTGCCGTCTCGGAGCCTCTGTTATTTTTTCACCAGGTATTTACGAATGTCAAAGGCAACAGCTGCCACGATGATCAAGCCTTTAATGATCAGCTGCCAATAAGGGCTCACCCCGATAAAGGTCAATCCGTAGTTGATCACGCCAAAAATCAGAACCCCTGCCAATACCCCCTGAACGGTGCCTATTCCGCCCGAGGTAGAGACACCGCCTACGACACAGGCAGCGATCGCATCCAGCTCGTACATGTTCCCGTAGTTGTTGGTGGCACCTCCCGTCCTCGCCGCTTCCAGCACGCCACCGAGACCATAGAGGGCACCTGCAATCGCGTAGATGATCATCAGATTCCAGCGAACGTTGATGCCGGATACGATAGCAGCCTGCATGTTTCCACCGATGGCGTACATGTTTTTCCCAAGCCGCGTCTTGTTGAAGACCACCCATACCAGACCGGCTACGGCGATCGCGATCACGACGATATACGGCACCGAATAAGGGCCGCTGGGACCGAAGTATCCTGTCCCGAGATGATTAAAATCTGGTCGCAGCCCACCGATGGGCTGGGACTGATTGGGCTCCATGTCAAAGTAGAGGGAGTTGATCCCGTAAACCATCACCATCGTGCCAAGTGTAGCGATAAAAGGCGGGACACTAAAACGGGAGACGACGATGCCATTGATCAGGCCAACCAAAAGACCCGCCAGGATGGCAATCAGGATCGGCACCAAGAGCGGCAAATCAGGCAAGTCGGGAAAAAAGCGACGCCCGTAATCCTGCGTCTGGAGCATCGAAGCGGAAATGACCGCTGTCAGACCGACGACACGCCCCGAAGACAAATCCGTCCCTCCCGTGATCAGAACAAACGCTGCTCCCAAGGCGATGATGGCACGCGTAGAAGATTGCATGAGAATATCCCGCAGTGTCGTAAAGGACAAAAAATTTGTATCATACAAGGCAATTCCTGCGATCAGAACCACCAGTACGATGTAAATCGCGTTTTGCGTCACAAACCCCTGCACCTGCTTTAGCGCTGGTTGGTTCACGTTTCTCCTCCCTCCTCTCATCTGTATGCGTTCACATTGTTTTATTGGGCGGCGTGACGGGTAGCAAGCCGCATGATCTCTTCCTCGCTTGCTTCGTTCCCTTCGAGGATGCCTGTCAGCCGCCCCTCGCACATGACCATGATGCGATCCGACATGCCCAGCAATTCCGGCATTTCAGACGAGATCATCATGATGCTTTTTCCACGCTCGGCAAGATCGGCGATGATGCTATAGATTTCGTATTTGGCTCCGACGTCAATCCCTCTGGTGGGTTCATCCAGAAGCAAAATCTCCGGTTCCGTGAGCAGCCATCTAGCCAACAAAACCTTTTGCTGATTACCTCCTGACAAATTCTTGATCAGTGTTTTCATCGACGGCGTTTTCACTCGAAGCAGCTCCATGCTTTGCGCTACATGCTCCCGGCGCTTTTTCTCGTTTAGCAGCAGGTACGGAGTCTGGTAGCTGGCTTGATTGGCAACCACCGTATTTTCCAATACCTGCAGGACAGGAAAAATACCCGTCACCCGTCTTTCCTCTGTCAACAGAGCCATTTTGTGCCGTTTGGCGTCCTTGGCTGACTTGATTCGCACTTCTTTTCCCTTCAGCCTGACCTTCCCGGCCTTCAAGGAACGCAGCCCGAACAACGCTTCGATAAGCTCGGTTCTCTGTGCCCCGACAAGACCGCCTACACCGAGAATTTCCCCCTTGCGCAGCTCGAAGGATACGTCCTGAAAGGAGTGTTCAAACGTAGAGCTCAAGCCATCCACCTGCAGGACGACCTCTCCCGGCTTGTTGCTGCGGGCGGGAAAGCGCTGGGTCAAATCTCTTCCGACCATTCTGGCAATAATCAGATCCGTGGTCAGTTCTTTTGCCTCCCAGGTCCCGATCAGTCGACCGTCGCGCATGATCGTGACTTCATCCGAGATGCGCAATATTTCTTCCATTTTGTGCGAGATATAGATGATCGCGACCCCTCGACTCCTCAGCTCATCGATAATGGCAAAAAGCTGCTCCACTTCGTTTCCGGTCAACGAGGAGGTAGGTTCGTCCATGACGATCACTCTGGACTGGTAGGAGACAGCCTTCGCGATCTCCAGGGATTGTATCTTGGAGACGGAGAGGTGTTTGACGATTTCATAGGGACCCAGATCCATCTTGAGGTCAGCAAAAAGCTGCTCGGTGTCCCGCACCATTTTTTTCTCGTCAATAAAAGGAAAGGGGCCCAGCCTTTTCACTGGGAAGCGGCCCAGCCAAATATTTTCCATCACATTGCGATAGGGGACAGGGTGCAGCTCCTGATGAATCATGGAAATCCCTTTTTCCAGTGCATCCCTGGAGCTTTGAAAGCGCACCTCTTCTCCATCCAGAATGATGTGCCCGGCATCCGGGGTATAGATCCCGAACAAGCATTTCATCAAGGTGGATTTGCCTGCACCGTTTTCGCCCATCAGCGCGTGCACGGTCCCTGGACGTACCTTCAACGTCACATCATCCAGCGCTTTTACGCCAGGAAACTCCTTCGTTATGTGGTGCATCTCCAGTACGTATTCATGATGGACCATGCGCACTGACCTCCTGTACGTATCGTGTGCACGGATGTAAAGGGAAGAGAAAAACCTGGCTTTCGCCAAATCCAGCAGCGAAAGCCATCCTTTTTCTCCACTTTTCATCCAAAGCGCACCGCTAGCGGCTTACTTCGCTTCGTCCATGTTTTCCTTCGTGATCTTCTTGTAAGGAACCCAGACGTACTTGCCATCCACAATCTCAAAGCCTGTGTTGTCCTTGCTCGGCACTTCACCCTTGGCCAGAACAGCGGCAATTTCTAGCGTTGCCTTGCCCTGGTTGTTCGCATCGTTGAGCACCGTACCAAGCAAGGTGCCTGCCTCCAGCTCCTTGAGTGCTGGCGCCGTCGCATCAACGCCCACGACCGGCATGTATTTGCCATTCGTAAAGTATCCAGATGCCTTGAGTGCCTCGATCGCGCCCAAGGCCATATCATCATTGTTGGCGAGCACCGCTTCAATCTTGTCACCGGAAGCAGCAAGGAAGGCCGCCATTTTCTCCTGTCCCTTCACGCGATCCCACATCGCGGTGTCTTCGGCTACTTTCTCTACCTTGATCCCGGCATCCTCAATAGCCTTGACGGAAAACTTCGTCCGCAGCTCTGCATCCTGGTGTCCGGGCTCTCCCTTGAGCATCACATATTGGAGCACGCCATCCTTGTTTTTGTCCGCATCCGGATTGGCCTTCCAGTAATCGACCAAGAGCTGCCCCGAGATGGTACCCGACTCCTCCGCCTTCGCGCCTACGTAATACACCTTATCCCATTTCGTCATGTCCTCCGGCATCGGTTCACGGTTGAAAAAGACGACCGGAATGTTGGCTTGTTTGGCCTTGTCGATGATGACACCAGCAGCCGTCCGGTCAACCGGATTGATGGCGAGCGCACTCACCTTCTTGTTGATGAACAAGTCCACCTTGTCATTTTGGGTCGGCTGGGCATTTTGGCTGTCTACAATATCCACCTGAGCCTTGCCTTCTGCTGCCTTGGAGATCGCATTGCGTACACCCGTCATGAAGGTATCGTCAAACTTGTAGATGGCGACACCGATCGAAGGGGTGCCACCTGCGGCCCCTCCTCCCGAAGAGGACGGCTGCGAACCGCCTGATTGTGAACAACCGACCACAGAGAATGCAAGCGCTGCGATGAGTGATGTGGCAAGCAACTTTCTCATGAGAATTTCCCCCTTTTTCCTTTCGTGTGTGCAATGGATATACACAAAATGTAAGCGTTTTCCATCGCGTTCACCATCGAAAATCCTGCGATCTTTTATCAAAATTCTCATCAGTTTGAAACCCCGATTATTTGACAAAGGGAAAGAGCAGCTTTTGATTTTCCGACCAGAACATGTTCTCTCGGTCGATTACCTTCGTGCCCGTATCCAGCCTTTTGGGGATAGACTTGCCCTCACTAGCCTCAAGCGCGTATTTGACTCCCAGATACCCCATCGAGAATGGATTCTGAATAATCGTGGCCTGGATCACACCTTCCTGCAAATACTCCAGCACCTCCGGCGGGCTGTCGATGGCCACTACTTTCACCTTGCCTTGCAGACCGAGACGCTCGATCTCAGCAGCCACTCTCGTAGCCGTACTGGCATCCAGCGCAATGATGCCTTCTACTCCTGGATAGCTGCGGATGACCTCACGTGCCAGATCCCCTGCCTGCCTTTTGTCGGACTGGACATAACGCGTAGCCACCAGCTCTACTCCTGACGTCCCATTCATCACATCCAGCACGCCCTGCTCCCGCTTTTTTGTATTGGCTTGTTTCTCCCCGGAACCAATGAGGGCAACCTGACCGATCTTTCCAATGATGGCGAGCATTTTCTCTCCCGCTTTTTTGCCCATTTCGTAGTTGTCTGTCCCGACGTAGCTCCGGATCATGGGATACTCTCCTTCTTCATCCAGCGTCAGGATGGGCATGGATTGTTTATTATCTTGCTCCAACGCTTTTTGCATGACCTGCTCATCGCTGGGGGCGACGACAAGTGCGTCATAGCCGTCACGCGCGGCCTGTTCGACCAGCTCGATCTGACTTTGTGGATCATTCTCATAATCAGGAGCGTAAAAGTTCAAATTGAGATCGAATTCCCGCGCTGCCATCTGAGCCCCCAGCTTTACCGTACGCCAGTAATCGCCATGCTTCATTCCAGCGATCAATGCGACCGTCTTTTTCTTGTCCACCGGAGCATCAAAACGGGCTTCACAGGAATAAAAAGCGGTCAATGCGAGCAAAATCAGCATCAGATAAAGGACCAACTGTTTCCATTTCCCCATTTCCACAGCCCCTTCAGCTCTCGTCCTGAACATGCGGAATCCATAGCTTCACCACTGTACCAGTCTCGATTTCACTCTCGATTTCCAACCCGTAGCCCTCTCCAAAGGAAAGGCGGATGCGCTCATGAATATTGTTGACTCCCACGCCTGAGCCGGAATTGCTTTTATACGTGCCTGCCATCACCTGCTCCCTTACCTGCGAAGACATTCCCAGACCGTTGTCCTTCACCTCAAGCAGCACCTTGCCATCGGACTTGGAAGCCTTGATGTGAATCATCCCTGGGTCAGCCATCTGCTCGATCCCGTGATAAATGGCGTTCTCCACGATCGGCTGCAACAGCAGCTTCAAGGTCTTGCAGGGCAGAACCTCTTCCTCCGCCGTGATCTCGTATTCAAATTTTTGCTTGTACCTCATTTTTTGAATAATAAGATAATGACGGACATGCTCCAGCTCCTCCTGGATCGTGATCATGCTTTTTCCACGGCTGAGCGAGATGCGGAACAGCTTGGACAAGGAGGTAATCGTCGTGATCACATCCTCATTTTTGCCGATTCCGACCATCCTGACGACAGAGTTCAACGTGTTGTAGAGAAAATGCGGATTGATCTGGGCATGAAGCACTTCCAGCTCGCTTTTTCGCTTGGCCTCCTGATCCCGGATGTTCTGGTTCATCAGATCGCGCACCTTGCCGACCATCAGGTGAAAACGAAGAGACAGCTGCTGCACTTCATGGCTGCCTGTAATCGGGTGGTTGACGGAAAAATCCCCCTGCTCGACCTGCTCCATTGAACGCTCCAGCATTTTGATCGGACGTGAAATTTTCTCAGAAAGATAGCTGAGAACCAGCAGCACGATGACAATCACAAAAATGAGCAGCCAGAAAATAAAGCGGCTGATTTCCTTCTTCGTCGTCACAATCTCATCCATGTAGGAAACACTGATGATTTTCCAGCCCAACGGATCAATCGTCTTGATCGTAATCAGTCGCTTGTCCCCCTCTGCCTCTTCCACATAGCTGCCATAGGAGTGCTTCAATGCCAAGGCCCGATTCTCATTTTTCAATCCGACGTAGATCAGCTGCTGCTGAGGGTGGTACACGATATTGCCGACCAGATCGATGATGTAGACATATCCCTTCTTTCCCAAGCCTACGCGCTGGCACAGCTCGTCGATTTCCTTGAAATTCACATCGACCAACAGCACGGCGGGAATATCGCCATGGCTCCCCTTGACTGTAATCTCCCTGCTCATGGAGACCACCCAGGGATATTCTCCCTTGAACAGATTTTGGACGTGAGGAAGAGAGAAGGACAGGTTGTGCGGGTCCTCTATTGCCGACCGGAACCAGCTTTGCTCGGTGATCTGTGTGTGATTGCGCATCTGTCTGGCTGGTGTCGCAGTCAGCAGTTCGCCACTTCGGGAAAATACCGCGATCGAGACGATGTCCTTTCTCGTCTCCACGATGGCCTCCAGCTGTTCATTCAGCTTGCCGTCCGATCCCCCTTGGTTATTGCGAATCTTGTCATCCACCAGCTCAAAGATTTGAGTCATGGCATTCAAATAGCTGTCCAGATTGTACTTCACCTGCTCCAGAATCTGTTGGGTGTTCAGATACGCATTCTGCTCGGCTGTCTCTGAAAATTTGCTGTACAGCATCACGCCGACGAACAGCATCACCAGTACCGTGACCAGTGTAAACGAAGTGGTAATGATAAACTGAATACTCCTCACCTGCAGGGCTTTGACTACGCTCGCAATAAAGCTTTTCATCCGCCTACCCCTCTAGAACTTCATTTCGGTATGCTTTGGCTGAGATGCCGACGTGCTTGCGGAAGCAAAAGCTGAAGTAGTTGGAATCCGTAAAGCCGACTCGTTCGGCGATTTCGAAGGTTTTCAGATCCGTCGTGCGCAAAAGCTCCTGTGCTTTTTCCATGCGAAGCGATTGCAGGTAGGTCACGAAGGTCATGTTGGTTTCTTTTTTGAAGAGACTGCTGAAATAGCCGGGGCTGATATGCAGGGCAGCACATACTTTGTGGATGGATATGTCGGGAGACTGGTAGTGCCTGTGGGTGTAGTCGATAGCCTGATCTACCAGCCGCTTGTTGCTGGAGTGTCGACCAGCAGCGATGCGCGTCATGATCTTTTGGCAAGTCAGAGTGAGGATCTGTTTGGCCTCTTCCAGGTTGTTGCAGGTGGAGATCTCCGCGAGAAAATCCGATGCTCCTCCCCACTCCTGGCTGCTTGTATCTGACTCGCTCTCTGTACGTTTGGCCGTCTTTAAAATGGTGGTCACGATCTCCAGGAGGTAAATGCGATATTCCTGAATCGCTACATGTCCTTCCGCCACCTCGCGAAACAGCTCATCCATCACCGTCATCAATTCTGGATAGGTTCCCATTTTGATGCAGCGAACCAACTCATGCTCCTTCCTCTCGTCAAAGCGCAGCTTCTCTCGCGTATGTTGTTCTACATCTTCTAGGAACAGGAGTTGATTGTTGCCGAGAATCGCCTTGTAATCGAGAGCGAGCATCGCATTCTCATAGGAATAAGCCAGTTCGGTCAAATCATGGACCGTGGTCCCGATTCCAATCGTCACCGTAAAGCTCATGTACTTGTCTACCGTCCGTCGAATTTCTTCGAGTACAGGCTGTATGCGTTGGTACAGCTTCCGTTCGTTGTCAGCCTCATCAGCTAGAAACAGCAGCACCAGCTGATCGTTGTGGTGAAAAAGCAGAGCCGGGCAGGAGCTGCCGAGGTATTCCTGTGCGATGTTTTTGACCGCAAACAGACAAAGCTGCCGATCTTCCTGGTTCCTCTCGTCCAGACAGAGGGTTGCTACCAAATAGGCGCTGGCACTCAGCTTGATTCCGTATTCCCTGGCTTTTTCCATGATTTCTGCCCTCGTCAGCTTGTTCGCGCTCATCAGCGAGGTGAGAAAGACCTCGCGTAAGACAGGCAGGCTTTTCTCATAGCTCTCCCGCAAAAGCTGGACGTTCTCCCGGTAAGCCGCTTCTTCATCCATCCGCTTTTTGACCTTGAGCAGTCCCTCGATCAGCTCCACCGCTGAAAATGGCTTCAGTACATATTCATCAATATCGAGCCTGACTGCTTTTTGGGCGTAGTCAAACTCGTCAAAACCAGTCAGAATCATGATCCGTGTCGCAGGATAGTGCTCGCGAATCAAGCCCGCCAGCTGAAGGCCGTCCATGAAGGGCATCTTGATATCGGTCACGACCAGATCGGGTCTCAGCCTTTCGACCAGCTCCCACGCTTCTTTTCCATTCTCCGCTTTCGCTGCAATCTGAAAGCCAAAGCCTTCCCAATCGATCTCTTGGCTGACCCCTTCCCTGACATCCTCCTCGTCATCAACCAGTAGCAATTTGTACATGGGAGCACCTCCTCGTTGCTCTACTTCTACCACGAGCACCTATTTTTTCCTTCTTATGATGGGTAGGAAGGAAAGATGTCGAGGGGTAAAAAGAAAAAAGCCGAGCAATCCCCATGGATCACTCGACTTCTTCTGTTAGGGCCTCTTCACCGCAGCGACAGTGGCCAATGCCGCCGACAAATCTTCGTAGATCAGATTCCCCACGACGATCGTGTCGGCAATCGCCGCCATCTCAGCAGCCTGCTCAGGGGTGCGGATGCCCCCTCCATAAAAGAAATGCGCCTCATGTACGCCTGCCCTGCAGCCCCGCACGACTTCAGGATCGCCGTATTTTCCGCTGTACTCCAGGTAAACGATCGGCAAGCGGCAAATACGGGTGGCTACCTGTGCGTATGCCTTGGCCGTAGCAGCATCCTGAATCGGACCTGCCTGGGTTCGTTCGGCTACTCCAGCATCCGGGTTGGCGATCAAATATCCCTCGGTAATGATCTCATCCCAATGAATATAAGACCCGTAAGCGAGAAGCCCCGACACATGCGGGGCAAACAGCATGTCTGGGTCGCCTGCATTGAGCACGAGCGGAACAAAATACGAATCAAAGCCTGGAACCACTGCTTCCAGTGAGGAGATCTCCAGCACCGTCACAACGGCGTAGCGCCGAATGCGCGACATCAGCTCCAACGTGTTGTCAAACGTCACACCGTACGTACCGCCTACGATGATCGCGTCTGTTCCCGATTCGCAGATCGCTTCCAGTGCCTCGTCTCCTATGGTTTTATCCGGGTCCAGCTTAAAAACATGGCGCCAGCCACGATAATCAATCAACGATGCTGCCTCCCTATTTTCCGATCCGCTCCAGCGCCATCTGATAGCCGTCATTGCCATAGTTCAGGCAACGCTTGACACGCGAGATAGTCGCTGTACTTGCACCAGTCTCTGCTTCAATCTGATTGTAGGTAAAGCCTTTGCGAAGCATACGCGCTACTTCCAAGCGCTGAGCGAGCGATTGCATTTCGTTAACCGTGCACAGATCGTCGAAAAATTGATAGCACTCTTCCATTGTTTCCAAGGAAAGGACGGCTTCAAAAAGCTGTTCGATCCCTTTCCCTTTCAATTTCTCCAGTTGCATGCCATTCACCCCAATTTATGAATACGTCTCCAATTTCCCACTGTGAAATTTTTAAGCGCTAAAGTCCTAGCTTTAATCATAAAAGAAACAGGGGGAGGCTGCAAGCCCCTACTGAAATTTCAATGACTGGGCAAGTCCAGGAGAATTTGGTACGATCTCTACCCAGGTTTGGCCTGGCAAAAGCGGCATTTCTTGCGTCATCGCTTCATCCGCATACGCTTTGATGACGCCGTTGCTGCGCTTCCATTTGATCTTCTTGGCTTTTCCCTGCTGGAACAGGTAGCCGTCTCCTGGCCCCACTACGTCCACCTGACGTCTGCCTTCGCTGTCCAGAACACGGTGCTTGGACGAAATGACGAGTACGTTGGTCGCTGTGAGCTGCTCGTTGTCGCTCAGATCGATATGCGGCTTGCCTTCCGTGAGACGCATGTATTTTTTCTTCTCGGCATCGTATTGAAAGCCTGCCTTGTTCAGGGAATGGAAGATAATCTCAATCGATGTCGCAGGCTCTCCCTCTGTGATCACGGCATCCTCGGGAAGAAAGGTAAAGTGCACTGGCTCCGCTGTCGTCCGCATTCCCTTGTCCAGCATGGCTTGTTCGATCAGCTCTATCTTGGTATAGAGATTGTGCGGCATCTTGCGGAATTGCTCCCTCCAGAAATAGCGACCGTTGGGAATTTCGTCGAGATGGCTGTAATCCGAGCGGGCCAGAGTGTTCAATGCTTCCTGGCTTCCTCCAGCATGGATCAGTACGGCGTCAAATCCGACACCCAATTGGATAAAATAAGGTCGGATACTGCGGACGGGTCCGATCACTTCCGGCTTTTGACTTTGATAGAGGGTGAGAAAACGGGTCATTTCCCCCTCCGCCAGCACTTCGTAAATCATGTCTGCCTGATTCAAGCCAGTCTGCGGTCGTGCAGGCGGGGCATTGTTGATCATGACCATGATCGGTCGCTGTTCGGGTGGCTGATTGGAGCCCAATCCTGTCAAAGGCGATATGTAGGGAAGCTTTGGTTCTTCCACGACAGGGGTTTCAACGACGGGAGCGGGCGGCTGTTCTGGCACTGGTTTGGGCTCAACCTCGACAACAGGTTGTCCGGTGCATGCGGTGAGCAGCAGCAGTGAGAGCAGTACGAGAGATGATTTGATGTTTCGTTGCATGGAATCGCTCCTTCCTGGGTTCTCTTCTTCTTTTTCGCTTCCACTATAGTGAATCCTGCTTCCACATGTTTTCCACGATTCTCATACGCCCCTCCCACACATATGTTTTTTCCTATGCTACAATGAAGAAAAAGAGTGATGCAAAGCGAGGGATGCACCGTGGATACTCCCTACCTCGTCTATCTTGTGGACGACGAAACCAATCTATTGGAGCTATTGCAATCCTACTTGCAAAACGCTGGTTTACAGGTAAGGGCATTTGCGAATGGAACCGAGGTACTGTCTGTTCTGGAAGAGGAACAGCAGCCTCATTTATGGATACTCGACATCATGATGCCAGACATTGACGGCTACGAGCTGCTGCGCTTGATCCGTCAGAAATCCAATGTGCCGATCATCTTCATTTCGGCTCGCGATCAGGATGTCGATAAAATCATTGGACTGGAGCTGGGCAGCGACGACTACCTGGCCAAGCCGTTTCTTCCCCGGGAGCTGGTCATCCGGGCGAAAAAGCTGCTACAGCGCATTTACGAAAACGGAGTCAATCCGGCTGCTCCTTCCCAAACCTTTCAAGACTGGGTGACGATTGGACCGTATATGATTTCCGAAAAAGGACGGCAGGTGAAGGAAGGCGAAGAGCTGCTGGATTTGACCACCAAGGAGTTTGAACTCATCATCTACCTCCTGCACAATCAGGGGATGGCTCTCAACCGCGAGCAGATTCTCACCTCAATCTGGGGGGAGGATTACATCGGGTCGGATCGTGCTGTAGATGATCTGGTCAAACGAATCCGCAAGAAAATGAGCAAGCTCCCGCTGGAGACCGTCTACGGCTTCGGCTATCGCCTGACACGCACATGAGCAAATTCCGTCTGAAAAACCTGCCGCTCTCCCGGCAAATTTTGATTTTGTTCATGCTGTTGACCAGTGTGCTGGGCGTGGGGCTGGGAATCGGTTATCCGTTTGCCGTCAAGCAGTACCTGGTGAACAACACGTACGCTTTGCTAGAAGATGAGCTGTTCTCCTTGTCCGAGCATATTACCTTCAATGAAAAGAACGAGCTGCTTACGATACCGTCTTCAGCCCCGTACTTTTTGCAGCTGCTGCTCTCCCGCTACGAGTACTCTTTTGACATGATCGTCTACTCGATCGATGGACGTCATCTGGGCAGCCGTAGCAGCGGACAGATTACCTATCAGGACAGTATGGACCTCTTCCGAGAGGCTGCCTCCCATCCGTCCGGGCGAATTCAGCATGGGGAGCTGGACCGTGCTGACGAGAGCTACCTGTTCGTCAGCAAAAAGATGGACTACCACGGCTTTCCCTACTATATCGTGCTGTTTTCCAAGGAACAGGAGCTCAATCAGATCAATTCCATTCTGACCCGTCAGTTCCTTTTGGTATTCAGTCTGCTGCTTTTGGTCAGCTGGCTGTTGGCTGTCTGGTTTAGCGGTTACTTGAGCAAACCGCTGCGCAGTCTGGAGGAGCTGTGCAAAAAAATTGCCCGCCGTCAGTTCGATATTCCGCTGGCGATGGACCGCGGGGACGAGATTGGACAGCTGGCCCGATCCTTTGATTCCATGAAAAATCAGCTGAAGGAATACGATGAGTCCCAGCGACACTTTATCCAGAACATCTCCCATGAGCTGAAGACACCGATCATGGCGATCCAGGGCTATACGCAAGGCCTGATCGAGGGCGTCTTTCAAGGACCGCAGGCAGAAAAAGGACTGACGATCATCATGGAAGAGAGCAAACGACTGGAAAAAGTAGTCGGCCAGCTGCTCTATCTGACCAAGATTGAATCCGTCGCACAGATGATGCAGATGGGACGTGTAGATCTGAGCGAGATGTTTAAGCTGCTGAAGGTGCGCCTGTCCGTCCTGAACCCGCAAGTCGAGTGGGAGCTGAAGCTTCCCCCTGAGCTGGTCATGGAGGGCGATGGCGAACAGCTGAGTACGGCCTTTGTCAATATCATGGAAAACCAGCTTCGCTATGCCAAAAGCCGCTTGAACATCACCGGAAAGCAAGCAGGGCAGCAGGTCATCGTCACCATCTCCAACGACGGACCACCGATCGAGGAAGCTCTGCTCCCTCAATTGTTCCAGCGCTTTCGCAAAGGGAAGTCCGGAAAGCACGGACTGGGACTGGCGATTGCCCGCGCCGTATTTGAGGCGCATGGCGGAACGATTGTCGCTGAGAATACAGCGGACGGACCGTGCTTTACGATGACGGTTCCGGTGAAGAGCTTGAGCTAGGAACGGTATCAGACATCAGGGAAGACCCTCTCTCATTTTTGTGAGAACAGGGTCTTCTTGGGTTTGTTCTACTTCGGAAAGGTTACATGTAACTGATTGTCTATTTCATCCGTCTTCATATTCAAAGTGCTTATTGGACAACCGTTCTGTGGCTTCCATACTTTATCTTTTTTATTTATGTGTTCGCCAGGCTGTTTCCCATCACCTACGGCGGTGACGATCCCAATCCAGCGACAGGTCTTTTGTCATTAGGAGCTATGATGGTTTATCCCTTTTTTATTCTGATCATTCTCTTACCTGTTAAAAGAGGCCTGGTCCGACTTGCTAGAATCCTAGTATCACACGACGCAAAGGCTGCCAGTCGATCCCGGCAGCCTGCATGACTTTACACCCATTGTGTCTTCGGATATCTTTCAGTAAAATATTTCCAAATACTTGCGCGACTCACTTTAAGGGGGACACAGGATGAACAGAGAGATTGAAAAAATGATTCTGCTGATCTGGTACGGTTTCATATTTTTGCTGGGTCTGCTCGTCTGTATCGGCATCGTTAATTTTGTACTGACATCCGGTTCCTAGAACAAAAAGCTCACAAATACATACCGCTCCACGGTCGTAAACCCCAGCTTTTCATAGACACGAATCGCAGGCAGGTTATCTTCGAATACGCATAGGTAGACCTTGTCCGATTTCTCCAGACCGATCCGGCTAATATCAGACGTGATCTGTGTGGCCAGGCCCTTACCCTGATAGTCAGGTAAGGTTCCGATGTTTCCAATCTCCACAAACTCTTCCTTATAGATATGAAATCCTGCCAAAGCGACAGGCTTCGTTCCATCAAATAGCCCCAAGTGCGGCATCTCGAGAAGTTTGTTCGGTTGAAAGCTCGTCATGCCGATTTTTGGTGTCATGCTGGTGATGGCATCGACATCCGCCTCTGTAATCAGCCGTGATTCACCTTGTGGCAGCAGTCGTGCTGGATATGTCAGCTTTTTCAGCAGCATGGTGCGTTGTGATTGCATATGGGGGATGCGCAGCTTCTTCAGGAGCTTCTCTGGTACCGTGAAAATGGCGGTGGTAGACCCTGCTGGTGTGGTGATCGCCACCTCCGTACGCAAACGCTCCAGCATCCCTACCACATCGTACTCCTCCACTTCCTCGTCGACGTGAATCGTGAAGGCATGAAAAGGCAAGCCCTTTAGATAGGAACCGATCGCTGCGATTCTCCCTGCCTCTTTGCTATCATCGATCAGACTCACGCACCGCTCGGGTCGAACAAAAAGATTTCCATATAAGATGAAAGCATTTTCCAATGGCACATAGCCTTTCATATCAACCTGCCCCGACTTTTCGTCCCACACAAACATGAAATACACCCCATTCTTGAATTCCCTATTGACGTCTTTCCACTTCAAAGTTACCATGATTAGAACACTTGGCCACGCCAAGATTTTTGGCGTACCACATACTTTTTGATCGATCAAAAATTTTCATGAGAGAACTTTCAGGAGGAGAGAATCTTGGCAACCTATTACAACGAACCATCCCGGACCTTCAACGAGTTTTTGTTGCTTCCTAATCTCACAACCAAGGAATGCACACCCGCTAATGTAGATTTGTCCACCCCGATTACTAAGTTTAAAAAAGGGGAAAAACCAGCTATCTCCCTCAACATACCGTTCTCATCTGCAGTCATGCAAGCTGTATCCGACCATCATATGGCGGTAGCTCTGGCTCGATGTGGCGGTATTTCCTTTATTTTCGGTTCACAATCTGTTGAAAGTCAGGCGACGATGGTCCGCAAAGCAAAAGCCTACAAGGCTGGATTTGTTGTCAGTAAATCCAATCTGACACCTGACCAGACCCTCAAGGACATCCTGGATCTGAAAGAAATGACCGGACACTCTACCTGCGCGGTCACAGAAGACGGCACTGCGAAAGGCAAGCTGCTCGGCATCGTGACTGGCCGCGACTATCGGATCAGCCGCGACTCCCTTGATAAAAAGGTTAGCGAAATCATGACACCTTTCTCCTCCCTGATTTACGCCAAATCTGGCACGACCTTGTCCGAAGCAAACGACCTCATCTGGGAGCACAAGCTGAACTGTCTGCCAATCGTGGATGAAAGTCAAAATCTCGAGTTCCTGGTCTTCCGCAAAGACTATGACTCTCGCAAAAACAATCCTCTCTCTCTGCTGGATGCCAACAAGAGCTACATCGTCGGCGCAGGGATCAATACCAAGGATTACAAGGAACGCGTACCTGCCCTCGTCGAGGCTGGCGTAGACGTTCTCGTGATCGACTCTTCGGACGGCTTTAGTGAATGGCAAAAGGAAACGGTCGAATACGTGAAAGCCAACTTCAACGTGGCGATTGGCGCTGGAAACGTAGTAGACAAGGAAGGTTTCCGCTACCTGGTCGAAGCTGGTGCGGATTTCATCAAAGTAGGGATCGGCGGCGGCTCGATCTGCATTACACGCGAGCAAAAAGGGATCGGGCGCGGACAAGCATCTGCTGTCATCGAAGTGGCAGCTGCCCGTGACGAATACTTCAAGGAAACAGGCATCTATGTCCCGATCTGCTCCGATGGCGGTATCGTACACGATTATCACGTAACTCTCGCTCTGGCCATGGGCGCTGATTTCGTCATGCTGGGCCGTTACTTCGCCCGTTTCGATGAAAGTCCAACCAAAAAGGTCAAAATCGGGAACAACTTCGTAAAAGAATACTGGGGTGAAGGCTCCAACCGCGCACGCAACTGGCAGCGTTACGACACAGGCGGCAAGCAAAGCCTCGTCTTTGAAGAAGGGGTAGACTCTTACGTTCCTTACGCGGGAACCCTGCGCGAGAATCTGGACAGAACCTTGAACAAAGTGAAATCCACCATGTGCAACTGCGGTTCGCTCTCGATTCCTGAATTGCAGCAAAAGGCAAGAATTACACTCGTCTCTGCGACCAGCCTGGTCGAAGGCGGCGCGCATGACGTTATTCTCAAGGAAAGCAGCATGGCGGCTGAATAATTCAATGAAGAGGACCCTCCCACTCCGTAGTGGCGAGGGTCCTTATGTATTCTGACGGAAAGGCAGGCTATGGCAGGCGATAAAACCCGAACGGCTCACCCAGACGATACGGATCACTCAGTTCATCCAGACGCTTCATGGTGTCCGCGCCCAGCTCTACCGAGGCACTCTCCAGATTGGTGCTCAGCTGCTCGACACGCGAAGCGCCGACGATTACGGAAGAGACAGCAGGCTTGTTCATCAGCCAGGCGATAGAAAGAACGCTTGGCGTCATGCCCAGGTCGTGCGCGAGATCTGCGACCTGCTTGCCCAGCTCGATCTTATCCTGTCCGAGCAATCTGCCAAAGCGCGGTTCTTTTTCCAGACGTGAGCCTTCCGGTGCCTGTTCGGCTGAGGTATACTTTCCTGTCAAAATGCCGCCTGCCAGCGGGAAATACGGAATAATTCCCAATCCCTGATCCAGGCAAAGCGGAATCATTTCGCGCTCCGGTGTCCGGTCTGCCAGCGAGTAGCTGATTTGCAGAGATGCGAAGCGATTCAGGCCTTTCAGCTCACTGATTCCGAGCGCTTTCATCAGTTCCCAGGCGAAGTAGTTGGAAGCGCCGATATAGCGAACTTTACCAGAGCGTACCATGTCATCCAGCGCTCTCAGTGTTTCTTCCAACGGTGTGTGCGGATCGAAGGTATGGATCTGGTAAAGGTCCACATAATCGGTGCGCAAGCGCTTCAGACTGCCTTCCAGCTCCTTCTGCAAATGGTAGCGTGAAGATCCTCGCTGATTGACTCCCTCTCCGCGTGGCAAGCCGGCCTTGGTCGCCAGTACGACATCATGTCTGCGGCCTTCCAATGCTTTTCCGATGATGCGTTCTGATTCTGTTCCCGTATAAATATTAGCGGTATCGATAAAATTGATACCACCCTCCAATGCTGCATCAATGATCGCCAACGAGGCTGCTTCGTCTGCACGCCCTCCGAAGGAATTCGTTCCAATCCCCATCGCCGATACTTGCAATCCACTGTTTCCCAAACGATGATATCTCATCGGTATTCAGCTCCTTCCTTCATTCTCTCTTCTCACTATAGGATGATTTCTCCATTTTTACAAATCTTTCTGCCTAATGAAAAGCACCTGCACAGACGTCTCCACGAGACATCCTGCAGGTGCTTCCCTATACTTCCTCTATCAACCTCGCCAAGAGAGCCGTCCGTATCGGCACCTCTGCGAGCTCCACAAACTCATCGGGCGAATGAGCAAAATCGCCTCTCGCACCGAGTCCATCCAGGGTAGGGCTTCCGCAAGCCGCGGCAAAATTCCCGTCACTTACACCGCCTGTACCAGACTCATGCAAGGTAAAGCCCAATTCGTCGTGACTGATGGATTGAGCGAGCGCAAACAACCGCTCCGTCTCATCCGTGCGTTCCATGGGCGGACGGCGAATGCCCCCCGAGACTTGGATCCTCGCTCCCTCCAGCTGTGGCGAGAGGGCATGGAACACCTGCTCAATCCGGTTCGCTTCTGCGATCGTCATGAATCGGACATCGACTTCTGCTTCTGCAAGATCTGCCACGACATTGGAGCCAATTCCGCCTTTGACCAGCCCTACATTGAGCGTTGTTCCTTTTTCGTAATCCGTCAATGAATGCAGAAACTGGATTTGGCGCGACAGCTCTTCGATGGCAGATACACCCTTTTGATGATCGACGCCAGCATGAGAAGAGATCCCGCGTGCTTGCAGGGTAAAGTGCCCGCTTCCCTTGCGCCAGGTTTTCAGCGCACCGACCGGTTCACTCGGCGGTTCCAGAACAAAACTCGCCATCGAACGCACAGCTTCCTGCTCGACGAGCTCTCGTGAAGTCGGGCTGCCGATCTCTTCGTCACTGCTTAAAATCAGCACGATTTTCTTGTCCTCTGGCAAGCGGCCCAGCTGAACCAATGCCCGCATCGCGAACATGGCTTGCAATACCCCCGCCTTCATATCGTAGACGCCGGGTCCGTATGCCTTGCCATCGCGCATCGAGAAAGGGCGGCGCGCCGCTTCCCCCTCCGGCCATACGGTATCGTAGTGGCCGATGATGAGAACCTGCTTGTCCCCTTCTCCCAATGTGCAACGCACCTGATCGCCATAGGTCGCATTTGCTACTAGTTCCGCCTTGCCCCCGGTCAGTGATTCGAACTGCTCCGCGAACCACTTTGCCATCTGGTCTCCCAGTCGTTTATTTTTTGACGGGGAATCCATGTTCACCGAGGCTTCCAATAGTTGGAGAAAGTGTTGCAGGTTTTCTTCGATATACGTGTGCATTGACATATTGCCTCTTCCTTAATGTGATTGAGAATTAAGTCCGAACAGGCGCTCCAGTCCGTACACTTTTTCCAACAAGATAATGAACACAAGACTTAGCAGAATAACGACCGATGAGATCGAAGCAACCAGCGGGTCAAGTGTTTCCTGCATGTAACTAAAGATCGCGAGCGGCAGCGTCGTCGTATCCGGCGCCACCAGGAACAGCGATACTGTCACGTTGTCAAACGAGGTCAGGAAGGAGAAGATCATCCCTGATGCAATCGCTGGACGCACGAGTGGCAGCGTAATATCCCAGAATACGCGGAACGGATGAGCACCCAGCATGTAACCCGCCTTTTCCAGTGTGTAGTCAAACGAGCTGAGCCCGGTCAGCACCAGACGAACCACGTACGGGATGGAAATCAGGATATGGGCGAGCAAAAGACCCGTAAACGTACCTGCGATGCCAATGCGTGTAAAGAACAGCAGCGCAGAAATCCCGATAATCAAAGACGGAACAGTCAGCGGCGAGAGCATCAAAGCGTTGATGTAGCCGCTCCCGCGAAACTTGTATTTGGACAAGGCGAAGGCTGCCAGCGTTCCCAATACGGTGGCCAGGATCGCAGTCAGTGTCGCCAGCTTGATGCTCGTCCAGAAGGAATCGATGAATTCCGGTCTGTCCAGAATCATCGCATACCATTTCCATGAGAAGCCTTCTGGTGGAAATGCCAGATAGCCTGCGGCTGTAAAGGAGCTTGGAATAATGACCAAAAACGGCAGATTGACCAAAATGATGACAATGAAGGTGATGAGCCCGAGAACATTGATCTTTTTCATGACGCAAACACCTCTTTGTATCTCTTGTTTTCAATCAGTTTCGTGTACAGGCTGACCAACACAATCGTGCTTCCGAGCAAGAGGAAGGCAAGCGCTGCACCCAGCGGCCAGTTCAAGGTCGACATGATTTGTTCATAAGCGAGTACCGGAATCACCTTCACGGAGGTTCCCCCCATCAGGGCAGGTGTCACGAATGCGCTCATCGACAAGCTGAATACCAGTGTCGTCCCAGCCACGATACCAGGAAGACTGAGCGGCAGCGTCACCGAGAAGAACGTGCGGGCACGCGAGGCACCCAAAATCGAAGCTGCCTTGTTCAGCGAAGGATCGATCGCGTACAGACTCGTAGCCAATGCCAGTACCATATAGGCGATGAAGGAATCCGTCAGACCGATGACCACGCCCAGCTCGTTGTACAGCAGGCGAAGTGGTGTTTCGATAATTCCCATTGCCATCAGCATTTCATTGACCCAGCCCTTTTCACCCAATACGACCACCCAGCCGAAGTTGCGAATGACCACGCTGATCAAGTGAGGAGCCAGTACGCACATGGTGACAATCCCGCGCATTTTTCCCGAGGCCTGTGCCATGAACATGGCTACCGGATAACCGAGTACGAGGGTGGCAAGAACGGTCCAAAGGCTGACGCGAATCGTTCTCCAGAGAATGTCCAGGTAAAAGGTATCCTGAAAGAATAGCGAGTAGTTAGCCAGCGTAAACGCTTGTTGACCATCCTGAAAACTAAGCAGCAGCATCAACAGCATGGGGATCAGAAAGACCCCCAGAAGCAGGATCAGGGCAGGTGCAGTCAACAGCGTGATGGAAAGACGTCTGCTCATACGTCATCCCCTCTCCGTCGGCATGATCAGCACATCTTCTGCATTCCAGTGGCAGTAAATGCCTTTTTCAGCCTCTTGCGCTGCTGCTTTGTCGATCAGCTTCTGAATTTTTACCGACAAGGATTGACCGCCGACTTTTACTTCACACTCGGTATAGGAGCCGAGGAAGGAAGCCAGCTGCAAATTCCCCTTCACCTTGTTGGCAGCATCGCCTGAATCGGTCTGGGACAGGACAATCTTCTCCGGTCTTACAAAAGCCACTACTTTTTGTTTTGGTGTAAAGCTGCGGCTTTGTTTCGCTGCATGAATCAGCATGCCTTCTGGCGTTTGTACCGTGATCCGATCACCGTCCACCTCGACGACTTCCCCTTCCAGGCGGTTGGTTTTGCCGATAAAGGTGTGGACGAATTCGGAAGCAGGCTGATTGTAAATCTCCAGGGGTGTCCCGATCTGCTCGACAAAGCCGTGGTTCAACACGACGATGCGATCGGACAAGGACAAGGCTTCTTCCTGGTCATGCGTTACGAAAATAGTTGTTACGCCAATCTCATGGTGCAGGCGTTTCAACTCATCACGCAGCTCTTCGCGCAATTTGGCATCCAGGTTGCTCAGTGGCTCGTCCAACAGCAAGAGCGAGGGCTCGATCACCAGTGCACGCGCGATGGCGATCCGCTGGCGTTGTCCACCGGACAGCTGCTTCGGATAGCGGTCTGCTACGTTCGGCAGCTTGACGAGAGACAGGACGCGATCGACACGTTCTTTCATCTCTGCTTTGTTGACTTTTCTCAGTTTCAATCCGTACGCGATGTTTTCCGCAACGGTCATGTGTGGGAACAGGGAGTAGGTCTGAAACACCATGCCCAACTCCCGTTTGTATGGGGGAACACCGTTCATCCGCTGTCCCTTGATCAACAAATCCCCGCCGTCCGGTTCCAGAAAGCCAGCGATCATGTTTAATGTCGTTGTTTTTCCACAGCCAGATGGGCCGAGAAAAGAGACGAACTCACCTTGCTCTACCTGCAGGTTGAAGTCCTGAACCACGACATTGTTTTGGAATTTTTTCATGATGTTCCGTAGTTCGACGTCATATACCTTTGCCAAAAAGGACACCTACTTTCCTGTGTTTGGTGCAATTTCTCTGTTAAAGCGGTCCAGCCATGCCGCCGTTTCTTTGCTGATCACTTCATAGTCGAATACAACCACTTTGGAACGATCGAATTCGAGTGCTTTGGCAACTTCATCAGGCAACGCGACAGCTGTGGAAGGATTGTAGAACAGCTTGGTTGCATACATGGTTTGTACTTCGTCAGTCAGCAGGAAGTCGATAAATGCTTTTGCTGCTTCTGGATGCTTGGCATTTTTTACGAGAGAAGCAATCGTTGGAACGAGGTTAGCACCTTCTTGCGGGAAGACGAACTCGATTGGCAGACCAGCTGCTTTTTGCGTCAAGCTGCGAGCCATTGTCCAAGTGGTGTAAGCAGACGTTTTATTTTGCAGGTTTTGTTGCAATTGCGCTGCACTCTTAGCAAATGTCGGCATGTAGCCCGCGATGGTGGTCAGCTTTTCAAATCCTGGTTCCATGTTCTTTTCGGAACCGCCGTTGGCATACGCCATCATGATTGTGGCAGAACGTCCGAAGTTGCTCGCTACGTCTGTCATCGTGATGTTGCCTTTCAACTCAGGCTTCGCCAGGTCATTCCAGGAGGTAGGTACCGGCAGGTTCTTTTCTTTTACGATTTCGCTATTGTAGGAAATACCCATTGGGGTAAAGTTAACCGTTGCACCACTGTTATCCGCTACAAGCAAATCCTTGGAAATGTTTTTCATATTCGGGATTTCTGCTTCGTTAAGTGGTTCCCATAGTCCTTCGAGACGTCCTTTTTCTTGCTCTCCACCTTCGATAATCGCGATGTCGATCTGTGGAGCGTTTTGCTGTGCTTTTACTTTCGCTACGATCTCGGTAGAAACCCCGGATACGTATGTCAGCTTCACATTCGGGTACTTCTCGTTAAACTTCTTGAAGATCTCGTCTTTCATCAGCTTTTCTACCGTCGCACCATTACCTGATACGATCAGGGAATCTTCCAGCTGTACCTGTTGTTCAGCAGCAGGTGCATTTTCTGGAGCTGGTGTTGGAGCTGGTGCAGAAGATTGCGGTGCAGGTGTGGAAGAACATCCCACCAACAGTGAGCCTGTCAAAGCAAAAATGGAGAGTACGGATAGAGCTTTTTTCTTCATCTGAGTTCAACCCCCGATTTTCTAGTTTGTTCACGAATAGAGAACGGTGTTTGCTATTCGAGAACGATAGTGTTACACTACCATAAGTAGACTGACAATTCAAGATTGTTTCGAAAAAAACGTAAAGTACGAATACCTTATTATGGTAGAATTGAGGTCACTGTACTTTGAAGGAGACGTGTGCATGGATCAAGTTCTCTCTTCTGTTCGTAATGGCTGTAAACTATTAAAAATCTTTTTGGACTCTCCCAAGGAGCTGGGTGTAACCGAACTGAGCAAAAAGCTTCAGCTTTCCAAAGGAGCCGTCCACAAGCTGCTCACTACCCTGGAGTCGGAGGGTTTTATCCGGCAAAATGAAAAAACCAAGCAGTATACGCTTGGCTACACCTTGCTGGAGCTTGGCACAAAGGTACTGAAGAATCACGACATTGTAGATTTTTCCATGCCGTATATCAATCGGCTGTTGTCACGTACCAGCGAGCTGGTCGTCCTCTGTGTCAGAGACGGAAAGGATGCCATCTACGTCGCCAAAGTAGATTCCCCTCATCCGATCCGTTTTACCGTAGAATCGTTCCGGCGATTTCCGCTCTACTCGACTTCTGCGGCCCGTGTACTGCTCGCCTATCAACCAGACGAATTTCAGGAAGAGATTTTGGCAGAACCATTGAAGACGTATACCGAACATTCGTACACTTCCACGGAAGAGATCAAGCAAAATCTGCAGATCATCCGGGAGCACGGCTACGAAGTCAGCTCCAATCGCCGCAACGAAGGTGTGACTGGAGTGGCGGCACCGATCTTTGATTCGTCGGATCAGGTTGCAGCCTCGATCAGTGTCGTCGGACCGTCCGATCGTGTCCAGCCTGAGCTCGATAATATCCTGCGCGAGGTGCTGGAGACGGTTCAGGAGATGTCGGTGCAGTTGGGTTATCGGCCTTGAAATCGAGGAATTTCAGATGCTCATTAAAAGGGGGGCTCCAGGAAATCGGTCAACACCGACTTTCTGGAGCCCCCTTGGACGTGTTTGAGCTATTTTGCCTGTGGCAAACCGTTTTTAGGTTCACCCATTAAAGGAGTAGACAGCTCGTAGATGCCATGGTTAGAAAATGCCCATACCAGATTGCGGTCCCCGGCATGACCTGTGGAACTGACTACATCAGGGTCTTCCGAGCTGCAATATTCTCGTCGAGGCCCATCTTGATGAGTCATTCGCCGTAGCATTCCTCACGTAAAATAGAAAAACAGCCATAATTCATGCTCTCTTGGCTGTTTTGGTCTATATCCTGTCCTTTTACGAAACCTTATAAAATGAACAATAGAACCTGCCGATACAAGGCAATCACGACTACCCCTGCTACCAAGGCCCAGACAATCTGCTTTCTCCACCAGCCTACCGCAAGCGACACGACACCCGCCACGAGGTACTCCGGATTCCATACACCCTCGCGCATGTGGAACAATATCGGCGGAATCGTCATGGAGCTGAACACACCTACTGGCACCATCGCCAGTCCCCGCTTCAGCCAGGCAGGGATCTCCCATCGCGAGCTGATCAAAAGCATCGGAAATCTCGTCAAATACGTAATCAGCGCCATCAGCACAATCATCCAGACGATATTATCGTTCACCGTTCACCGCCCCAATCACGACCGCAGTCAAGGTTCCTACGATCACTGCTGCTGTTCCCCCACCAAGCCAGTAGCCGATGCAGGCCGCTGCTGCGGCACATCCCGCCACTTTAACATGAAGGGAGCTGAACAAATTGACAGCGAGAAAGCCCAGGAACGTGGCGATAAAGGCAAAATCCAGTCCGTAAGCTTCGGTCTCGGTAAACGCCGCTCCGAACCAGGCTCCGGCAAACGTACTCGCGTTCCAGATCAAATAATCCACGATGCCGGCTCCGGCAAAAAACGCGAGACTCGGCTTCCCGCCCGTATCCAGATACGTCGCCTTCAATGCGTACGTCTCATCATTCAAACCCAAGCCCATCAAAGATAGCTTCCAGGCGGGCGTCCCCTGAAACTTCGGACCCAATGAAAGTCCATATAACAGATGGCGCGCGTTTAACAATAAGGTAGAAAGCAGGATTGGCCATCCGACAATCCCCTGCGAGATCAAGCCAACCGCCGCAAACTGGGACGAACCTGCATTGACCAGCAAAGAAAACAAGACCGCTTCGGTCACACCCAGACCAGCCTGTCTGGCCAAAAGACCAAACACGATACCGTCGATGATCCCGGCCGCTGCGACCGGAATGATCTGTTTCATCCCTTTCACAAATAAACCATATGATGAACCCATGCTAGCTTCTCACTCCTGCACTTTCTCTTATTCTGTTCTGCTTCCCGCTACTAGCCTTGGAATGTGGGGCGCCAGATCTCACCGAGTAAACGAATGCCTGCTTCCATCTCCTCCACCGTCTGTCCACCAAATCCAAACTGAAAGCTGGGGTGGCCCTGTCTCGTCGGATGGAGCCATTTATGATCCGTCGGATAGACGCGAATACCTGCGGACGCCGCACGCTCTGTCAATTCCTGCGATGTGCAGCTGCTCCGAACTTCCACCGTGACAGAAATCCCCGCGTCGTGTCCGGTAATGCGGATCGAATCTCCCATTTCCTCTCGCAAAAAGCCAAGCAAAGCATCATGCTTGTTCTTGTATAGCGTCCTCATTTTGCGGATATGCCGCTCCCAATCTCCCATTTTCATAAAAAGGGCCAGCGTCTGTTGATGAATGCGCGATGCCGATTGATCGTAATCGGCCAGATGCTCCTGATAGAGCGGCAGCAACCCTTCCGGCAAGACCATGTAGCTGACGCGAATCGAGGGCAAAAGCGACTTGGAGAATGTCCCCAAATAGATGACACGACCCGCCGTATCCAAGCCTTGCAGGGACGGAATGGGCCTGCCGTGATAGCGGAACTCTCCATCGTAGTCATCCTCGATGATATATCCCTCTACCTGCCTAGTCCATTGCAGCATCTTCAAGCGTTTGGCGTAGGGCATCACGATTCCTGTCGGGTCCTGGTGCGATGGGGTAATATAGACCAGTCTGGCTCCACTTTCACTCAGCCTCTGTACATCGATGCCATCCTCCTCCAAGGGAATCGGCCGAACATCAAAGCCTTGATTGAGAAACACCCTGCGGACGCCTTGATAGCCGGGCTCCTCCATCGCTACGGCTTGTCCGCGCAAGCCAAAGAGACAACCCAGCAGATTGATCATCGTTTGCGTGCCTGCCCCGATCACGATCTGTTCTGCCGTAGCTTGCACCCCTCTCGCTCGGCGCAGATAACGAGCAAGCTCCTGCCGCAACTCTGGTTCACCCTGCCGATCTCCGTAATAGAGCAAGCTTTTGTTTTCCGACCTCGTGACTTGATTGGTATATTTCCGCCACAGTTCAAAAGGAAAGGAATCCGGGTCCACCCTGGCCTGATGAAAATCGTAGCGAAACGGAATCGATGGGAAGGGCACTTCGGGATCGGTCCATTCTTTTTTCGCTACGCTTCCTCCCCCACCCGACTTTTTGACCCGGATCGCTCCATCCCAAGAAATGTCCACCACGTAAAATCCGCTTCGTTCCCTGCTCTCGATATATCCTTCTGCCAAAAGCTGATGATAGGCGCTCTCCACTGTTGTTTTGCTCATGTGCAAAAATTTGCTCAACGCCCTCACCGAAGGCAGCCTTGTGCCAGATGGCAGTCGTCTTTCCCGAATCTCTGTGCAGAAATATTGATACAACTGCAAATATAGCGGTTCGCCGCCTTCCTCCAAGCGAGGACTGATATCCAGCATCTTTCTTCCTCCCGAACGGACCTGTGCCTATTTCTCATTGAATTTTATCAAAATTCTCTTAACAGGAGGACATTTTTCATAGAGTTATCGATCCGTGCTATGGTGGAGGAGAGAAAAAAGAAGAAAAGGCCACAAGTTCTTGGGATTCCCACTGAGAGTCATTCCTGTCCAGCTCCGTGAAAAAAGGGAAACCCGCGTCCAAAGCAGCCGGTTCAAGATGCCTCTCATGGGTGGACGCTAAAGACAGGTTTCTCTTTTTTCACTCCGCTTCGGTCGGACTCCCAAAGACTTTCGCCTTTTCTTCTTTTTTCTCTCACTAGCTTGGGTGCTAGTTCTAGTTATAGCCTCGCTTTCTAGCTGGCTTTTTAAATGATCTTGAAAAAATGGGGATAAAACAAAGCTGTCGCTAGGAAACAGGAGAAACAAGCGAAGATCTTTGAGGTACTTACCGAGGCGGAGTGAAAAAAATGAGACACGCCTTTAAACGTGCGTCCACCCCTGAGAGACTCCTTTGAGACGGCTGCTTTGTGTCCGATGAAAATGATGTCTTAGACTGGATTCGTTGATTTGACGCGGTTATTTGGAGTAGAGCATCGGCAGATCTTTAGAAATAAGTATTAGACTATACTTCACTATTACGAAAGGCAGTCTGAAGACTTGGAAAATAAAGTCGTAGACTGCCTCTTGTTCTTGCGCAATAGTACCCGTTTTAGTTTAAATTTCGACTAACGCACCTCTAAACCGACCAATCATTACCACTAAGGTTCCAGCAATTATTGGTAAAAAGTGGAGTAATATCAGGGCGAAAACAGTTTCCAATGCCCTTCTGATACAACTTCGACCGCTCCGTCGATCACTTTGATGGCGGTCTGATCATCAATCGCATACGCTGGCCCTTGCATCCCGGCTGCCCATCTCACTGCATCAGCCATGGTGTTTCTCGGCAGCATCTCGTGATCCAGATGCGGAAATATTGCAAAATCAACCAGTCTTAGCGTTTCATCGCCACCGTTGGGTGGAGTCCACCCAACGAAGAAATTCCCGATGTTAGGTGCCATCACCATGCTCCCGGCACTTAGTCCCACATAGACTAAATTCAGCGACGGCAAGAGGTCTGCCAGTCCGGACTGCCTCATCCAGTAACACAGATACAAGGGGTCACCTCCATTTTCTAGTAGAACGTCAGTCTCCTTGACCATAGGAACCCAAAGCTCTTCATCGATGCTAGGCAGCGCGGTGAGCTCCAGAACCCCCATGGACTTCCAGCCCAGCTCACACATCGGTGTGGTGGCTTGTCCGCTAAAGAAATGCCATGCATGGCCCGCACCACCTCGTATTGCGTACACCGCAGTAGTAATGCAGAGGGCGGTAGACTCGGCAATCGGTTTGCCCAGCATGTCAACCAGCGCGTCGTGTATGCTTTGGTTTTTGATGCCTGCAGATGTGAGCAGAAATTTCATGACTACACTCCTTTGTGTGCGTCTGTCGTATTCTTTTAGACGTTAAGAGGGATGTCTACATAAACTACATTTTATGACATTTCAGTTCGGATTGTTTCTTACAGATTGCTAATCTAATTTGTCCGTTAGTTGATAAAACGGCAGCCATTTACGAAGGCTGCCGTTTTTCGTAAATGAAACAACTGCTGGTAGTTTTACAAATTTCCTCTGTGTCTTTAATTACTTCTCTAATCTCTCTAAACAACGCACTACGAATCTCTTCTGGAACTAATCTAAACCTAAGAACGTCTTCTCCTGTTTCCTGCCCACCACTGAAGCTTGGATTACGTGCTTTCAAATGAAAAAACCGACGAAGTCATTTCCGACTCCATCGGTCCCCACAATCCCTATGCCAAATACGCTTCCCGCACCTGCGGGTTGGCCAACAAGGTTTTCGCATCATCCTTCAGAATGATTTCACCTGTCTGGATGACGTATCCGCGATGCGCTGCTGACAGGGCCTGGTTGGCGTTTTGCTCCACCAGCAGAATCGTCGTTCCTTCGCGGTTCAGTTCCGTAATGATTTCAAAAATCTGCTCCACGAGGATTGGCGCCAGCCCCATCGACGGTTCATCCAGCATCAAAATTTTCGGCTTCATCATCAAGCCACGTGCGATGGCTAGCATTTGCTGCTCGCCACCGGACATCGTGCCGCCTTTTTGACTGATCCGTTCCTTGAGTCGCGGGAAGTATTGAAAGGCGCGCTCGATCCCCTCTTCAATCACTTGTTTGTCCTTGGTGAAGAAAGCGCCCATCTCCAGATTTTCATGGACCGTCAGCTTGGGAAAAATACGGCGTCCTTCTGGTACATGTGCAATTCCCAACAAGGCGATGTCATGTGTGCGCATCTGGGTAATATCTTTGCCTTCAAAAAAGATTTTCCCTTCACGCGCCCGCGTCTGCCCGCAGATCGTTTTGAGCGTGGTGGACTTGCCTGCTCCATTCGACCCGATCAGGGTGACAACCTCTCCCGGATTCACTTGGATGGACAAGCCTTTCAACGCGTGGATTCCGCCGTAATAGGTATGAACGTTTTGCAGCTCCAACATGGCCATATCGCTTCCTCCTCCTACGACACTTCCGACGCGCTTTTTCCGAGATACGCTTCGATGACACTCGGGTTGTTCCGGATTTGCTCCGGCGAACCCTCTGCGATCTTGCGTCCGTAATCCAGCACGTGAATGTATTCACTCAAGCCCATCACCAGCTTCATGTCATGCTCGATCAGGATGATGGTCAAATCCAGCTCTTTTTTCAGGAGTCGAATAAATTCGGTCATTTCCACCGTTTCCCTCGGATTCATCCCTGCGGCTGGCTCATCCAGCAAAATAATCTGCGGATTGGTCGCCAGCGCTCGGGCGATCTCGAGCCTTCTCTGCAACCCGTAAGGCAGGCTTCCCGCCGCTTCGTTGGCGATATGGGCGATCCCTACGTACTCCATCAATTGATACGCTTCGACCCGCGCCATCTCTTCCTCCTCGCGCACTCGCTTGGTATTGAAGAGAATGCCCATGATGCCTGCCGAAAGTCGGCTGTGGACACCTACCATGACGTTTTCGAGCGCTGTCATTTGTTTGAAGAGACGAATATTTTGAAAGGTTCGGGTAATTCCTCTGCTGGCGATCTGGTCTGGACGCAGCCCCTTGATGCTTTTGCCATTCAGCAGGATTTCCCCTTCATCCGGTTCGTAAAAGCCTGTGATCATGTTAAAAAAGGTCGTCTTTCCTGCCCCATTCGGACCGATGACAGCGGTAATGCTTCCTTTGTCTATCTTCAGTGTCACATCCTGGTTCGCGACGAGACCGCCAAACTTCTTGGTCAACCCTACAGCTTCCAAAAGTGCCATTTTGCATCCCTCCCTGTTCGCTACGATTGTTTACCAGACGACGACTGAGAAAGCTTGCTCAGAATTCCCAATTTTCCTCTGCCAAACGGACTAGCCTTGATCGCATCGATATCGTTGGTTTTCCTTTTCGCTGGAATCAGGCCATTCGGGCGGTACAACGCCACGAAGATCAGCATGATACCAAAGATGAGACGCTGGAACTTGGACGGATCCAACTGATTGGGCAGGTTGATCATACCTGACTGCTGTAAGGAGTGCAGAAAGTTGGAGAATTCCTTCAGGAGCTGAACCTGCAGCAGCGTAACGAATGCAGCCCCGAGTATGACGCCTGGAATACTGCCGCTGCCTCCGAGAATGACCATGACGAGAATCCCGATCGACTCCATCAGCGTAAAGGAGGTAGGGTCGATAAAGGTTTGCTTCGCTGCAAAAATCACGCCCACTACTCCTGCGAAGGAAGCTCCCGTCGCGAACGCAGCCAGCTTGGTGTTCAACAGTGAAATTCCCATCGATTGCGCGGCCAGTTCATCTTCGCGGATCGCAACCCATGCGCGGCCCAGACGAGAGTGTTCAAAGCGGATATTGGCCAGCACGATAAAGGCAATGACAAACAATACAATGAAGTAAAAATAGAACGGCGTCCCCATTTTGATCCCAAAAAGCTCAGGGGCCGGAATTGGCGTAATTCCCTGTGGACCATTCGTGATATTGATCGGCTTATCCAGGTTGTTGAAGACGATTCGGATGATCTCACCAAAGCCCAGCGTTACGATGGCCAGGTAATCACCCTTTACCCGCAATACCGGCAACCCGAGTAATACCCCGAATATGGCGGCGACAATCAGCCCGACGATCAGAAACGGCCAGAACCAGTCACCCGACAACGGGAACAGATTGCCCGCAATAAATTCGTTCGCTTGGGAGGTAGAAAAAATGGCGTATGCATAGGCACCAGCGGCAAAGAACGCCACATAGCCCAGGTCAAGCAGGCCCGCAAAGCCCACTACGATGTTCAGGCCAAGCGCCATCGCGACATAGATTCCTACCTGCGAGGCCACTTCCATGTAATAGCGGTTTTCACCGGCTACCAACGGAATAATGATAATCAGTACGGCCGCGCCGATCACGAGCTTGATCAGCTTGCTCGTATTGGTGTAGTAAATCAAAACGATTGAGGTCAGGATACCGAGAAATGCGATAACCGATTTATCCAGAAAGTGCAATGCCGAGGCGCATGCTGCGATCCAAATCAATGTGACGACGAGCGGAATACCTTTGAATGATTTCAAGGCCAGATTTGCCATTGGTTTCACCTACACTTTCTCTTTGACAGCTTCGCCAAACAGCCCTTCCGGCTTGAAGAGAAGCACAAGGATTAGAATACTGAACGCAAATACGTCTTTGTACTCGGCACCAAACGCTTGGTTGGTCAATGGTCCCATATAAGCGCCAGCGAGTGATTCCAGCAGGCCGAGCAAAACGCCCCCCACCATCGCTCCTCGCAAATTGCCGATCCCACCCAAAACAGCGGCGGTAAATGCCTTCATACCAAGGATAAATCCGATGTACGGATCAATGGTTCCGTAGTTTTGGGCAAACAGAACGCCCGTGGCTCCTCCCAGGCTGGAGCCGATCAAAAAGGTGAGCATGATTACCTTGTCCACATTTATGGTCATCAGCGATGCCGTACTCTGATCCTGTGCGACGGCACGCATGGCGATTCCCCACTTTGTCTTGCCTACAAACAGCGAAAGTGCAATCATCAGCACGATGGCTAGGATGATAACCATCAATCCCTTGACGGGTATTGTTGCGATGCCAAACAATGAAACCGATCCGGTAAACAGTATTGGCGTATTCAGATAAAATTCATTACGAGCGATAGCTTCCGTAAAACGGACAAGGTCTTGCAGCAAAAACGATACACCGATCGCGGAGATCAACGGAACCAATCGCGGTGCTCCACGCAGCGGGCGATAAGCCAGTCGTTCAATCCCTACCCCTAAAGCACCTGTTATGATCATCGTAATGATAATGGTCATAAATAGCGCAACGTATGGATTCATTCCCTCCAACGCACCCATTGCGTCCGTAAGCAGAAGCACTTCAGTGCCGACGAAGGCACCCACCATGAAAATCTCACCGTGAGCAAAGTTGATAAATTCCAGGATACCGTAAACCATCGTATAGCCCAGGGCCACGACTGCGTACATGAATCCAAGCGTCAAACCGTCAACCAACACTTGAGGCAAAATGCTTAGCAGCATGCTTACCCATCCCTCATTCCTTTGTAGACTTGTCGTTCGTTTCTGCATCACTTATGGCCGCCATTCACATCTACAAAATCAAGCTGTCCAGACGTGAAATTCCATAAAGGAGGGGCGAACACTCTCGTGCCGCCCCTAGCTGGATGAGGCCTTAAACGTAAGCGAATTCTAAGTTGAATGGGTCAATCATGTGGTTTTACTGGGCTTTTCCGACAAAATTGGATTTTTCTTTGTCGTACCGGTACACGAAGACGTCGGAGTGCACGTTGTCACCTTTGTCGTCAAACGTGACTTTTGTAAATTGTCCTTGGAAATCCTTTGTCTTGTGAACGGCATCCAATACTTGCTCACGGGTAGGCTTTTTGCCTCCGTTGGCATTGACCGCTTCCTTCAATCCGTTCAAGATGACGTTCATCGAGTCATAGCCGTATACCGAGTAGGTTTCCAGCGGCTTGTTTGTCACTTTTTTGTACTCGTCTGCCCACTTCTTGCCTTCTTCTGTCTGGGTTACGTCACCCGCTACAGATGTAAACACAACACCTTCTACAGCTGCGCCTGCAATTTTGATCATATCCGAAGAGTCCAGACCGTCTCCGCCCATGAAATAGCCCTTATACCCTTTTTCACGAGCTTGCTTGATCAGGATTCCGCCTTCCGGATACAGTCCGCCGAAGAAGATGATGTCAGGATTAGCTACCGTTACCTGGTTGAGTACGGCGCTGTAATCCTTCTCGCCTTGTGTGATTCCTTCAAAGCCGAGTACGGGAACACCGTCTTTTTCAAATTGCATTTTTACTTGGTCAGCAAGACCTTGGCCGTATGCGGTCTTGTCATGAATAATGAAAGCGTTTTTGACGTTCAGGGTGTTTTTGGCGTACATCGCAGCGCTCGGTCCCTGTGCATCGTCACGCGCACAAATCCGGTGCACGGTCTTCTTGCCTTCTTCCGTCAGCTTGACGGCTGTATTTGCCGGCGATACCATGACGAGTTTGCCTTCCTCGTACTTCACCGATGCAGCGATCGCAACACCGGAGTTCAAGTGACCGACTACTCCGTATACTTCCGGATTGGAGATCAGCATTTCCGCATTGGAGACGCCGATTTTGGGGTCAGCCTGGTCGTCCTGCGGGAACAGCTGTACATCTAAGCCCATTGCCTTGAATTCTTCCTTACGCAGGTTCAGTGCGTACTCAGCTCCGGTTTTGATCGCATCCCCGAGCGATGACTGGTTCCCGGAAAGCGGCGTCTGCGTGGCAATTTTAATGACTTCAAGTGCTCCACCGCCACTGCCGGAAGTGTTGGGTTGAGCCGCTGGTGTACCTCCCCCTGAATTGTTGTTGGTATTTCCTGTCGAACTGTTACCACCCGCGCAACCTGTGAGTGCAAGACTTGCTGCCAATGCCGCAGATAAAAAACTGAGGTGAGAGAATTTTTTCATGCGGAATTGAATCCCCCTTTTATTAATTTTTATTTTTATTTTTCTCCCATCCATCTATCTTACTTAGCAGGTTGCGACTTACGATCTACCGATTCTACTAGGCCTCAAGATAGAGCTGGCTTGGTTATTCTTTATTGTAAAATAAATTTGAAAATTTACAAGAGAAAAAATATTTTTTAAAGAAACATGTTCAACTGATACATCAACATGATAAATGGACCGTTATTGAAATCAAATGAACATATCATTGCTTCATCACGATAAAGCATTAATGTTTTGCGTAATGAAAATCACATTGTCAGTAATTCCTTTTTTTACCTTGCCTTTTCATCATTCAAGTGGGAGAGATGGGACTACAATCCTACCCGTCTTCACATCGACAATTCCTTCCGCGGTCAACCGGACGTACGGCAAATGCGTCGAAGAAAAAAACAGGATGGAATAGATCGGATCGAGATGGGCATGCCCTTTTTGACGAATCTGGTCGATCAATCTTTCCGCCATATCGATGACTTCCTCCATCGGTGCGCTCGAAAATCTCCCTGCCAGAGGAAGCGGACATTCGCAGACCACACTTCCTTGATCCATCAGAACGACGCCTCCGCCAATCTCTCTTACTCGATCCAGGGCCATTTTCATGACATGCGGATCTCGCCCGATAACCAGCCATTCACCAGAAGCCGAATACGTGCTGGCCAAGCCCTCCAGATGGCGGCCGAACCCCGACAGCACCGCTTGCGTCTTTCGTCTGCCAAAAGGATCAATGGTTACGATGTAGGCTAGCTCCGGGTCATGCTCCAAGGACACTACCCCGTCTTCCTTTAAAGGAAGCTCCTCCATCCGCAATCGGGTGATCACTGCGTTCAGCATCTCCACGATCGGTGTCTCCCCGTTTTCCTGGCGAAGATAGAACCATTCCTCTGACACCTTTTTATCCAGCTGGTCTACAGGCGGAAAGTGACATTCCTCCCAGATAGGTTCGACTGTCGGGATCAGGATGTCCCCATTCGAAGCCGCGCGCTGGCCGTTGGCAATCACCAAGGTGGGAGTCGGCTGATCCTCAGAGTGCAGCAACAGCAAATCTGCGATCCTGCCCGGTGCGATTCCTCCTACCTCAGCATCAAGCCCGTAGTATACCGCCGGATTCAGCGTTGCCATGACGTATGCTTCGATCGGCGGCATCCCCGCTTCGATCGCCACTTTGATCGTATAATCCATTAACCCATGCCGATGCATAGGAGGGGTGCTCCCGTCTGAAGTAAGCATCATTCGAGGCGACCAGGGCAGGCCGAGCGCAAGCCATCCCTTGACCAATTCAGGCAAATCAGGACGGATCGAGGAGTGGCGCAATGTCGCGTACATTCCCAGGCGCAGACGCTGCAGCAGATCTTGGGCGGAAATCCCCTCGTGACAGGCTGTTATCCCTGCTGCCCCTGCCGTATTCAGCGTCTCCGCCGATGCTCCGGGATGATGCCCCTCCATCCGCTTGCCCAAATCCCGCGTATGCTTCAAGCCAAACAGGATCTCATCTGACTCGCCTAGCACACCCTGCCAATTCGTCAGCTCTCCGCCCTGAATCACCTGAGGATGCTCCAACATGCGAGCCAAACCCTGCTTGGTAAAATGAGGGTGATCCTTGCCAGTCTGTGGATCGAGTCTGCCCCAGAAAAACTGTTTGACCGGATGAGAAGCGAGCGATTCCATGAGTTTTTCCACCTGCTCCATCGGCAGATTCATCAGCATCATCGTGTCCGAGATCAGCATGGTGGTCCCTCGCTGCAAAGCAAAATCAGCCAGCGTATAAGGGTTGTACCACTGAAAAGGATGAGCGTGCGGCTCCATGTATCCAGGTACCATGTACTGTCCTGTCGCATCCACAATCTCCGTATCCCCATCTACCATCGGTTCCTGCTCGCCAACGTATGCGATGCGCTCCCCAGCCGTGTATACGTGGAGCTGCTGCCATTCCTTGGTATACACATTCAGGACGCTTGCCCCTTTGATCCACATGGTCGCAGGCGCCTTTCGCCTCGATACTCGGATCAATTGCAAAAAAGCTTCGTCTGTCATTTGTCTTACACGCATGTATGATCGCTCCCTCTTGTTGAAGTTTCTTTCTACTGAATGGTCATTCATCTTTCTTTTATGCTTCGCCATGAACAGGACGATCCCCTTTCCACTAGCTGTTGCTGCTTGCAACAATTACCACGTCTTGTTTTCTTGTCCCAAACAAAGAATAGTTCATAGAAGTTCGCATAAACAGGAGGCAGACCAACATGCGCAAAAACGTGGGAACAACCGACGCGATGATCAGAATAACGGGTGGACTGCTGGGGCTGGCATACGGAGTGGGTGTCATGGGCAGACGTCCATACCGCACACCTTGGCTGTTGATGTCCTTGTCTGCGATGAAGGTAGCGGAAGGCGTAACGAGATTTTGCCCGATGTATGCTGCGATGGGCATTGATTCCAAGGGAAATACGAACATGATGGACAAAATCAAGAATGCTGGCATGCAAACCGTCATGAATCAGGTATTGGGCGGTTCCGCTCGTGAAGAAAAAAGCGAAGGTCCGCAAGCCACCACCAATCATTCGCCCGCTTCTCAACCCCGTGGCGAAATGAAGCTTTCGGCAGAGGATCTCAGGATGGAACAGGCCGTCCGTGAAATCGTTGAGATGCCTTCCGATGACATGCCATCTGCAAGCAGCTCTTCCACAAACGATAGAAGCTACTCAGAGTCATTCAGCCATGAAGAACACCGATACCCTACCTACTCTTAGGGGGCGAATCCATTGCTAGTGGGATCCACTTTATACGAATGGTTGTCACATAACCTGTTTGTCATCGCCAGCATCATTGGCGTCATTGTGGTGATGGTGTATTTCGCTTACACGATCAGCCGGAGAAAAGGAAGGTACCGCCAGTAGAGTCTGGCGGTTTTTATTTTTTCCATTTACAAAAATAATTGTCACAAATATAATTGTCGTAGCAAGTATCTGTAAAGGAGATACCGTCTTGGAAGATAAATGGCTCGAAGAATCAATGGGGTATTACATTGGCAATATGTATCGGAAGATGGTGCAGCACATATCGGTTCAGCTGCGTCCCTTCGATATTACAACCGAGCAGTTTGCCGCCTTGTTTCAGCTGTACAAAAGTGATGGAATCAATCAAAAGGAATTGGCCAAGCGCACGTCCAAAGACCAGCCCACAACGACTCGCATCCTGGATGCCCTGTCCCGTAAAGGATTGATCGAAAAGAAAATGTGCCAGTCAGATCGGCGCGCTTTCCTGATCAGCATCACCACAAAGGGTAGAAAAGTGATGGAGGAAGCCATTCCCGTGGAAAACAAAGCCTTGGAACAGGTTTTTGAAGGATTGGATTCCGAACAGATCGAGTGGCTGAAGCAAATCATGCTGCATTGCAGCGCAAATATTCAAAGGCATACACAAGAATAGGAGTGTCAACATGAAAGAAGAACATCCTGAAAGGCTGTGGACCAAGGACTTCATCCTGATCACGCTAAGCAATCTGCTCCTGTTCACTACAGTGCAAATGCAGGCAACCACCCTCCCCGCTTATGTGAAAGAGACCTATCATTCGAACGATTTCGTAGCTTCGCTCGTCATCATGCTCTTTAATATTTGTGCGATTGTCTCCAGAATGTATACAGGGGAAGCGATCAAAACGAAAAGGAGCAAGGTATTGGCCTTTCTCGGTCTGATGATCGCAGGTCTTGCGATGATCGGCTATTTTTTTAGCGCGACCATCACCCTGCTGATTGCGTTACGCGCCGTGTTCGGGGTCGGCTTTGGACTCGGCAGCACAACCTTTGCTACATTGGCTTCCAACTCCATCCCTCCCAAGCGAATTGGTGAAGGAATGGGTTACTTCGGCCTATCCGTCAGTCTCGCCCTTGCGCTGGGGCCAATCGTTGGAATTACCCTCTTGAATGAATATGGATTTACCATCATGGTCATTGCAGCAGTTGGGATGGTAGCCATTGCCCTACCTTTACTTTTTAGCACACGTTCTCAACCAGTGCCGGTCCTGCAAAATCCAGAACTGCAGGCAAAAGGACTGGGACGTTTTTTTGACAGAAAGATCTTGCTTCCTACCGTCCTGAATACTCTTCTTGCCATAACGTATGGAGGCCTGATGAGCTTTTTGGTACTCTTCGGAAAGGAAGCCAATCTCGCCAACGTCAGCTGGTATTTTTTCTGTAATGCGATTACGATCCTGCTGGTCCGGCCTCTATCCGGCAAGCTGTTCGATCGCAAGGGGCCCATCGCCGTCCTGCCTCTCGGTGCTTTATTGTCAGGAACCGGTCTGATGATCCTCTCCTTTACAGACAACAACTACCTGTTGTTTACCTCTGCCGCATTCTACGGCTTAGGGTACGGATTTATCCAGCCTGCTATTCAGGCATGGATGGTGAAAGTGGTTTCTCCCGAGCAGCGTGGGATGGCCAACGCTGTCTTTCTAAGTACGATCGACCTGGGCATCGGTATCGGCTCGTTATTGCTCGGTATCATTATCACCTATTCCAGCTACTCGATTATGTACCGCTGGTCAGCTATCTTCATGCTTCTGTTTCTGGTTATCTACTTCGTCTCTTATTTCAAAGCAAAAGCATCCAAGGAACAGCAATTGGCTGCTTAGTGAAGAGAATATCCCTGACATCTGCGAGCAAGAATGTCAGGGGTTTTCGCTGTATTCAGGGAAGGTTCATCAAAAGCAGCGTGACAAAAGCAAGGATGAGAATCAACTTGGTAATCATCTCGACCTCTCGATGTCCTGCATTCTGCTCCTTGCTCCCTACTGCTCCTGCAGCCTCATCACGCAGTCGTTTGCTGAGCTGATGGTCAATAGAAAATTTCCGCATAAAAGCCAGCACCAGAACAAGAATCGTCGCGAGATGCCAAAAGGAGAGCACCACGCCGGCCGAGAAGCGAATAACGTCCAAAGCCAACAGACCAAGACTGCAAAGGAAGGAGTATCGATTGTAGCGATTCCACGCCTTTATGGAAAGATCCTCCACGGTTGAGATGATTTCAGGATTTGTACTGACTGCTTGAGTACGAAGAAAAAACGGACGAACACAAGCAGCCAGTACCAAGCCTCCTCCCAGAATCATGGTTAGACAAAGCACTTCCAGCAACCAACCAAATCGATCCTTAAAAAAGTCCTGACAACGCATTTTCGCGGGCCAGGACTCTGCTTTTTCTTATTTTTCAAAGCGCATGGCTCGGTCTGCAATATCGGTCCGGTAATGAGCCCCTTCAAAAGAAATGGACTGTACCGCCGCGTAAGCAGACTCGCGCGCCTTCGCCAGATTTTCACCTGTACTGGTCACACCGAGGACCCGACCGCCATTGGTCGCGACTCCCGCTTCAGTCTCCTTGGTTCCAGCGTGGAATACCTTCACTGGCGGAGCGATTTGCTCCAAGCCTGAGATCACTGCCCCCTTCGGATAATTCCCCGGATAGCCCGGAGCTGCCATCACTACGCAGACTGCGCTTTCTTTTTTCCACTTCACATCTACGGAAGCCAGTTCTCCGCTGACCGTAGCGAGGAAGATCTCCAGCAGATCGGTTTCCAGCAAAGGCAGGATGACCTGTGTCTCCGGGTCGCCAAAGCGGGCGTTGAACTCCACCACTTTCGGTCCAGCTTCTGTAATCATCAATCCTGTGTAGAGAATCCCCTTGAACGGAATTCCGTCCTTCGCCATTCCAACAGCCATCGGTTCGACGATCGTCTCCACGATCTTTGCGACCAGCTCGTCTGACATCTGCGGCACCGGAGCGTACGTCCCCATCCCGCCTGTATTCGGACCCTGGTCATCATTATAGATGCGCTTGTGATCCTGAGAGGTAACCATCGGCTTGACGGTCTCACCATCTACGAACGACAGCAGGGACAATTCCTCTCCGCGCATGCATTCCTCGATCACGACCCGCGCTCCAGCTTGGCCGAACACATTTTCCTGCATGATCTGACGAAGTGCTTCCTCTGCCTCTTCCAGCGTCTCTGCTACGACGACGCCTTTTCCAGCAGCCAGACCATCCGCTTTGACCACGATCGGGGCGCCTTGCTCTCGCACATAGGCGATGGCCGACTCATAGTCGAGGAACGATTCGTAAGCAGCAGTCGGAATGTTGTAGCGCTTCATCAGGCTTTTCGCAAAAGACTTGCTGCCTTCAATCTTGGCAGCCTGTGAGTTGGGTCCGAAAATAGGCAGATTGCGCTCGTTGAAAAAGTCGACAATCCCGCCAAGAAGTGGATCTTCCGGACCGACCACAGTCAAATCAATGCCTTCATCTTTGACAAACTGAGCGAGGGCTGCAAAATCATGGACGTCGATCGGTGCATTTTGCGCGATTTGAGCCGTTCCACCATTGCCCGGTGCGCAGTACACTTTTTCAACGCGAGGACTTTGCAACAGTTTCCAGGCGATGGTGTGCTCACGGCCCCCACTGCCTACGATCAAAACATTCATTGTATTTCCTCCTGTGTTAGAGGTTCCGCGTTCTTGGTATTAGTGTTTAAAATGACGAGTGCCCGTAAAGATCATCGTGATGCCAAAACGATTGCAGGCATCGATGGATTCCTGGTCACGAACAGAGCCGCCTGGTTGAATAATCGCGGTGACGCCAGCTTGAGCGGCTGCCTCCACAGTATCGGACATCGGGAAGAAGGCATCGGAAGCGAGGACAGAACCAGTCGCCAGCTCCTTCGCTTGCTCAATGGCAATCTTGGCTGCACCTACGCGGTTCATTTGACCTGCGCCTACCCCAATGGTCATGTTTCCTTTTGCCAGAACGATTGCATTGGACTTTACGTGCTTGACTACCTTCCAGGCGAATTTCAATTGTGCCAGTTCTTCAGCAGTCGGCTGACGATCGGTCACCACGCGGATTTCATCATCTTCCAGTTGCTTCTGATCGTAATCCTGCACCAAGGCACCGCCTGCCACTGGAGCTACGCGGAACAGGTTGTCTGCTTTTTGCTCGGGTTGATTCAGAGTCGGAATACGCAGCAGACGTAAGTTCTTCTTCTCCATCAACACAGCCAAAGCCTCTTCGGTAAAATCAGGAGCCAGAATAATTTCCAAAAAGATTTCTTTCATCGCCAGCGCAGTATCCCGGTCAATCGTGCGATTCGCAGCGACAATTCCGCCAAAAATGGAGACAGGGTCCGCTTCGTACGCCTTTTGATACGCTTCGCGAATGTCTGCCCCGATTCCAACGCCACATGGATTGGAGTGCTTGATGGCGACCACGGCAGGCTGATCGAATTCACGAACAATCGCCAGGGCAGCATCCGCGTCATTGATATTGTTGTAGGAAAGCTCTTTCCCATGCAGCTGATCCGCATAGGCAATGCTGGCTGTACCTGCAAGCGGCGCACGGTAAAAGGCAGCGCGTTGATGTGGATTTTCCCCATAGCGGAGGTCTTGGGCCTTTTCGTAGGTCACTGTGTAGCTCTCAGGCAGCAGTTCCCCCACCTGCTCGCTCAAATAGCGAGAAATCAGGGAATCGTAAGCAGCCGTATGACGGAATACCTTCGCTGCCAGTCGACGGCGTGTTTCCAATGCTGTATCCTGGTTGGCCTCTATTTCCTCCATGACTTGCTCGTAGTCCGCCGCATCGACCACAACGGTGACAAAAGCGTGGTTTTTCGCAGCAGAGCGCAGCATGGTTGGGCCGCCAATATCGATATTTTCGATTGCTTCCTCAAACGTGACGTCTGGTTTGGCAATGGTTTGTTTGAATGGATAGAGATTGACGACAACCAGATCGATGGTTTCGATCTCCAGCTCTTTCAGTTGCTTCTGATGAGCCTCGTTGTCGCGCACAGCCAGAAGACCGCTGTGGATGTTCGGGTGTAGCGTTTTGACACGTCCGTCCAGGATTTCCGGGAATCCGGTTACTTCGGAAATCCCAACCACGGGAATCCCCGCTTCTTTCAAGAGGGAAGCTGTACCTCCCGTGGATATGATTTCAACCCCGGCAGCAGCAAGTCGACGCGTAAACGGAATCAATCCAGTCTTGTCAGAAACGCTGATTAACGCTTTTTTCACACTCACAGATAGAACCTCCTGACTTTTATTAAGAAGAAATAGTGATTCGAATAAAACACGAACATTCCTATAATATTAAATCATAATTGTACGCTTTTATCAAGGTTTTCGTCAGGAGATTATCCCTTTTCAAACGTCAGACAGCCGCGACTGCTCATAAGCACTCGCGGCTGCTGCCAACGATATCATATGCATTCCTAGCGTTTTTTCTTCTTGCCTCCGGATAGCTTTTTCACCTTTTGAGCCAAGGAGAGATGCTTGCTTTTTCCACTAGCTCTCGACGCCTTGCGACTCTTGCCGCTCTCCGCCTTGACGTCCTTGGGCAGCAGCTTGCCTAATTCATCCAGTGAGATTGATTTGCCATCCTTCATCTGATTTTTGACTTTTTCCTTGGTCTCCTCAGGCACATCAAGACCCATATTGGACAACTCTTTTAATAATGAATCAATATTTTGTGTTCCGTCTTTTGGCATCTTTTCTGCAAGCTTCATAATATCTGTAAGCGTCCATTCCCGACCAGTACGCTTACTTAGCTTGCCCAGCAAATCGGCTACAAAATCCCCGCTCATTGGGCCCCTCCTCTGCTTTGGCTTCTTTCTACTGTATGTCAGAGGGTCCAGTTTGGTTTTCTTTACACTTACCCATTTCCTTGTGAAAACAGTCTATCCGTAGATAGACTGTATGCGGGCAAGCATTTGCTTCATGCGTTCCACCAGTTCTTGCGGTTCCTTGACGATTGCGTCTGTTCCCAGACCGAGAAAAAAGGAAGCAAAGAACGGAATTTCGCTTTGCGGTATAAGACTGTCCAGATAACCGCTACCATCCGGACATACGACCAGGTTCGGGATTGGACACAATTCTGCCTCACAGCGCTGGATGCCGACCTTCGTCAGCTCAACGTAAAACCGAACATCCACTCTCTGCCTTTTGTTAAACGTTTCCCAATTCCCCAAGTGAACATGCCGGTGGTCCAACGGCTCTGCGGATTCATCGATTTGCGCTGCAAGCATGCGGTCACAGCGAAACAGCCGAAAATCTTCACGCAAAAAGCAGTAGGCAGGACAGTACCAGAAGCCGTTGTTGGCGTAAATCCCAACTGGCTGGATCAATCGGCAGGAATCCCCTTCCCGAGAATCATACTGGATGTGAATCACCTTTTGTTCGATAGCGCCCTGGAGAAGAACAGACAGATAGGGCGATTCTTTCTGGCGAGTCGGTGTGAAAAAATCGACCCGATTCTTCATCTGATCGATGCGGTCTCGAACATCTCCCGGCATGTAGTAGTAAAATTTGTTCAACGCCGAGCTGGATTCGGTCTCAAAGGGCAACAATGGATAGTGGCGCAACGAGTGGCTGGCAAAAAACATGGCGACTGCTTCTTCTTCCGAGAAGGCAATCGGCGGCAAAACTCTTTCTTTGATCACCTGATACCCGCCATGTGGGCCTACCTCGGAGTACAACGGGACTCCAAGCTCGCTTAATTCCTGCAAATCGCGCAATATCGTTCTGGATGATACGCCAAATTGGGTGGCAAGCTCCCCGACGGTGAATTTGCGCATCCGATTGACGGTCATCATTAACTCCATCAGTCGCTTGGATTTGGACATGAGTGAACCCCTCATCTTGGCAGCAAGCCAATTTCTTTGATAACCATGACAATTCTTGTCACTATTATACGCTAGAATGCAGACAGAGCAGTTAATGAAACCTGAATGGAGCGATCAAAAATGGATGTAGCCAAAGAAATGAAGAAATACCTGTTCGAGGAGCTTACGCTTATCACCAACACCACGGCTGGCTTGATTCGAAAAATTTCGGCTGAGGACTGGACGTACCAGCCGCGCGAAAACATGCGCTCTTTGCTGGAATTGGTACAGCATCTCGTCGCGATTCCTGCTGTAGACCTGCTTATCCTTCAGGAAAAAAACCAGGATGAAGTGCGCATTCTGGAGGCACTGTTTGCCGATGATAACGACCCAGAATCATTGATCAACCGAATGACGCAGGATTTGGACAAGCTGAAGGCATATATGGAAGCATTATCAGACGAGGATTTTCTCTACAAGAAAACGACACCGTTTTACTTGCCGCATGGCACAGAACAAGCCAAATGGCTGATCGAAATCGTCACCCATGCACAGCATCACCGTGGACAGTTGTTCACCTACTTGAAAACAAAAGGGTACGAAGTCAATATGTTCGACTTGTATTAAGCCGACAGGAGTGAAAACCATTTTGCAAAAGACTGCACCCAAGCTCCCTCTGACGCCCGAGGAACGGCAGAATATGCGCACAGCCAAGCTCACCTTAAAAGATTTTGCCACGCAGGATGTGCATCGTATCGAGCAAGCGCTACAGGTGTCTGCGGTACGTGCCCGATACCTTCGTGCGCTGGCTGAGTTTCAGACCATCCCCTCGATCGGGCCAAAGGTTGCGGAAGGAGTGGTCTCACTCGGCTACTATTCACTTGCGGAAATCAAAAACGAGAATGGAGCCGATTTGATCAACCGCTATGAGGCCTTGACGGGCTACTGGAATGATCCCTGTCTGGAGGACTGCTTCCGCTGTATCGTCCACCATGCCAATCATCCGGAAAGCGAGAAAAGCTGGTTTGATTTTACGGCAGAACGAAAGAGCTATCGAGCCGCGCATGGCTACCCCGCTACCAGACCAACCATCCCGTGGTACGAGGGCAAAAAGGAAATGATATAGAAGAGGGCAGTCCCCAGCGTGTAAGCTTACACCTTGGGACTGCCCTCTATTTATAGAATCATGATTCAGGTAATACGCGAACCTGTCGTCCATCCAGCTTTACACGATCTGCTGCCAGCAAGCCGATCACCTCTACCAGCAGACCGTGCTCAACCTGATGAATACGCGCAGCCAGCGTTTGCTCCGTGTCATTCTCCTCTACGACTACCGGGAGCTGGGCGATAATCGGTCCGGTATCGAGCCCTGCATCCACGACGTGAACCGTAACGCCCGTCACCTTCACCCCATAAGCCAGCGCCTGACCAATGGCGTCCTTGCCCGTGAAGGCTGGCAAAAGAGACGGGTGCAGATTGATAATACGGCCTTCATAAGCATGAAGCAACGTCTCTCCGACCAAGCGCATGTAGCCCGCCAGAACGACCAGTGAAACTCCGCGCTTTTGCAGCTCTGCAACGATCTCAGCTTCAAAAGCGGCTTTGCCTGCATATGCCTTGGGGTCGAACACAAAAGCCTCGATACCGAGTCGCTCTGCACGCTCCAATACCTTTGCACCGGGTTTGTCGCAGACCAAAAGCGTTACTTCCACACCTTGCAGCTGCCCCTGCTGTACAGCCTGGACAATCGCTTCAAAGTTGGAGCCGCTTCCTGAGGCGAAAATGGCTAGCTTTCTCACCATTCCACCCCGTTGTATACGACCTTGCGTTCACCCTCCTGAATGCTGCCAATCCGATACGGCTCTTCACCCAGCTGCTTCAATTCCTCAATCACGGAATCTGCATCTTCCGGCTTGACTACGAGCATCATCCCGATCCCCATATTGAAGGTTTTGTACATGTCCGGATACGAAATGCTGCCCGCTTCCTGAACCAGCTGGAAGATCGGCAGGACTGGCCATGAACCGACTTCTATCACCGCTTGTGTGCCTTCAGGCAGAACACGCGGAATGTTTTCGGTAAAACCACCGCCTGTGATATGGGCCAATGCCTTGACTTCATGCTTTTCCAGAACCGACAGGACCTGCTTCACGTAGATGCGCGTTGGCGTCAACAGCTCTTCTCCGAGCTTTTTGCCCAGTACCTCTACGTGATCGTGCAAAGACATGCCTTTATCTGCGAGCAGGACTTTGCGAACCAATGAAAAACCGTTGCTGTGCACACCACTGGATGCAAGACCGATCAAGACGTCGCCAGCTGCAACCGTAGAGCCGGTAATCATCTTGTCTTCGTCTACCACACCGACAGTAAAGCCTGCGATATCGTATTCGCCTTCTGCGTACATACCTGGCATCTCAGCTGTTTCCCCACCGATCAAGGAGCAGCCTGCCTGGGAGCAGCCATCGGAGATTCCTTTGACAATGGCTTCAATTTTTTCCGGAATGACTTTTTCGACAGCCAGATAGTCCAGGAAAAAGAGTGGTTCTGCTCCCTGCACGACGACGTCATTGACACACATGGCGACAGCGTCGATCCCGATCGTGTCGTGCTTATCCATCGCAAAGGCGAGTTTCAGCTTGGTGCCGACTCCATCCGTGCCGGAAACCAGCACCGGCTTTTCATACTTCTTCGTATCCAGGCGAAAGAGAGCGCCGAAGCCGCCCAAATCCGTCATCACTTCGGGACGGAACGTGCGCTTCACGTGCTTTTTCATCCGTTCAACCGCTTCATTCCCCGCGTCGATGTCTACCCCTGCCTGTTTATATGCTTCACTCATCGTTTCTCCCCCTAAGAGGTGGTTTCTTTCTCAAGCAGAACCACTGCTTAGCATTTCATCGCAGGCAGCGCCTCTTCAAAATTGATCTCAGTCGGATATTGTCCTGTAAAGCAAGCGAGGCAATGTCCGTTGTTAGGAGCTGTATCCTGACGTCCAATCGCTTGGATCATTCCTTCAACCGACAAGAAGTACAGACTGTCAGCTTCGATAGCTTGGCGAATTTCTTCTACCGATTTGGTGGCCGCGATCAGTTCTTCGCGACTGGAGGTATCGATCCCGTAAAAACAAGGATTCATCACGGGCGGAGAGCTGATCTGTACATGTACTTCCTTCGCCCCTGCTTCGCGCAGCATGCGAACGATGCGATTGCTGGTCGTACCGCGAACGATGGAGTCATCGATCATGACCACCCGCTTGCCTTCCACCACCTTGCGCACCGCGGAGAGCTTCAGATATACAGCGCGTTCACGCATTTCCTGACTTGGCTGGATGAAGGTGCGTCCCACATAGCGATTTTTGATCAAGCCAATTTCATACGGGATTCCGGTAGCTTCCGCATACCCGATCGCAGCAGAGATACTGGAATCTGGCACCCCAATGACGACATCGGCTTCGATCGGAGATTCCTGCGCAAGCTGCTTGCCCAGACGTTTACGCGACATGTGCACATTGATTCCGTCAATGTCGCTGTCCGGACGAGCGAAGTAAATATATTCAAAGATGCAGAGCGAACGTTGCGTTTTCTCGGTAAAGCTGGTTTCAGTAATGCCGTTTTCATCGATCACGATCAATTCACCAGGCTGCACATCGCGCCAGTACTCAGCTCCGATGATGTCAAAGGCGCAGGTTTCGGACGCCACACAGACGGCATCCCCCAAGCGGCCCAGGGAAAGCGGGCGCAGCCCGTTGGGATCGAGCGCAATGACGAGCTGATGATTGTTCATGACGATAAGCGCATAAGCACCTTTGATATGCTGGAGGGCATCCTTCACCGCTCCAGGCAAATCACTGCTTTCAGAGCGCGCGATCAAGTGGGCAATGACTTCTGTATCGCTGGTCGTTTGGAAAATGGAGCCTTTAGCCTCCAGCTCTTTTCGCAAGACCGCTGCATTGACCAGATTGCCGTTGTGCGCGACTGCCATGCTGCCTTGTGCGTAGCGGAAAAACAGTGGCTGAGCATTTTCGATCTTGCTCGATCCAGCCGTTGTATAGCGAGTGTGACCGATGGCGATGTGGCCGCGGAACTTTTCCAAATCCCCTTTGCCAAATGCCTCCGATACCAAGCCCATACCACGGTGCTTATACCACTTCTCGCCGTCGGAGGCGCAGATTCCTGCGCTCTCCTGTCCGCGATGCTGGAGGGCGTGCAAACCCAGATAAGTCAATTGAGACGCTTCATTGTGGTTGTAGATGCCAAAGACGCCGCATTCTTCATTCAGTTTGTCCCAGATCAGCTTATCAAACATGGAATCGCATCCTTCCAGGCTGCCTTCACCTCTTGAATCGAAGCGTTGATCGCTTCTGCTCCGTTCACTTTTACCACGAGGCTGCTGCCTCCGGTTTTGCCGATCACTTGCGCCGGCACGCCGAGCTCTGCTGCCAGAGCCAATACCGCTTCTGCCTGCTCTTGCGCCGTGCTGAGCAGAATGCGGGATTGCGATTCGCTAAAGAGCAATACATCAGGACGCAACGCAGATTCGAGCGCCACTTCTGCCCCGAATTCCTTGCCGAAGCAGGATTCCGCCAAAGCTACACCCAGACCGCCCTCTGACAGGTCGTGGGCGGATTTGACCAGCCCTTTGCGGATGGCAGCCAGAACCAGTTTTTGTACAGCCGCTTCCTTGTTCAGATCGATTTGCGGAGGACGGCCGGAGATGGAGCCGGTTGCGAGCTTTTGATACTCGCTGCCGCCCAGTTCGGCAAAGGTTTCGCCCAGCAAAATGATGGCATCGCCTTCGTGCTTGAAATCTTGCGTTGTAATATGGTCTACATCGGTGATCAAGCCTACCATGCCGACAGTAGGGGTCGGGTAGATAGCGTCACCGCTGCGTTCATTGTAAAAAGAAACGTTTCCGCCGATAACCGGAGAATCCAAAGCTATGCAGGCTTCACTCATGCCCTCGCACGCTTTCTCGAACTGCCAGAACACCTCAGGCTTTTCCGGGCTGCCGAAGTTGAGGCAGTCTGTGATCGCCAACGGCTCAGCGCCGGAGCACACAACGTTGCGCGCAGACTCGGCTACGGCAATCGCGCCTCCTACTTTCGGGTCGAGGTAGACATAGCGTCCGTTGCAATCCGTGCTCATCGCCAAAGCCTTGCGTGTACCGCGCACCATGACAACAGCTGCGTCAGAGCCAGGCTTTACCGCGGTATTCGCGCGTACGATGTGGTCGTACTGCTCATAAACCCACGCTTTGTTGGCAACTGTTGGCTGAGCCAACACGTTTTTCAGCGTTTCGTTCAGGTCAGAAGGCTCGGAGATTGCGCCTACAACATCAACCTGCGCGTTTGCTTCATAGTAAGCAGGAACAGCAGACGGACGGTGATAGACAGGCGCTTCCTCGGCCAGGCTGTCTACAGGCACTTCCGCTACGACTTCCCCTTGATGGAGCAGGCGGAGCATGCTGTCATCTGTTACTTTACCCACGACCGCAGAAGCCAAGCCCCATTTGTCAAAAATCGCGATCGCTTCTGCCTCTTTGCCGCTCTCTACTACAACGAGCATACGCTCTTGGGATTCGGAGAGCATCATTTCATAAGCAGACATGCCCGCTTCACGCTGCGGCACCAGGTCGAGATTCATCTCGATCCCGTTTCCCGCTTTGGATGCCATCTCGGAGCTGGAGCTGGTCAAGCCTGCTGCTCCCATGTCCTGAATCCCTACGACGATACCGGTGTCGATCAGCTCCAGGCACGCTTCCAAAAGCAGCTTTTCCATGAACGGATCGCCCACTTGTACCGCAGGACGTTTTTTCTCGGATTCTTCATTCAGCTCTTCAGAGGCAAAGGTAGCGCCGTGAATCCCGTCACGTCCTGTGCTGGAACCTACGTAAATCACCGGATTTCCGATACCGGAGGCGACACCTTTTTGAATTTTATCGTGGTCGATCAGGCCCACACACATCGCGTTTACCAAAGGATTGCCTTCATAGGTCGGGTCGAAATTGACTTCTCCGCCTACTGTCGGAATCCCGATGCAGTTGCCGTAGCCTGCGATGCCTTCTACCACATGCTCAAACAAGTATTTCACACGAGGGTTGGTCAACTCCCCGAAACGAAGCGAGTTCAATACAGCAATCGGACGCGCACCCATCGAGAACACGTCGCGAATGATGCCGCCGACACCCGTAGCCGCACCTTGGTAAGGTTCAATCGCAGATGGATGGTTGTGGCTTTCGATTTTAAAGACGACGGCTTGGTTATCGCCAATGTCTACAATCCCCGCACCCTCACCAGGACCCTGCAAGACGCGTGGTCCCTTTGTCGGGAAGCGGCGCAGGACAGGCTTGGAGTTTTTATAGGAGCAGTGCTCCGACCACATAACGCTGTACAGACCTGTCTCTGTCCAGTTTGGCTTGCGGCCGATGATGTCGACTACGCGCTGATACTCGTCGTCAGTCAGACCCATTTCACGATATAGCTTTTGCTCGGCAATTTGTTCAGCTGTCGGTTCTTTATGCGTGAGTTGTGACACTGTTCCGTTCCCTCCAGGTCTTCAGGATCGAAGTAAACATGCGGCGACCGTCATCGGATGTCATCCAGGTATGAACGGCGCGCTCCGGGTGAGGCATCATGCCCAGCACGTTGCCTTTTTCGTTGACAATCCCGGCGATATCTTCCAGTGAGCCATTCGGATTTTCCCCGTGATAGCGGAACACGATCTGGTTGTTCGCTTTCAGCTTGGCTAACGTCTCTTCATCACAGTAGTAGTTTCCTTCACCGTGCGCGATCGGGATGTGAATCTCTTCTCCCTGTGCATAATCACTTGTGAAAGCTGTATCGTTGTTCTCTACGCGCAAGGCAGACAGCTTGCAGCGGAATTTGAGCGAACGGTTGCGCAGCAGAACTCCAGGCAGCAGACCGGACTCTGTGAGGATTTGGAAACCATTACAGATCCCCATGACCAGCTTGCCTTCCTCTGCCGCCTTCACCACTTGCTCCATGACAGGAGAAAATTGGGCAACTGCACCACAGCGCAGGTAATCTCCATAGGAGAAACCGCCCGGCAATAAAATCACGTCATAGGCGGAAAGATCCGTATCCGAGTGCCACACATAATCTACCGGCACACCCATGACATCTTCAACAGCATTATACAAATCAATGTCGGCGTTGGAGCCGGGAAAAACAATAACGGCTACTCGCATGACTCAGCCCTCCACGATCTCAAAGCGATAGTCTTCAACCACCGTATTGGCCAAAAGCTTTTCACACATTTCACGAACGCGCTCTTCTGCCTGAGCACGGTCATTGGTTCCCAATTCCAGCTCCATGTACTTCCCGATGCGCACGTTTTTCACTTCATCGAAACCAAGCGTGTTCAACGCTCCTTTTACCGCATGTCCCTGTGGATCCAAAACGCTCTCGCGCAAGGTTACGTATACGACTGCTTTAAACATGTACATCTCCTCCCAATCGTTTCAGCATTTCTTGGTACGCTTCCTCTACATTGCCCAAATCTCTGCGGAAGCGGTCTTTATCCAGCTTTTCATTCGTTACAGAATCCCAGAACCGGCATGTATCCGGTGATATTTCATCGGCGAGGAGAATGTCTCCCTCCGGCGTTCTTCCAAATTCCAATTTAAAATCGACCAGGGTAATATTTCGTTCGCGCAAGTAGGGACGAAGCACTTCATTGACTTCAAGACCCATGCGTTCGAGTGTCGCCTGATCCTCTTCACTCGCAATGCCCAGCACCTTGATGTGGGAAGCATTGACCAGCGGATCGCCCAAGGCGTCATCCTTGTAGTAGAACTCAACAACCGGTTGCGGCAAGACGGTGCCTTCTGCCATTCCCAATCGCTTCGCCAAGGAACCTGCGGCGATGTTGCGGACAACAACCTCTAATGGAATGATCTCTACTTTACGTACAACTTGTTCTGTCGCTGACAACAGGCGGATAAAATGGTTGTCAATGCCGCGCTCTTTGAGCATCGTGAAAAAGATGGCAGTAATCCGATTGTTCAGCTCACCTTTTCCGGTGATTTGAGCCCGTTTTTCTCCGTTAAATGCTGTGGCGTCGTCTTTGTACTCCACCCAGTATTGATCAGATACAGAAGTCCGATAAATACGCTTCGCCTTACCTTCGTATAGTTGTTCTTGTTTTTCCACCGCAGGAGCCACCTTCCCAAGTAAAAAGGTTGAGTTGTGATTAATTTACGAACGATTCAAATACATTAAAACATAATCATACGCATTTATCAACGAAAACTCCGTTAACGAACTTCGACAAATGTTCGGGAATTATATGTAATTCATCTTAACATTTGCTTAAACATTCGGGATCGATGCCACTTTCGTCCTACAATGAACTTCTCTGATTTCCGCTCCTTCCTACTATTTGTGATAAACTAACGTTGTATAACCTACAGTGAAAGAAGGAATCCAGATGTTGTCGTTTGAGGTCTCTTTTCCGACGCAAATCTTTTTTGGCATTGGGGAAATCAATCAATTGGGCGAGAGAGCGAAAACCCTAGGCTGCAAGCCCCTGCTCGTTACCGGGGGAAACGCAGCCAAGCGGACTGGTCTTTTGGCCCGTGTTCAGGCTCTATTGGAAGCGGCGAATATCGAGGCTATTCTTTTTGATAAAATTGAACCAAATCCACGTACGACTACCGTAGATGCCGGAGCAGCCCTTGCACGTGAGCATGGTTGTGATTTTGTGCTGGCCGTTGGCGGCGGTTCGGTCATGGATGCTTCCAAAGCCATTGCTGCAGCCGCACTTTCGGGGCGGCCGATCTACGATTACATGCGCGGCAATCCGCTCGGTACCGCCAAGGAGCTGGTCCCTGTCCAAAGCGCTCTCCCGCTAATGACCGTTCCGACCGTCGCCGCTACCGGGTCCGAAGCCAACGCCATCAGCGTGTTGACGCATTGGGAGACACACGAGAAATCTTCCTTCAACGGTCCTGCCCTCTTCCCGAAAATCGCCATCCTCGACCCGGAGCTTACTTTTACCGTTCCAGCACGCATTACAGCCGAAGCGAGTGCCGATATTTTCTCCCATATTTTTGAGAGCTATCTGATCAGCGCCAGTGGAACCCACGTGCAGGACGGCATTTCCGAAAGCTTGATCCGTCTGGTCGTCGAGCATTCCCTGAAAGCCATCCAGCAGCCGGATCATGCGGAAGCGCGTGCCACCTTGCTTTGGGCCAGCACACTCGGGATTAGCCCGTTTGCCCTCGCTGGCCGTGGTGCCAGCATGCCTCTGCACGGCATCGAGCATCCATTGAGCGGTATTTATGACATGGCGCATGGCAGAGGACTCGCCATTCTTTCTCTTCCTTATTTCGAGCAGATCATCTTGGCCGATCGGCCGGAGCGACTCGCTCGCATGGGACGAAACTGCTTTGGCATCGATATCGCAGACGATCAAGCTTGCGCGCGAGCAACCATCGAAGCAGTGCGGCAGTGGTACGAACGGATGGGAATCACGGAGCGCCTGTCCGATTTCGGCGTGACCCGCGATGCACTTCCACGTATGGCTGAAGAAGCTGTTCAAATCGGCGGTCGAGGTGTGGGATACTTGCCTAGCTCTCACAAACTGAATGCGGCAGAGATCGTTTCTATCTACGAGGCTTGCCTGTAGAAATGGACAGCAAGGAAAGGATTCGCTAACCTGGCTATGGCATGTTTTGGATGATTTGTGCGATAATATGATTAGTAAAAAAATTTTTACTTAAGGGGTTGTCAAGCTATGGCGGATCCACGGATCAACGAACTGGCGAGCCGTCTTATTCGTTACTCGCTTAACCTGCAAAAGGGAGAAAAGCTGCTCATCGAAAATACAGGACTTCAGCCTGAGATGGTACGAGCTCTCGTCCGCGAAGCTTTTGCTGTGGGAGCGCTCCCGCTGGTTACACTGAAGGACCAGGAAGTGCTGCGCGTTTTATATGAAGGAACAAGCGAAGAGCATATGGCGTTGATGGCAAAATACGAATACGACCGGATGAAAGACATGGATGCCTACATCGCGATTCGCGCTTATGAAAACATCAATGAGCTGGCTGATGTGCCTGAAGACAAGATGGGTATCTACGCCCGCGTTCTGTATCAAAAGGTACATACGAATGAACGCGTAGCCAACAAGCGCTGGGTTGTTCTGCGTTATCCGAACAAATCGATGGCACAGCTGTCCAACATGAGCCTGGAGCGCTTCGAGGATTTCTACTTCTCCGTCTGCAATCTGGACTACGCCAAAATGTCCAGAGCCATGACGCCGCTCAAAGAACTGATGGACCGCACAGACCGCGTCCGCATCGTCGGCCCGAAAACAGATCTGCGATTCTCGATCAAAGGGATTGGCGCTGTAAAATGCGATGGAAAACGAAACATCCCGGATGGCGAAGTGTATACCGCTCCGGTGCGTGACTCTGTAGAAGGAACCATTTTCTACAACGCAGCAACCAACTATCACGGCACTTCCTTTACCGATGTGCAATTCACATTCAAGGAAGGAAAAATCGTCGAAGCGACCAGCTCCAATACCAAAGCGCTCAACGATATCCTCGATACAGACGAAGGCTCGCGCTACATCGGGGAGTTCGCGATTGGCTTCAATCCTTACATCCTGCACCCGATGCTGGATATTTTGTTCGATGAAAAGATTGCCGGCAGCTTCCATTTCACGCCAGGCAATGCCTACAACGTAGCAGACAACGGCAACCGCTCTTCGGTTCACTGGGATCTGGTGCAAATCCAGCGTCCTGAGTACGGCGGCGGAGAAATCTGGTTCGATGACGTCCTGATTCGTAAAGACGGACGCTTTGTTTTGCCAGAGCTGGAGGGCTTGAACCCGGAGAATCTGGTGTAAAGCGCAACGCTGAAAATGCAAAAGGCAGCCCAGGGAGAACCCCAGCGGCTGCCTTTTTGCATTTATTTAAACACGATTTGCGATTCCATAATATACGTGGTCAACACTTCCGCAAATGCTTCTGCGGTATTGTAGCATTCTTCCAGCATATTGTTCGTACCGCCAAATTCCAGGAGCAAGCTTCCCTCGTGAACGGATTGATTGTACACACCGTTTCCTTCGTTCGCGCCCTTCAGAATGACGCCACGCGACAAGCCAGGGTATGCAGCTTCCAGTCTGGCGTGCAGGCTTTCTGCCAGCTTCTTGTTTTCCTGATAGGTCGGATGGGCTGTCCCGATCACAAACATGACGCGCGCGTAAGTCTTTCCGTTCAAGGTATGGGCTACCTTGCTGCGTGGCTCATCACTGTCCCGATGAATATCAAAGAGATACTTCAGATGCGGGCTTGTGTTGGTTGCCGCCACGACCGCTTTGTACGATTCCGTATAGGACATCGCGAAGCTTTTCTTTTGCTCAGCCAGTTTCTTGGCAAAATCATCCTGGTTCACCATCGCCTGAATGCCTCTTTGCTGCAGCAGCTCACCTAATCGTTTCCCGACCAGCGTAATGTTGATGACGGGATCGTCCACAGAGCTTCCCTGGGTCTGGCTCGCAACATTCCGCCATGACTCGCGGTTATGGGTATGGTAAATATAGACGGTCTCGTTTCCGACCATGCCGTGATTGTATCCACCTGGCTGACTCCCTGCTGGCAGGATCTGATCGACGATCCACCCCGCTACATAGGCCGTGGATTGATCCGGGAGCCGAATCATATACCAGTCTCCTGCGTTTTGTACGATCGGGAAGGTTTGCCCGGGCTGAGCGATTCCGACGACCGCATGCTCGGTTCCGGGACCAGTGCGCAGATTGGTATCGGCATTTTTCACGCGAATCATCGCTTCTGCTTGTCCAGTTGCTGTATCGGGGACTGGGGCCACAGGCGTGTCGATTACCTGTCCCTGATCCGGAGCATCCTGGATGATTGGCTTATAAATATAGGCATAGGTTCCATTAAAGCTAATCTTGTACCAGCCGTCTGCATATCCGTATTGATTGATCACTACACCACCTTGAAGCTGACCGATGACATGGCTCAAAAAATCGGGCTGGGAGAAAATTTCAAGCCCTTCTTGGAGCACGATGGTACCAACAGCTTGTCCATCCCCTGTAGGCAGAGGAGGCGGTGGAGCTACCGGTATAGTGGGTACAGCAATCGGGTCTAGGGGTGTTTGTGTTTGCACCGGTGCAGGTGTGGGTGCGGGTGCTGGCGCTGGCGCTGCTGTTTCGACCATATAGCGTGCATTCACCCAGCCGCTCACTTGGTCAGACAGCTTGATCTGCACCCAATTTTCTTGTTTTTTCAATTGCAAATAGACACCGTTTTGGTCGATGATCTGCAATATTTGGGCATTTGCATTCGGCTCAGCCCGTACATTCAGCATATCTACCGTGCTTTTTACATAGATGATCCGCGGAACTTCAATCATCTTGACATATTTATTGACGACCCAGCCCGTCTTCCCATTCGTCAGCTTCACTTGTGACCAGCCGTTTTGCTGGGTAAGGATCGGAAGTCGTGTAGGTTTGCCGACAGTTCCGATGATTTGGGATGTTGTGTTGGGAGCACTGCGAATATTTAATTGGTCTACCGCTACCTCGGCATGGGTAGCAGCTTGCGCAAACGATGGCGGCATGAACAACAACAGGAAACAAACCACGATCAACCAAGTATTTATACGTAACCGCAACAGCCTCGTCCCTCTCTTCGACTCATTATGACTGGAAAAATCATCTATATAGTAAGAATTTCTCGATCTCCTTACATAATCCTTCATTTTATGACATGTTTTTCAGGCATTCGCAAAAAAGAAAGCCGATCTGACACTTGTTCGTGTCTCGACCGGCCTGTATGGATACATCGAATATGTGAATGACCTATTTCTGCAGGTAATGTCCAATCCATTCATCCAAGACGTCATCCAGCCTGCGGAATTCAAAACCGGCAGCCTCAGCCTTGCTCACATCGGGAGAGAGCGACCCTCCCACATTATATGGGGAAGTGGATTCCTTTTCCGCCGGGGTGATGACAATCGCTTCTGTGTTGGATGCAGCAGCGATCCGATCGACCAGCTCCTGAAGCGAAAGGTCGCCTGCACATCCTGGGTTGTACGGTCCCTGCAGTTTTTCTTCTGCGGCAAACTGAAGGAATCTTGCTGCATCCTCGGATGTGATGTAGCCGAGGCGATCTTCCGGATTGGCAAATCCGATCGGTTCCCCTGCTTTTACCCTGTCCACGTGAAATTTAAAACGCCCGGTATAATCGTCCTCCCCGACAACAAGCGGAAAGCGAATGGCAGTAGCTGGAAGATTTCCAAGCTGGAACAATACTGCTTCCGATTGCCTCTTCGCCTCCTTGTACCCAGGGATCCCGGAATACTCTCGGCGTGACTTCAGCTCGATTGGATAGCGATACGGATCGTACTCTGTTTCCTGCTTGAAGGTACCGTAATCGTAAACAGACATCGTGGAGGTGAACACATAGTGACCGATCCTGCCATTCAAAACATCGAGTACGTCTTTTACTTCTTGGGGCGAATAGCAGGATTGATCGAACACGCAATCATAAAACAGATCCTTTCCGTCAAATGCTGTTTCCAGAGATTGCTTGTCCTCCCGGTCGATGATCAATCGCTGAACCTTGTCACCAAAAGGATCCGAGGCCCTACCTCTCGTCGCAATTGTGACACCCCAGCCGCTGTCGATCAGATTTTTCACCAAACGTTTTCCAAAGAACTGCGTTCCGCCGATAACGAGCGCTTTTTTCATCTTTTTTTCCCTCTCTCGATAAGATTTTTTTTATCGATATTTCTCTTATCATACGAGTATTTGTCTGAACTTTCAAGTAACTAAAAATAAAATCCTTACGTCTATACACGTCAGGATTCTTCCTCTTTCTCAGCAAACATGTGACTCAATTTCTGATAAGTCGGTGGAAACTCCGCCTGATAGCGAAGATAGGAAGGGATCGGATAGCGAACACCGCCTTTTTGGGTACCCGCAAGCCCCGCTACCAGTTCCTCTGCATCTCTGTAATGAAAGCTGAACGCCATCTCATGGTCTTGTGTCTGGGCAAACAACCTGTCCCCGTAACAGGGCACGATGACCTGTGGCTCTCCTGTCTGTAGAGGCTTAATCGCAATATCCGCACAGTCTGCTCGACTGGAAAACGTCGAAGGAATAGAACCGCCTCGTTTGTACAGCATGCCTGCCACCAGCCGCATCACCTGGGCTGAATTTCCGTAAATCACGACGACATCCGGATCTACCGAAGCGCGTTCCAGCGGATAGGAACGTATCGGTTCTGACATACGTTTGAATGGCATGGTTCAAATCCTTCACATTCATCTTCCATCCTCCTCGCTTCGAGCGCATACCCACTCTTTCTTTCTATACGAGGTAAAATCCTTTATCTGTATGGTGCTGCATAGGAAGTCGTCATCCCCCGCTATACTTTTCCTCAATCTCCACACGCATCTCACTGTACGTCTGCGTCGTCAGATTGACCAGATAATGCACCAGCTCATCCTTGGACTGTGTGACCAACGATTCTCTGGCTTGCCGCTTCGCGACCAGATACTCGCGAGCCTCGGCACCCAATTTCCCAGTCGCAGCCAGATAGTCGATGGCTGCCCCAATATTCAAGCTCTCACGCCAGTTTTTCTCGTACCAATCCCGATCATAAGCATCAATCCACTTCTTGCGGTCAATCAGGACGGCATCCGCTTCACTCAAAGCGTCTTTTTTCCACTGCTCCCATTTGAGAGCAATCTCACGCGCCCTTTCCAGCTCCTGTTTGAACTGCTCTCGATTGGTCACGTTGGCGTACAAGCCCTCCGAAGCGGTGGCGATCTCTTTTAGCTGCTTCTGACCATCTGCATTTACATCAAAACCGATCACGTTCAACAACGGCATGATGTCAGATTGCGAGAGTTCCTTCGCGACTGCGACCGGATCACCATCGCAGGTCTCGATACCGTCGCTGACCAGATAGATGACATTGGTGTTTTTATCGGCGTGAAAAGCAGACATGTCCTGCTGCGCCATCCGTAGGGAATGGGCAATAGAGGTCCAGCCATTGGGCTCAAACTGCTTCAGGGCACTGTCCAGCTTCTTCGCATTGTACGATTGCAGCTGGTACACCAGATCACTGCTGGAACAAGAAAGCTGTTTGTCTGCTTCAGCTCCACTGCCCCTGTGCCCGTATACGCGCAGCGAAATCTTGGCTTCCTGTGGGAGAGCCTCTGCAAATTCCTTGATTGCTTCCTTCGCCAGCTCCATTTTGGTCTTGTCGCCGATTTTCTCCTTCATGCTGCCGCTCGCGTCCAGAATGATTTGCACATTGAAATTCTCACGAAATAAAAAACGGGCATCGCCCACATCCGGGCTGCCAAAGGAAGCCATTCGCCAGCGATCCACGACCATTTGTGGAGTCAGATAGTCTTCTGCAAACAACGTCAGCAGCTGTCCCCAGTATACGTCTGCGATCGAGGAGTCCATTCCGTCGATGATTGGGGGCAATTGATCCAGAACTTTCGCGATCTGTGCCCGATGCGGGTAGTTTTCCTGATAAAAGTGTGTGCCAGACAATGGACCCGGCTCGGCACCAATTAATTCTTGTGTCGTCTGTGGCATGCGTGGAATTCCCGGTGCTGAGCCTGTTACAGCTGATCCCAATGAACAGCCGCAAAGCGACAAGGTCAGGACCAAGCCGCTCAGAATGTGACGCCATTTACCTGTACATGCCATACTACTCCTCGCCTCCTTCGCTGCACAAAGCCCGTCCGTATATTCTCTCTATAAGGAAAGGTGGACATCACCCCAACGGAGCACCTCTACAAAGCGAATGCGCCGCCCTTCTGCGGTTTGCTCAATTTCGTTGTGATGATTCGATAAAAAATCAAGCCCGAACGTCTCGCTCTCATAGCGGACAGAGGTCCGAACTTCAATCCGCTGTTCACTATTGAACATCTTCACTCGTGACCCGCTCTTGACCGCACCGTTCGAGGACAGAATGCTTCCGACCGTACCAGGAATTTCTCGCTCTGCAATCGCCAAGTGGCGCCAGACATAGGCGCGAAGCTCCAGATTGCCTACGATATAGGCACTAAGCACCTGATCAATCGCGTGGTATCGAACTTCACTTTCTGACCAGCTCGGATAGGCCCGGCGATAGTTCGACTCCGCGATTTCCACCAACGGCCAAATAAATACCGGATCTATCAAAAGACTGATGGAATCATCATAGGCTTTAATGGCCCGTTCCATTTCTTCGTACACGATCTGCGTCGCACCCAAGCTGGCTTGCTGCGCACTGTTGGCAGCGACTTCCTTGTCTACAAAAATTGTGGACATGTTGAACAGCAGGGTGAACATGACGAGGGAGAAGAAGAAAAAAATCGTCAGCACAAACACCGTCATATTGCCTCGTTGGTCGCGTAACATTTCCGTTGCGTTTCTCATCTAATGGACCACCCGTCCCCGCAGCTCACGGCTGAGTGAGATGACCTTGTCTTCCTCACTCATGTTTTCCTTGATGAACTCCGGAATAAAAAACAAATCCAGTTCTACGCCAATTTGTGCTGTAAAATAGCTGTCACTTTCATTCTTGATTCCGGATTTTGATCCATTGTAGGAAATGCCTCCCCCAGCCGAGCTGACGATCTGTCGCGCAGCACTCATGGCCTCCCCGGAATTCCCCGTGATGGCGTACACCTTTGCCGCCTCGTTCGCTGCAGACTGCGCGATGATCACGGCGTACACGCCCGTCAAAAACTGCCACAGGATCAGCAGAATCAAAAAGACGAAGGGCAGAATGCCAATAAACTCCACGGTCACAGAGCCTTTTTCACTTTTTATGGTCCGACTTAGCATGCTCATGAGAAAAGTCACCTCCGTTGGCAGAGCGCTTATCCTTCCACAGCCAGCCCTTCTGTTTCTGTGGCTCGCACACTTTCAGCACTCCACTTGTAGGTATACATCGTAAACAATACGGCGATGAAGGGGAAAATCAGCACCGTCAATAGAATTTGCGTGAAAAAAATGGCTCCGAAGCTGGTCGTAACAAAGGTCACAGACGCCATGCCAATCAAACTGATCAGCCATTGGATCGCACTCGTCAGAATCATCAAGCCCAAGATCGGAACAAAGTGCCTCTTTCCCATTTCCAGAGCTGACCGAAAGCATTGCCAAGGCGATTTTTGCTTCATGACGGTCAAATACGGAGTCAGATAAAACAAGATCAACACGATGACTCCCGGCACAACGAACAAAAGCAGACCGATACAGACCGCCAGTACATAGACGATCCCGAACAGAAATACGGAGAATCCATTTTCGAAAAACATACGGAATGCCTTGCGCAGCGGCCTTTCCTCCCCTTCTCTTTCACTGATGACGAATTGCGCGAATGCGATCTGCACCAATGTCAGAAACAACAGCAGCAAAAAGAGATTATAGAAACTGGCTACCACAGGAGCGCCCGTCAGGACGGCCAGAAAATGGACGTAGTTGATCGTCATGTTGTGCAAAAGCAGCAACGGAAGCACAATAACAGCCGATAGTATCAACAGCGACTCAATATGACGCGTGTAAAAATGAACGCTTTCTTTGAATGGATTCACAGACGGCCCTCCTTACCTTCCTCTTCTGCTAAGGATTGCGCAGAATGGAAAAGACCTGGTTCTGAAAGATTTCTTTGTTTTTTTCTCCGATAGCCTGCCTCATCTCTTCAACATTGCGATAAGGCGAGCCGCTTACTTCCATGTCCCGAACGGATTGGATCATGATTCGTCTGATCTCATCCCTTTTATAGTCACGCAATAGAGCCGTCAGCTTTTTGACAGCCTCTCTTTGTTCCCTGGGCAAATCATGCTGGTAGGAATGAAAAAAATGATACAGCCGATCCACAGCACCTTGTAGTTCTACCTGTTTCTTCAGTCTGCGGTAGAGAATATAATCCGATTCAATCAAAGCGTCACGCATATGTTTCTCGTCTTCCGGGGTCACGTAGTTGCGGGAAAGCATTTGATTGTGATGGCGCATGCCCCGATCAAAGATCGCTTGCAGCTTATCCACACTTCCAACCATTTCTTCGCACATCTCGATGACAGCAGCTGCATCCTGACTAATTTGTGTATCCATCTGCGCCTCGCATGCCGGGAGAAGGGCCCAGAGATGATCCCGTTTTTGCTGGTACATCCATACAGGCTTCTCCTTATCGACAGCAAATTTTTGCGTGAAGTTGACCGCTGCGTTGTTATGGGACATGAACAAGTGAACGACGGAAATGGCTTCGGAGCGAGGCGGTACACTTCCATCGCTGCGCAGGATCAAATACCCGACCGCCTCGTTTTTCCCCCATCGCCAATACTGGACATTGTAATAGGTTTGGTCATCAAGCAATGCCGCATGATTAAACAAGTCCGGCTTTTCCAGAAAGCGTTTATAGGTTTGGATCTGTTCTCGTACTTGTGCTGTTTCTCTCACGATCATGCGACCATTCCCCCAACTCACTCATGAATTTCATGCTGTTTGTATACGATAAAGATTCCGTACTTTCCTACACGTTACGAAAAGATGGACTTCACCCAACCGATGGCCCCGCTTGTTTTTTCTCGGATCCATTTTGTCACGGCCCCACCCGTCGCTTTGTTTGCCCATTTGACGAGCTTGCTTCCTCCCCAAAGGACACCGCCTACGACAAAGAGAACCGTCCCTACCGTCTGTCCGCCTGGAATGACCGAGGCGATAATGCCGGCATCCATCAACGTACTTCCCAAGCTGCCGACCCCATCGACGAATTTTTCATTTTGCTTGTCTTCGCTGAGCTTGGGATCGAATGCCTGCCCAAAACTCGTATACGTGTTGTAGGCGTCAAAAGGCAGACTGATGGCAGCAACGCCCGCATTTAATCCGGAGACGATACCAGGTACACGAACGGCTCCTGACGCTCCTTGAACGGTATTGGTAATGGAGCGTTGGGCGTTTACTCCGCCTGCCAGGGAGCTGGCACTTTGCTGCACGACGAACTTGTAGCCGTCGTAAGCGCCTTTTGCCCCCAAAAGATCAAGTGCACCACCCGTATAATTCTCGTAATCTGTCCCCTGCAGACCGATGTCTAATCCCTTCAGACCGAGCGTGAACAGGACTTTTGCGTATCCACCCGCTCCGCCACCAGCGGAAACCTCCCCTTCCTTGAGCAAGTCAGCGGTATAGCTCAGCGTATCGCCAACCACATCCTTGAAGGAAAGCTCCATCATCTTATAGCCAAGCGTCTCTCCAAATGGCTTGTCGTCGGCATTGCCATTCGGATTGAGACTGGGTGGCTGTAATTGTGGTGCACCGCCGTTATTACTGCTTCCTCCTGTAGAACCATTTCCTCCCGGAGTTTGCAGCACAGGTCCGCTCCCATTCGGAGGAGTCAGACCGGGTGCCTGACTGTCAGGAGATTGCAGCGATGGCATGCTTCCACCCGACGGTTGCAAATCAGGAGCCTGATAATTCGGAGTTTCCAGCTGAGGCAGGCTGCCCGGTGGAGGCTCTAGATCTGGCACCTCCCATTGAACGCCTTCCAGCGATGGTGTTTTCCCGTCTGGTGCCTTCAGGTCAGGTGCCTGATAATGGGGCACCTGCATGGAAGGTGCCTGCAAGGTTGCACCTTCCGCCAGCACGATCATCGGGAAAACCTGCATCAAAAGAATAAACAGGGCGAAGATTCCGGCCAACCAGGGTCTTCTTCCTCTTTTGCCCACATCGCAACCCTCCAGTGCGATAACTAATTTCCTTTCACATTTTCCTTATAGGCTTGCTTAATCGCTGCTACGGCTTCCTTGTAGGACTTTTCATTGAACTTTTTCAGAAAGGCTTCCATTTCTCTGCCGTGCTTGACGATGAGCTTCTCTTGTTCGGCCTCCATTTTTTCCAGCTTTGCAATGGTTTCCGGGCTCAAAACCTTGAACCTTTTTAAATCGTTGAACGCGGAAAGAAAGTTGTAGCTTTCCACGACCGAATATCGGTACCAGTTCGAACCATATATATTGATGGAAACCGCTTGGGAAAGGTTGGCTGACAACGCGTCATAGGTTGCACCGCTCTTCCACTCGTTCCATTTGCGTGCGATTTTATTGGCCTGGTCAAACTCCTTTTGCAGCTGATCCTGATCCTGAATCAACACGTAGCGTCCACCTGCTGCTTCTGCTACCTGCTTGAGCTGACGCTGGCCTTCCCCATCGACCCCAAATCCGACGACATTGACAATCGGCGTTATATCTGAGGTACCCAACTGTTCGGCAACGGCCACAGGGTCACCCCCGCATGTCTCAATCCCGTCACTGACGAGGTAGATGATATTGGTACTGTTCTCTCCTTTAAAGGCTTGCAAATCCTCCTGCGCTTGCTGCAATGCTAAGGCAATGGGCGTCCATCCAGCCGGCTTGAACTCAGCCAGTGCCCCGTCCAGCTTCTGTGAGTCATACGCCTGTAGCGGGTACATCACATCACTTTTGCTGCAGGATAGCTCTTTTTTCGAATCTGAGCCATCACCCTCGTGCCCGTAGACACGCAACCCGACTCGTGCTTCCGGCGGCAGTGAGGCAGCAAAAGCACGAATGGCTTCTTTGGCCGCTTCCATTCTCGTTTTGTTTCCGGCCATATTCCCCATACTTCCACTGGCATCCAGCACAATCATCACATTGTACTGCTCTTTGAATTGAAAGCGGGGATCATCCATTTCCGGACTTCCGAACGAATTCAGCTTGATTTGATTGATGATCTCCTCTGGCTCGGGATAATCTTCGGCAAACAAGCCAAGCAGCGCGAGATAATAAAGCTCGATGATTTCCGGATCTGGGTCTTTTATATCGGGAATCTGTTGGATTGCCTGTTCAATCGCCTCTCTTTGCTCCCCATAGGAAACGCCAGCAAAGCGGCCGACTGGCATGCTGTAAAAATCCTCAGCAGTTTGCGGCAATTTGGTCAGACCTTCAGGGATCATGGCACGTAGTTCAGCCAATTGCTTTTCCCTGTCGCTGGAGGATGACTCCGGTGGTGTTTGATCCTCAGGATTGCTGACGCCTGGCTGTGCAGGCTGGGTATCCTCTGGCTGTGCTGGAGTTGTAGAGCCGTTCGTGCCTGCAGGTGCTCCTTCATCTGTAGAACAGGCGTACAAACCTATTACACAAGCCAGGAAGATGACAAAAAATAGGTTCCGCAACGCTCTCTCCCTCCTGATCTTTCTTCTTTTTATCTAACCTCGATATGTATAAAGGACAAAAAAATGGCAGGATGCTGACAAAGCAGATGTCTGATTGCCAGCACCCCCTACGATCAGGGATTACTCTCCACCGCTAATGCCTTTGATGATGTTCGAAAGTGTATCGGAAACGGCAGTACCGACAGCAGTATCTCCCTTGAAAAACACTTGAATCGAAGCGAATACAGCGAGAATGACGCCAGCCAGGGCAATCCACTCAATCGCTTGTGCCCCTTTTTGATTGTTCAGTGAAACCTTCATCTTCGCGTAAAACTTTTGGATTGTGTTTGTCATCATCATTCACTACTCCCCTCATGGCTTAAATTTTTTAAGTGATAAGTACTAATCTTCCTTGTGCTCTTCCTGATGAGGGGCATCACCTCCTCTCCAGCTTGGCCCTATCTGGAAAACACATCCGAAAACATGGTCGTGCTCTCCAAAATGTTCAGAACCATCAGCCCACCAATCAAGGCAATGGCTGTCGGCGCCACTACAAACGTCGTAATCAACGTGACCTTGGGTGAAGCTTTCGCTGCTTTTTCCTTAATCAATTCTTTGCGGATGCGGCGCATGTTTTCCGACTGGATCTTGAAGGTGACCGCAATCGGTACGCCAAGCCGCATTCCTTGAATCAACGCTTTGATCAGCATCTGAAACTCGGGATTGTCATTGCGCCGCAGCAGCTGCTCATACGCCTTTTCACGAGGAACCCCAAGATCAAGCTCCTGATTGAATCGGGAGAACTCTTCCTGCAGCGGGCCCTTGAAAAACTGGATGACCGCTCGCAGCGCTTGATCGAGGCTGACCCCCGCCTGTAGGGTGACACTCACCGTGTCGAGAAATTCCGGCAGATCGTAGCGTATCTGGTTCTGCCGTTCCTTCGCCCGATTTTTCAGTAGGATAATCGGCAGAAAATAGCCGACCAATGGCCACACAATCAAGCCATAGGGCCCAAAGGGAAAGCCCAGAACGAAGAAAACCGTACCAACGATGACCCCGAGCAGAGCCATGAGAATTTTCGTTCCCTGAAACCGCTCCACGCTCAGATCAAACGGGCGTCCCGCCTTTAGCAGCCATTCCTCCACCTCATGCGATTCACTGAAAAAGTTGATGCGCTGTCCGAGAGCAGAGTAATCGTCACTGTATGCGAGCCATTTTTTGATCCACTTTTCGGAAGCCGTCTCCCGCTTGCGAATCTCATAACCACGAATGCCCGTTTTTTCATGCACATGGTTGATCAGCTTTTCCTTCTCGACCGAGTAACGATAGAATTCCTTTAAAAAAATGCCGAAGAACAACAAGAACAGAAACAGACAGGTTATCATCCAAGCATCCATCTGCCACACCCTTCTCACACCTTTATGTTGGTCACTTTTCTGACCAGAACGTAGGACAAAATCGTCCCGATAATAAATACCCCCAGCAAAATCAGCCCAAAGCCGGAAAACAGTGGATCGATAAAGCCTTTGTTCATCGTGTTCATCATCAGCACCAAAGCGATGGGCATGATCGGCACCAGGATGGAAACGTAGCGTTGCTCAGCCGTCATCGTCTTGATTTCCTGGTTGACGATTCGCCGATCCTCCAAGGTCTCTGCCATCTCCTGCAACACCTCGCTAAGATTGCCCCCAGCCCGCCTTTGGATGTACAGCGTCGCTGCAAAAATCCGAAAGTCTCTCGTCGGAATACGTTTTTCCATGTCGCTCAAAGCCTTGTCAAAGCTGACCCCCAGCTGCAGCTCACGCGCCATTCGCTTGAACTCCATGCCTGCCGGCTGCGGGATCTCTCTGGCTACCATCTCAATCCCCTGTGTCAGGGTTAGTCCGGCCCGTAGCGAGTTGGCGAGCAGGCGGCACACGTCCGATAGCTGATCGTTCATTCTCTCCTGGTATTTGTTGCGTCGGACGATGAAAAGCAGGTTTTGCAGGATGTACATGCTGGCTGCACCCGCGAACAGGTTGTAGGGGAATTTCAGGCCCACGACATTGTTGAAAAAGATGGCCAATCCGAATGAGCCCACCAGCATGATGCCGTAGTACTCAGAGGGAGCGAGGGAGATATTGGCCTTGACGAGCTTGCTTTGAATCTCCTGTGCGTGAGGAGTACGGTCAAAGCGATCCCCCCAGACGAGCAGGAAGCTTTTACGCTGTGATTTGACGTCGTACCATTCCTCGGCCTTCTTTTTCCACTCCGTCTTCTTCGCCCGGTAGCCCAGGTATTCATAAATGCCCCAAATGCCCAGCAATACCGAGAGACTAAACAGGATGGAGATGCTCACGTCTTTTCACCTCCGCTGACTGAAACAGGGTCTCGTCGATCTCTATGCCAAAGGTTTTCAACCGTTCCAGACACCGGGGGATGATGCCTGTCGGGGTAAAATAGCCGAGCACTTCCCCATCCTTGCCGATGCCGATGCGCTGAAAACGAAAAATCTCATTGACCTCAATTTGTTTGTCAGCCCCTGTATACACCTCTGAGATCGAGACCATCTTCCGTGTTCCGTCCGATAGGCGCGTGACCTGGACGATAAAATCAAGGGCGCTGACGATGTATTCGCGAATGACCGAGGAAGGCAACTCCATCCCTGCCATGATGACCATACCCTCCAAGCGGTTAAACGCATCCTGCGGGGTATTCGCATGCACCGTAGTCAGGGAGCCTTCATGACCTGTATTCATCGCTTGCAGCATGTCGAAGGCCTCAGCGCCGCGGACCTCCCCAACGATAATCCGGTCGGGACGCATCCTCAGGGAGTTGCGCACCAGATGACGAATCGTAATCTCCCCTTTTCCCTCCATATTGGGCGGGCGTGCTTCCAGTCCCACGCAATTGGGTCGATCCAGCTTCAGCTCTGCCGAATCCTCGATGGTAATGACCCGCTCAAAGACAGGAATCGCTTTGGAAACGGCATTGAGCAAGGTTGTTTTTCCGCTGCCCGTACCTCCCGAGATGAGCACGTTCATCTTTGCCTGAACGACGGCTTCCAAGAAAAACGCCATCTTGTCATCAAAGGAATGAAACTTCATCAGATCCTTCATGGCGAACGGCTCTTTGCGGAATTTCCGGATGGAGACAAGCGTACCGTTCAGACTGACCGGGGGAATCACAGCGTTCACGCGGCTGCCGTCCTTCAAGCGGGCGTCCACCATCGGAGAGCTTTCGTCAATTCGCCGTCCGAGTGGTGCCACAATCCGGTCGACGATGTGGCGGAGATGCTCTTCATCGCGAAACTTCAGATCGGTTCGCTCCAGTCGGCCGCTTTTTTCGATGTAGACTTCCTTGTGACCGTTGATCGAAATCTCTGTGATCTCGGGATCAGCCAGCAAAGGTTCCAAGGGCCCCAGACCGACAGACTCATTGATCAGCCTGGTTAGCAGCATTTCTTTTTCATTGCGTGGAATGACGACTTTTTCTTCCGACATGTATTGCGATACCATTCGTTCGATCGCCAGTCTCATCTCACCAGGAGCCAGACTGGTCAAGCGATCCAGATTGGTCTCCCGCAAGAGCCTCGCTTTGTAGTGATCAGCCAGCTCGTCGATGTACGGATTTTGATAGGGCGGAGTTGCGAGCGAACGGGCGGTTTCTTCAGGCTGTACGTGATTCTCTTCTTTTCGTCGAAATAATGCCATGTCCTTCGCCTCCTATGACAGCTTGGATAGTACCCATTTGCGGATGTCTTTGGCAGCGGGAACAAGCTTCTTCTCATTGGCTTCTCGCTGCAGGGGCAGCCCTTGATTGACTGCAGCCTGCACACCGCGATGGTCGCGGACGATTTCGGCAGTGATCGGTGTTTGTGTCAATCCTTTCAAGTCGGATACGGTCAGTTCGTTATCTCTTCCCACCTGGTTGACCACGATCTCCAATCTTCCTTGGGTGTCGATTCGCAACTTTCTGAACAGCTCCTCTACCAGTCGATAGGTCTGTACAGACGGCGTATCCAGATTCATGACGTAATAGATCGTGTCGGATTCCTCCAAGGCCGAATACGTCAGCTCATTCATATGATTTGGCAGATCGAGAATGACAAAATCATAGCTGCGTCGGCTCGCGCGGATGAGTCGGGTGATAAACTCTTCGGAAATATTCTCGGCAGTCTCCGCATCTCTCGGGCTTACCAGCACTTCCAGCTTGGAATGACTCTCCCTCTGCGACACATTGCGAATGTGGTTTTCATTCATCTCATTCATCACCGGGACCAGATCCGCCAGCGTACGCATACTGTCGAGCGAGAAGAAGGTTTCCACGCCGCCGTACTGCAGATTCAGGTCTATCAGCAGGACGCGGGCGGTCGACTCCAGCTTGAGTGCCTGCGCAAAGCCGGTCGCCAGCTGTGTTCGACCGCTGCCACCCTTGCCGCTGTAGAAGGAATATACCTTTCCCCTTCCCCTGACGAATGCCCCTCCGGTCGCAACGGCTCCCTTCTTGCGCTGCTGGTGCTGCTCCAGCTCCGCGATTTTGTCCAGCCGATCCGTCAACAGCGACAGCTCGTCGGGCATCAGAATGTATTCGATCGCACCCGCGCGCACAACATCGCGCACCAGGGCAAAGTCTTGCTTTTCCGTTAAAAAAATGATGATTCCTTCCGGCAGCTCCCCCTGGATGTATTGAACCAGTTCAACCCCTGTGCCATCCTCAGGTTGAACGAGCAGCACGACATCGGGTGCAATCCGGTCGATCTCCTTTTTCACTTCGCGCGATGTCGTAAAGTGGACATTACGCTGGGTGAGAGATTCTCGCAACAGACTTTGAATTGACTCATAGTCGGCGACGACAAGTATTTTGACATCGGTGTTCATGCATTAGCCTCCCGAATTCGGAACTGGTGTAGGTGGAGTCCCTGCTGGTTGTGTCGATGCAGGCGGCTGATTGCCAGGCTGTCCTTCCGCAGGAGACGCCCCTGGTGCTCCTGGCTCTGCTGGCTGCTCGGAGAATGGCTCCGGAATCCCCAGCTCTTCTTTGCCTACATTGGCTTTCAAGATCCGCATGACATCGGCATAGTGCTGCTGATGAATAAAGACTGGAACCTGCTCGAACGGCATCTCCAATGCGACACCGCGAAATTGATCTTCGGATTTGGCGACCATCGCGACTGGAACGTCCTTCATGAAGACCTCTGTAGCCGGCTTTCCATTGATTTCACGGGAGACGATAATATCAACCCGATCCAATGCATCCAGCTGCTGGTCAAAGACGACTTTTCCTGAAGCGTAGACGGTGACGAGACGACTATTTTGATCACGTACCGTAGTCGCTGGCTTGAGGATGTTCTTCGTAATGATGTTGCCCTTTGACAATGGGACAACCGTCACTTGGTTCTTCAGGACTGCTTTGTCCGTTATGTACGAATCATCTGCATACTTTTTTGGAATTTCTCTCGTTGTGATCTGGTCTGGCTGGATCAGAGAACGCGACGCAATATCGGTAGTCGCCACGTAAATCTCCACCATTTCCCCTAGTTGAGCATTCAAATCCTTGATTTTTTTCAAAAATAAAAAGCCTGCTCCCGCCGCTAGCAAAATGGAAAGCGCCAAGAATATAATGGCTCTACGCTTGGATTCCAGCATGCAATGATTCCCTCTCCTTTTAAAAAACTTCGCTGTCAAAGGGCACGAGTCTTGTTCACTTGCTTCATTGACCCTTTATTCCAGAAAGTTATTTCTCACTCGATGTAAAACGCCAGCATTATCAGAAGTGCTGTTCCTCCTGCTATATAAGGAGCTAATGGAATTTCCCGCCCAATTCCCTGCTTTTTCAAGACTTTCGATGCAATCCAGACCGGAATAACCCCTATTCCTGCTATGAGGTAAGTAAGTCCCATCACCATTAATCCTGCCTGCCATCCCAACGCTGCACCCACCACCGCAAACAGCTTGATATCTCCACCACCCAGCTGTCCATTGCTGATCACTGCCATCATCAGGGTAATTCCCCCCAATACAACCACCCCGAGCACATACGAAAGCCATCGATCCGGCTGGGCAAAAGCATGGCAGAGCAAAAAGTAAACCATTCCAGGAAGCGTTAGCCAGTCGTAAATCATCCTGCTACGCAAATCGGTGTAAACGGCGATGACCATGATGATCATCATAGGAATGAAGACGTATGCGGGTAGCAATCACATCCCCCTTCCTTCCTTCCTTTGGAATATGTTGTCAAACCCACAGACGGACATTTGGCATAATTTGTTGCAAATCCCCCAAAATTTTTCTTTATTTTTTTGCAGAAAGGGGACTTTTCACTGATCGTTATGTGGACCAGCTGGGTTTATTGCCTCAGGTGCAGCCGTCTATTTTATGTCATTTCAGTCCGAAGACGGATCACCTCCTAGAAGGGGTATGTTAGACTGATAAAAGTGCAGGCTGGAAAAATAATCTAAAGGGGCTCGAAGGGATGAAGGAGTTTTTCGGATATGTTTTAATTGGTTTAGGCGTAATCTTTGTTCTGGCTACCTATAGTGGAATCGAAATGAATATGGGTGTTCTGTGGCCAGCATTTCTTTTGATTCCAGCGATTGGATTTCACATCTTCTTTTTCATGAATCCACACCCCAAACGGGCGGGACTGCTGGTTCCGGGAGGTATCCTGCTGGTCTATGCTCCGCTGTTTTTCTTTAGCCAGCTCTTGTTCGATGGCGACATGAGCGGTACATGGCCATTCTTTCTTATTGGTCCAGCCTTTGGTCTTCTGGAATTGTACATTTTCGGTGGCCGCAATCATGCCCTTCTGATCCCCATCTCGATATTGACCGTCGTCGCCAGTATCTTTTTGCCACCAACCTGCTATCGTCTCAATTAGGCGGAATTCTGGGGATCATTCTGATCGCTTGCGGAGGTTTTCTGTTGTTCCGCAAGAAAAAGGACAACTACAGCATAAAGTGATCCAACAACCGGGGGTTAACATGAAATGAATCTACTCACTCAAATGTCTGAGGTACAGGCACATCTGGAAGCCCATCCGATCAGTCTAATCTTTATAAAAATGGCGAATTGCGGAGTCTGTGACGCCACGCTGGAAAAGACAATCAAACTGCTTGAGGCCTTTCCTGAAGTAGAGGGTAGAATCGTCTCAATCGAAAAAACACCCGAAATCAGCGGGGAATTCCTCGTATTTGCCGCACCCACCATACTGTTGTTCTTCGAGGGAAAAGAGGTGCATCGCCAGTCGCGAATCGTCGTGTTCGGCGAGCTGGAGGATGCATTGGCATCTGTTCGCAGGTTCGGGTGAACCACGATCGATTACATAGCAAAACTAAGAAAATGATAAGAACCCCTGTCTTCACCATCTTTTTGGTGTGCCAGGGGTTCTCACTTTTACTATTCATCTATAAAACAGCAAAACAGCCAAAATGCAAAAAACAATCAGGTCAGCCTAGACGCAGCAATAGCAAAAAACGCATGCCGATGCTGGCATGCGCTTCTAGGACTGCGAGAGTTTCCTATTCTTCTTTAGCGTTTTCCGCATATTTCTTGAAATTGTCTAAAATCGATTGCCATCCGGCTTGCTGCATCTCCCTGCTATTCGTCTCTTCAGCATCGAACGACTCAATGATTTGCGTGTCGTTGCCTTGGCGAATAAAAGAGATCTTCACTTTTCTACCATCTCCCATCGTATAGGAGATAGTCTCGTACATGCTCACCTCATCGTATACTCCGCCAAAATCAAATCCGAAGCTGCCGTCTTTGGCTTCCATTCTCGATACGAATTTGCCACCGGCCTTCAGATCATTCTCGGCGTAAGGCGTGTGCCAGTCATCGGAAGCGTTATTCCATTGCATGATATGTTTCGGTTCCGTCCAAAATTTCCACACGCTTTCGACGGGAGAATGAACAATCGTCTCTACGGTTATCGTTGCCGGATTACCTGTTCCCATTACATACCACCTAATGTGAAGATAGTATTCTCAAATCATACCACGTCCATTATTTGGAGGTCGAGACATCCGATGTCCTACTAGACTCTTTATACTTCTCGTAAGCCTGCTGTATTAAGGTATAATAGTTCAATAGCAAAGGGGGCGGAAAACGGTGGTATGGTTAATAGGTCTTGCCTGCAGCGCTGGAATTGCGGGGGCGGCTTATTCAAAAAGGTCGCTTTCCGGTTCCGGCTTTCTGGCTGCAGTGATGCTGGGTACGGTGATGTACGCGCTCGGAAGCGTGATCTGGTTCGGCTCCCTCATTGCTTTTTTTGTTTCGTCGAACTTCTGGTCCAAGTGGAAAAAGCATGCAAAGAAAGAGGCCGAGAGTAGTTATGAGAAAACCGGGACCCGTGATGCCGGCCAAGTGCTCGCGAACGGTGGACTGGGGCTGCTGTTGTGTGTAGCAAATTGGGCTTATCCGCATCCGATTTGGTGGTACGCCTTCCTTGGTGTCATGGCGGCTGTTACTGCTGATACTTGGGCTACGGAAATCGGAGGTTTGAGCCGGACTCCCCCGAGATCGATCAAGACAGGTCGGCGTGTTCCACCTGGCACATCCGGAGGCGTCTCTGGCCTTGGCTTGGGGGCATCGTTTGCAGGCGGGTTATTTATCGGCACAGTAGCATGGTTGCTGCTTGCGATGCCCGGTCAAGCTGCGCCAGATGCGGTCGCGGAGATGCTTAGACCAGCGGCCTGGATCGGAATAGCCGGTCTGGCGGGCCTCATCGGATCGCTGACTGATTCTTGGATCGGTGCGACATGGCAGCAAATGTACCGTTGTGACGCTTGTGGTCGCGAAATCGAGCAGGCTCGTCACTGCGGTAAGCCAGCCGTGCGGGTCCGTGGCCGCATCGGCTGGAACAACGATTCCGTCAATGTCGCCGGCTCGCTTGCAGGTGGTGCTTCGGCGGTCTTGCTGGCGCTGGCACTTGGATTAGCTTGACATGTACTAAAACCGGAAAGACATTGTATCGCTGAACGATGCCTTGTCCTTCTGGTTTTTTCATCAAGCCACCGACTCAAATTGGCGATACCGGATTTCCATTTTCTGTCGAGACCGTACTTGGAGAAATCAACCCGTCATATTATTATTTTCCATTACTTTTGGTACGGTTCTCCGTAACGGGTCTAACGGTCAATTTGTATCTCTACAAACAACACGAAACAAAATGATACATTTTCCAGTTTAGAAGGAGTTTTGGATAAACAATTAGAAGTACCTACCTACAGGTTTATACTGGGAGGTTAATTATGGAAACCAAAATGAATTGGGATACATTATTAAGTGGAGTGCGTTTAAGAACTGGGCAAATTAAAGATAGAAGACAAGAAAACGAATTTGACTTACGAAACGATTTTGATGATGACTATGCAAGACTCGTTTTTAGCTCAGCAGTACGTAGACTTCAAGACAAAGCCCAAGTATTTCCATTAGATAATAGTGATTTTGTAAGAACTCGATTAACACATTCCCATGAAGTCTCTACAATAGGACGTTCTTTGGGAGTTAGCGTTGAAGAAAAATTAATTGAGCTTGGAAAACTATCCATCGAACATAGAGGTAAAATTAGCTCTTTGTTAGCTTTTGCTGGTCTGGTACATGATTTAGGTAATCCCCCATATGGCCACTTTGGGGAAGCAGCTATTCAAAAATTTTTTTCAGACTGGTTTAATAATAACCCCCGAGGAATTGAGATTAGAGATCGCCTTAACTCTTCTGCAAAAGTTTCTGATTTTATTAATTTTGAAGGTAACGCCCAAACCTTTCGACTTTTATCAAGGTTAAATTTCTTAGTGGATGAATTTAGTTATAATCTTTCTTCTGCATCTTTAGCCAGTATAATTAAATATCCAAGATCATCAATTGTAGGAAATAAAAACAAAATAGAGCGCAGGGAGAAAAATTTAGGTATCAGTTATAAAAAGTTTGGATATTTACAGTCTGAAGAACAAATATTTGAAAGGATCAAAAACTATACGGGTATTGAAAATCACCGTCATCCTGTAACATTTCTTTTAGAAGCTGCCGATGATATTGCATATTCCGCAGCTGATATTGAAGATGGATGCAAAAAGAAAGTTCTGGACTACCATACAATTGAAGGTGTACTAAGAAAACATTTAACTGATGGCTCTGAAAAAGATCAAAAATTATATGAGAGTTTCGTAAAAACTTACGAAGAAAATATACAAATAAATAGATGTGACAAATTAGATAATGCAGTACAAAGGTTTAGAATTGACGCTCAAGGCTATATGATACAATGTGTTGTAAAAGAATTTATTAGCAGACATGAATCGATACTAAATGGTGATTTTGACCAAGAAATAATCGATGTATCTGAAGCTGCAAAAGTAAGAGAGGCATTTAAAGAATTGGCGAATATTATTTTTGACTCTAAAGATATAGTCGCTAGGGAATATGCAGGAGGAAAGGTTATTCAAGGCCTGCTTAATATGTTTGTATCTGCTGTTGTTTCTGAGAATATAGAAGATAGTAAAACTGAGGAAGGTAAGTTGTATTTATTGATCTCTGATAACTACAGAGATATAATCGAAAAATATCCATTTGAGCTTGAAGACACTATTCCTAGTATATATGACAAACTTCTACTTGTTACAGATTTTATATGTGGTATGACTGACTCATATGCCCTTGAAATGTATCAGCGTTTAACTGGGATTAAGTTGTAGGAGGTACATAAATGGTTACCGCGTCCCAATTACAGAAACGTACAATTGATAATTTAATGAAATTTAGGACGGGGAATCAACAAGTTGCTTGTCTATTTAATAATCTAAGTGAATATGGTGATCTTATTTTAGTGGGTGGAGCAATTAGAGATTATGCCCATAAAACACTGCCTAGAGATATTGATATTATAGTTGATTCCAAAATATCCAATTTTGACGAGGTTCTAGATTCATATTGTTATCGTCGAAATCGCTTCGGTGGTTACAAGGTCTTTCTCGAAAATATTGAACTAGATATTTGGGGTATTTCTAACAATTGGGCATTCAGAGAAAACATTTTAGATGCAAAATTTGAAAATATTTCAAAAGGATCTTTTTATAATTTTGATTCCTTAGCGTTAAATTTAAAAACCTCGTATCTTGACGCTGATATATTTATACAGGCAATTAGAGAAAAATTATTGGATATCATTATTGAGGATAAATACATCAATTTAAATCCAACTCCTGAAGTCAACATTGTTAGAGCTTTTATAATCAGAAAGTACTGGGAGTTGGATTTCTCGAATAGGGTGGTCGATTATATTACAAAATGGTTTTCACAGTATAATAACCCTATCGATATCTTAATTGAAGCTGAAATAAAACATTATGGTAAGGCAAGATTAACTTCTGAAGATTACCATCTTCAACTATTTGCCGATCTTTAATTAATTTTATTTTTAATAAAAGGAGTTCTTGCATGCAGAGCAGGAGCTCCTATTTTTTAGGAATAGATAAACATAGTTATTTAACCGCCTGACCTGTTAAGGGTGTTAATTTTCGGTAACTGGTAGGGCGATCATTTTCTTTACATTAACTATCATTTGAAAATCGAGAACTCGACTGAAATTCATTGACTCCCTGTAAAAATTAAAAGTCACAAAAGGAAAGAATGACGAAGAATATCTGACCCGAAGAAAAGATCAACGGAGGCAGCGAGTTCTGACTATATACACGTTTTAGAGAACTCATATTCAAAGTGCTGATTCTTTATTCATCACTGGAACTTCCACCACACTTTAAGTATATTTTTGAGCCCATGTTCATCATTACACTAATATTTAGATGCTTGTTTATTAAGATTACCTAGAAAAACAAGCAGTCAATCGATACTTATTTTTAATTATCTGGAATTCCTCTTAAGGCATGAAAACATTATTCTTCGTCAAGAAGCTATATTTGATAAATTTTGCTCTTGCGATAAAATGAGAATAGTATTATTGGTTTGAGGAACTGGTTTATAAATTGTAAAACAACACAACTCATCTCAGTAAAAACAACTTCTATGCTAATAAGGGAGAATCCCGAGTGGTATATGTTTTATTTCAAGCTTGGGCACCAAATTATGGGTACAAAAGGTGAGCACTAGAAAATAGGGTGGTGATAAGATGGCTTATAATGCAATTGATTTATTTTCTGGCTGTGGAGGAATGACAGAAGGTTTAATAAATGCGGGATTTAATGTAATTGCAGCTATTGAAATAGATAAACATGCTGCTCGGGTATATCGGTTGAATCACGAAAAACACGACATCCATTTATTTGAAGAAGATATTAGGAACATAGAAACCCAAAAAATACTGGATCTTCTCAAAGGACAACCACTTCATTTATTAGCCGGATGCCCACCATGTCAAGGCTTTTCATCAATTAGACGTCGGAATAAAAAAAGGGCTTCAAAAGATTCACGTAATAGCTTGATATTAGAATATTTAAGATTTGTTGAGGAATTGCAACCAATAACCATTATGATGGAAAATGTACCAGGGCTGGAAAACTACACGTTATTTAAAAAAGTATATTCCCGACTTAAAAAAATAGGGTATAAACTGGAGTATAAAGTTGTTGATGTGGCAGCATATGGGGTTCCTCAAAGAAGAAAGCGACTGGTGATGTTAGGCTCTTTGATAGATAAAATAGAAGTACCTCCAGGTAATGAAAGAGTTATGACTGTACGAGATTTTATTGGCGATTTGGAAAGTGTGGATGTCACAACTGATAACGCACATAAACGTTACCCAAGACACTCTGAAAAAGTTTTGCAGAGAATAAAATTAACTCCACGCAACGGTGGAAGTAGAAAAGATTTGCCTGCAGAATTTACATTAGAGTGCCATACAAAAAAAAATGTAGGATTTAATGATGTATATGGCAGATTGAGATGGGATGACGTATCTTCAACAATTACTGGTGGTTGTTTAAATCCTTCAAAAGGTAGATTTCTTCACCCTGAAGAAGATCGATGCATTACTGCAAGAGAAGCCGCTCTATTACAAACGTTTAGACGTAATTATTACTTCCCCGATGATATACCAATTTCGTCTATCGCATTAATGATCGGAAATGCATTGCCCCCTGAATTTTGTAAAGCTCAAGGTTTGGTTGTTCGGAAAAAACTAGACGAGGCATTAATGTGTAATATTGTTGTTAAAGAAAAACCGTCCAAAATAATAAAATTATAGTTACGGAAATTGGAAATTATTTCACCATATTATTTATGAAATTTTGGAGGATAGAAATGGACCTTAAACAAGTACTATCCGAAAACTTAACTTATAATCAGCAAGCTGCCGTATTAGATGACAATGAAAATATATTATGCCTTGCTTGTGCTGGATCCGGAAAGTCACGAACATTAGCCTTTAGAATTGCCTATTTAATTGCTACTGGCTGTCCCCCCCAATCAATCGTTGCTTTTACATTCACCGATAAGGCAGCAGAATCAATTAAACGCAGAGTTGCTGATGCACTTTTGAAATTTTCTCTGCCAGTCTCATTAGTTGGGGCAATGTACATTGGAACGATACATTCTTATTGTCAGTATTTACTCGGTAAAGTAGATGCAAAATATCGACAATATGAGGTTCTCGATGAAAATAGGTTTAAATTATATCTACTATCTCGTTATTACACCTTAGGCTTAAATGGAATTCAAAACGAACGTAATGCAAGAATGTTTTCTACAATTAAAGAAGTTGCTGATGCATGGAGCACTGCAAATGATGAAGCATTATCCCTTGAAGATATTGAAAATGAAGACGGAACGTTAGGTCGCTTATTAAAAACGATATATCAAAGCTTACATCGAGATAAGTTTATTGATTTTTCTCTGATGATACGTCTTGCAGTAGAAGAACTTGAAAAGGAGACACCGTCCATTAAGGAATCATTAAAAGAACTAAAGCACATTTTGGTTGACGAATATCAAGATATTAATCCTATACAAGAAAAACTAATAGTACACCTAAAAAAACAAGCTGAGTCTTTATTGGTTGTTGGTGATGATGATCAATCAATCTATTCATGGCGTGGAGCTGACGTTAACAATATCTTAAGTTTCCAAGACCGGTACTCTAACTGTTCTACTCATATTTTGAGTACTAACTTTAGAAGTACAAATGCAATTGTTCAAGCCTCGGATTACTTTATACAACAAGAGCTAAGTACATCTCGTCATTCAAAAAATCCAAAATCACATAGTGATGGTAATATTAGTGACTTCAAATCTCTATGGTTTGATTCAAGGGAAAATGAGGCTAGATGGGTAGCAAATAGAATTAATGAATTACTTGGCACAAAATTCATTGAATATAACGCCGATGGAACGGAACGTGAAGTTAGAGGGTTAACACCTGCAGATTTTGCAATCTTATTCAGATCAATTAAAAGAAGTTATAATCCCCAAAATTTACCTCACAAACACCACGAATTTACTACCGAATTGCGTAGAATGGGGTTACCATACTCCCTAGATGCTGAGGGCGGTATTTTCGAAAGACCTCACGCTGTAACAATTAGAAATACTATGGAATTATTACGTGAACCTGCTCCTACGCGAGAAATGATGAAAGTGTTATTTGAAACAGTTATAATTTCTAATTTCCCAAATGCTGATTTTAATGAAGTAGCCAAAGTTATCTCCGATTGGAACCTAAAAATACATACACCTCAAGGCGGAGCGCGTCGTAAAGTTTATCCTCAGGAATTCTTACATCAAATTATGCTAGCTTTTGGCGTTCCAAAAACAACATTTGATGATGTTGTTATGCGAGATTTGGGGGTTTTTAGCAGTATTATCCTTGATATCGAAAAAGTATATGTCAGCATTGACTCTCCAGGTAGATACCGAGAAATATTAAACTTTCTTTCTAATGTTGCTGAGAGTGGTTATGACGTAAGTACTTTGGATGTAATCGCAAAACCTGACGCCATAACAATTTCAACAATTCACAAAATGAAAGGTCTGGAATATCCGGTAGTTTTCATTGTCGATGTAGTCAATAGACGGTTTCCTTCCGATAAAAGTAGTTATTCCGGATGGCTTCCATCCTCACTAATGGAGGAACCCGTTCGAAGAGGTGCCTATTGTACGACAAGACAAGACGAGGCTCGACTGTTTTATACAGCGATGACACGAGCAGAACGATTCTTGTATATCACTGGAAGTGAACGACAGCCCGACGCTAAAAGCTTGAAGAAACCATCGGATTTCAAAAAAAGAATTGATCAGCTTGGCCTTTCTAACGATAACTTAACCTTGCCTGTTGGAATTGAAAAAGTTCCTCAAAAACGTCGGATTGATGAAACCCTACTACCAACCAGCTATTCAGAAATCAAAGAATATATGGTTTGTCCTATGCGTTATAAACTTAAGAAATTTTTCGGATTTAATCCTGCAGTTCCTGAACTGTTCGGTTTCGGATTAACAACGCATACTATTATTGAAAAACTACATCAAACCTATAAGAATTCTGCTCCTAGTCAAATGGAAGTAGATACTGTTGCCCAAGAGACATTTCACTTAAAGCACATTTTTCCAAGTAATGATCCAGTGAATAGACCAGGTCCTTATGAAAGAGCGTACGAGAGCGCAAAGGAAGTTGTTGGTAATTATGTTAATTCTTTTGGATGTGATTTTGAAAGAATTAGGGAAGATGAAGCAAGGTTTGAAATTAATATTGGTCAAGCATTGGTTTCAGGTGCTATAGATTTACTTCTTAAACGTGATGATATTGGTAATATTATTGATGCACACGTTATTGATTTTAAATCATTAGATACACCTGACCAATCCGCTGAAAATGACTGGATAGATTTATCTTTACAGGTTCAACTTTACGCTCATGCTGCTAATGAAGTTTTAGGTGAAAAGACAAAAACCGGTTCCGTGCATTTACTAAAGGATAACAAGAGAATAGATATTCCAGTTTCAAAGGATGCTATAACAGCAGCAATCGGAAATATTAATTGGGCAGTCGAACGTATTCTTGATAATGATTTTCCAATGAGGCCTTGCAGCAAGAAGTGTAATAGCTGTGATATAAGTAGAATATGCTCTCAAACTCCACAGCAATTTATAAACACTAATAATATGCCGCCTAAAATTCATATTCCGGTTGAGAATAAAACTGTTAGTATTAGGGCTTTTAGCGAATTCGAGGATTGATTTGCTATTTCATGAGTAAGCTAGAAAACTATATACGTTGTTTTCATAATTAGGGCTATTCTTGTATGGTTAATTCCGGCAAGGATAACCCTTTTTTGTTATTGGATAAGTTTAGATTGAATATGGATTGTTATTTCGTAGTTTATTATTGTACTTACAAATTACCACTAATATCTGAAAGTACATTTAACATGTAAACAAAAAGACAACAAAACAATATTATTTTCCTAACAAATTTGAAATATTAGCTGCCCCTTATACCGCCCCATTTATAAATTCCTTTTTAAAAGAGAAAAATCAAATTTTCACTACAAGTAATAAAAATATCTGTCACTTATGATAAGTCTCTCCTTGCTTAATCTAAAAGAACCCTACTCCGTTAGCGAAATAAATTGGCTAGGTGCCTTTAGCCCCTGCATGAATTTCTAAGACAATTCCCCCATGACTCCTTTCAATACGTTTTACACAGACGCAAATAAACGGTCATATTCTGTTTAATGAAAAACGTCGAGACGTTTTTCACAAGAAAAAAAGCAGCAGCCACGAATCTGAAAAAAGGTCCCAGTGCTGCTTTCCAGTTCATCTCAGCGATCCATTTCAACGATTAATGCGTGCCTGCTGCTTTACGATCCTGTCTAGCGTGCAGCTTTTTTATGGTAAATCTGGCTATCGGCTGTGCGATCAATGCTTCAACCCAGAACGCGATGAAAATGTTTCTTGGCCAATGATAAAAGAAGTTTTGAATCGGCTCCCGGCAGACAAACGCATCTTACTTTCGCTACGCACTGATAGGATCATTTTAGCACCTTGTGAAAATAATTATCAATCAAATTTAAAGACCGTGAATTCCGATAATCTCCATAAAACAAGGGTGTCTCCCGAGCCATTATCCACTCGGAGGACACCCTTTTCATGATGCGTTCACTTGTATTACCAGGCCGCAATACAACCATCAGTCCGCATATCCGTTCCGCCGATCAGCACACCTTGTTCATTGCGCCAGATAATCTGTCCGCGGCCAAAGTAGTTGCCTGGCTGCGCCCATTTGATTGTGTGGCCTTTGCGCTCCAACGCCAGAGCCAAATGCTCTGGGAAATGCCGCTCCAGCTCCACGGTCTTGCCTTCCAGCCACTGCCAGCGCGGTGCGTCGAGGGAAGCTTGCGGGTTCAAATGGAAATCTACCGTGTTCATCACAACCTGCATATGCCCTTGTGGCTGCATGAAGCCGCCCATAACTCCGAACGGTCCTACCGCTTTTCCATCCTTCGTCAGGAAGCCAGGAATGATGGTGTGATACGTACGTTTGCCTGGTTCCAGTCGATTGTCGTGCTTCGGATCGAGCGAGAAATTGTGACCGCGGTTTTGCATGCCAATCCCGGTATCCGGAATAACCACTCCGGAGCCAAAGCCCATGTAGTTGCTTTGAATGAAGGAGACCATGTTGCCTTCACCGTCAGCAGTACACAGATAGACTGTACCGCTGCTGCGCGGTTGACCTGGTTCTGGAATCAGTGCCTCGTCACCGATCAACGCACGTCTTGCCGCTGCATACTCCTCGGAAAGCAGCTCTTCCACAGTCACGCTCATGTCTTTTGGCTCGGTGATGTAGTGCATGCCATCAGTAAAGGCCAGCTTCATCGACTCGATTTGCTTGTGGTACGTATCGGTTGTATCTTTTGCTCCTACCTCGAAGCCCTTCATGATATTCAATGCCATCAGGGCTACCATTCCCTGCCCGTTCGGCGGGATTTCCCATACGTCATAGCCGCGATAGTTGACGCTGATTGGTTTGACCCACTCTGGTTGGTACGCTGCCAAGTCTTCCTTGGTCAGGAAACCGCCGCACTCGCGGGAGAAAGCATCGATTTTGTCTGCAAGCTCACCACGATAGAAGCTCTCTGCATTCGTCTCGGCGATCAGACGCAGGGTTTGGGCATGAGCTGGAGATTTCCAGATGTCTCCTGCCTGTGGCACACGTCCGTCTGGAGCAAATGTCGTGAACCAATGCGCGAATTCAGGACCTGTGCAAAGCTTTTTAAACTTGTTGTAGCCCACTTTCCAGTAGTGCGCGAGAGTCGGGGAGAGTGGAAAGCCTTTCTCCGCGTAATCGATGGCAGGCTGCAGAACTTCTGTCAAAGGAAGACGGCCAAAGCGCTTGGACAAAGCAGCCCACGCAGCAGGAGCGCCCGGTACGGTTACCGGAGTCCAGCCGTATGTCGGCATTTCTTCGTGACCTTTGGCTTTGACGGCATCAATGGAAATGCTTTGCGGAGCCGGACCGCTGGCGTTCATGCCAAACAGCTCATCCTTGACCCATACCAGGGCAAAGGCGTCTCCGCCAATACCGTTGGAGGTAGGTTCCACAACAGTTAAGCAAGCAGCTGTAGCAATCGCTGCATCGATCGCATTTCCACCCTTTTTCAGGATGTCCAGACCTGCTTGGGCTGCCAGGGGTTGAGAAGTGGCAACCATGCCATTATTGGCAAAAGTCGTCGTTCTACGCGATGCATACGGGTATTCATGTGCGTCAAACTGTGTCATATGTTATTAACCTCCTTTTTTCTACCGTAAGAGCTAACCAATAAAGAAGAACCCGTAGGCCATCGAAATCAGAATCACATAGGCAGGATGCATTTTCCACGTCTCCAAAAGCAGATAGGAAGCAACAGTCAGAATCCCTGTCTGCATCCAGCCAATCCCTTCGACAGCTCCCATCAGAAACTGATACGTCATGGTTCCCAATAAGACCGTTATGATAGGACGTACCGATTGTGTCATTGCTTTTACCTGGGGTGACTTGCGGAACATATGGATAAATTGGAGCAGTAAAATCATCGCGATGGCAGTGGGCGCCACTGTCGCAAACAAGGCAACCAAAGCTCCCGGCACACCGGCTACCTCATAACCGATATAGCCAGCCAGCTTGGTAGCGATCGGGCTTGGCAAGGCATTCCCAACAGCAAGTACTTCACCAAACTCCTGAACCGTCATCCATCCATACTGGTTGACCACTTCATTCTGAATCAACGGAATACTTGCAGGACCGCCGCCGTACCCCAGAATATTGGAAATAAAAAAGGCCCAGAACAATTGAAGATAGATCATGCTGCCCCCTCCTCACTGTCCTTTTTCTTCCGTTTCCGGACGGACCATGTGGTGTAGGCAAAAGATATGAGAAGCGCGATTCCTACGACGATTCCGGGATGCAGATCCAAAAGAACCAGCGCCACGATGGACAAGGCCAGCGCGATGCTGATGCCTGTTTTACTGGACGCGCCCTGCCAGCCCTTTTGCAGGAACTCCCAGGTCATAACCCCAGTCATGACAGCAATCACCGGACCAATCGCCTGAATCATGCCGTATACACCTGGAGCGTCTTTATATTGATAAATCACTCCGAGCAGCGCGATCATCAGAACGACGACCGGCAGAACCACTGCAATGTTTGCAACCAATGCGCCCTTCCAGCCTTTTACCCGGTAACCGATGTAAGCTGCAAGCTTAGTCGCGATCGGACCTGGCAACGCGTTGCCAAGCGCCAGATTATCAGCAAAATCATCTTCCGTAACCCATTTATACTTTTTTACACACTCCGTATGAAACAGGGGAACCATGGTAGGCCCCCCTCCAAAACCAAAAATCCCAATCCGAAAAAAGGCTAGAAACAACTGCCAGTAAATCATATCGTACCTCCATCCTGACCCTACCTGCTATTGCAGTTCCCCTGATTGAACCAGATGGCAGGAAACCAACTGGCCAGCACCAATGTCAGCCAGACTAGGCACCTTCGACTTACAAATTTCCGTTGCGTATGGACAACGCGGGTGGAAAGTACAGCCACTAGGTGGATTTGCGGGGCTTGGCAAATCGCCCGTCAGTAAAATCCGCTCCCGCTTTTGTCGTGGTTTGGCCACCGGTACGGCAGACAGCAATGCCCGTGTATACGGATGGCTCGGGTTTTCAAACAAAGTGCGCTTGTCAGCAATTTCGACTACCCTGCCCAGGTACATAACTGCGATCCGATCACAAAGATGTTTGACTACGGACAGATCATGGGAAATGAACATCAATGTCAGATTAAATTCTTTTCTCAGATCCTTCAACAGATTGAGCACTTGTGATTGAATCGACACGTCCAAAGCAGAAACCGGCTCGTCAGCAATAATCAGCTTTGGCTTTACGACCAACGCTCGGGCAATTCCGATACGCTGGCGTTGGCCTCCCGAAAAATCATGTGGATGGCGATTCAGATGCTCTTTGCGCAGTCCCACAATCTCGATAATTTCTTCAATCGTCTTTAAACGTTCTTCTGTCGTCCCAATGTTGTGGACCATCAAGGATTCCATCAGAATCTGCTTGATCGTCATTCGTGGATTCAGTGACGCGTATGGATCCTGGAAAATCATTTGCAGATCCTTGCGCATCCGGCGCATTTCTTCCTTCGGCAGCTTCGCCAAGTCCTTGCCATCGAACCAAACCTCACCTGCTGTTGGCTCCAGCAAACGCAGAATGCTGCGACCTGTCGTCGATTTTCCGCAGCCGGACTCGCCTACAATACCCAAGGTTTCACCAGGATACACCTGCAGATCAATTCCGTCTACCGCTTTTACATAGCCGGTCGTCTTTTTCAAGAACCCGCCCTTGATCGGGAAATGCTGCTGTAGTCCTTTTACTTCCAATAGAGGTGTCGTCATGCCTGTTCTCCCTCCTCCGCATACAACCAGCAACGGCATTTATGCCCTTCCAGCTGCAATAGCTCAGGTGCTTTTTCTTCACATACTGGCATCACCTTGGAGCAGCGAGGAGCAAAACGGCAGCCCTTCGGCATCTGATGAGCCAATGGCACAGAGCCAGGAATGGTCTCCAGATACTCTCGTTCATCCTCCAGATCGGGGATGGAATTCATCAATCCGATGGTGTACGGATGCTTGGGATTCTCAAAAAGCGTCTCTACATCCGTTTCTTCCACAACCTGACCAGCGTACATGACAATTACCCGATCACACATTTCCGCGACGACACCCAGGTCGTGCGTAATCAACATGATCGAAGTGCCGGTCTTTTCCTTCAAGTCGCGCATCAGATCCAGAATCTGTGCCTGAATGGTTACGTCCAGCGCCGTAGTCGGCTCGTCAGCGATAATCAGCTTGGGATCACAAGACATGGCCATGGCAATCATGACACGCTGGCGCATACCACCTGACAGCTGGTGAGGGAATTCGCCATAAATTTCTTCGGCGCGCGGCATACCTACTGCCTTTAACATGGCAATAGCCCGCTCTTTGGCCTGTTGTTGGCTTGCTCCTGTATGCAGGATGACTGCTTCTTCAATTTGTTTGCCCACCGTATGCAGTGGATTCAGCGATGTCATGGGCTCTTGAAAAATCATCGCGATTTCGTTTCCACGCACGGATTGCATTTCTTTCTCCGACAGCTCCAACACGTTCTTGCCATTGAAACGGATCGTACCTCCGGAATTTCCGTTTGGAGGTAATAGGCGCATGATGGATAGGCTGGTTACGCTTTTTCCACAGCCCGATTCACCCACAACGCCCAGCGTCTCGCCGGCACGGATGGAGAAGTCGACGCCGTCAACGACACTGACGACACCGTTGTCCGTGCGAAACCGGGTTCTCAGTTGTTCAACTTCCAAGATCGTCGTCATCTGCTCCACTCCTTTATTCTATTTACGTGCCCGAGGGTCCAATACCTGTTGTAGTCCATCTCCCAACAAGTTAAATCCTAGCACGACCAAAAAGATTGCAATACCGGGATAAAACGTTGCATAAGGCGCGACGGACATCAGGCTTTGTGCATGGTTCAGCATACTTCCCCAAGATGGCGTCGGCGGCTGTACGCCCAATCCCAGATAGGAGAGAGACGCTTCTGCAATAATACCAGATGCCATTGCCAAGGTCGCCTGAATCATGATCGGGTTCATCGCATTCGGCAGGATGTGACGGAAAATGATTCGGGCGTCCTTGACCCCGACCGAACGAGCCGCATGGATGTACTCCATGTTTCGCAAGGATAACACCTGACCACGGGTAATACGTACAAAGGCCGGCGAAAATCCGATACCGATCGCCAGCATGGCATTCCCGAAGCCTGAACCAAGTACAGCGGAAATAGCCAAAGCCAAAATCAAAAACGGAAACGCCTGCATCGCATCCACTGAGCGCATGACGATCCACTCGTCCCAGAAACCGCGATAATAACCAGACAAGAGTCCAATGGGCACACCGATCAGCATGGCAATCCCTACAGAAATAAGGGCTGCCTGGATCGAAATACGCGCACCGTATACGACGCGGGAAAAGATGTCTCGACCTAGATCGTCTGTTCCAAACCAATGCTCCGCATTCGGTTCCATTAAAATCTTGTTGTAATCTTGCTCATTGGGGTCAAATGGAGCAATATACGGTGCAAAAATAGCCACAATGATCAGGGCCAAGATAATGATTGCCCCGATAAGACCCAATCCGTTGCGGAGGAATTTGTTAAAAGTTCTCATTATTCGCCCGCTCCTTTCCCGGATTTGATACGTGGGTCGATGACCGCATACAGGATGTCAACAACCAGGTTGACGAGAACGACCAGAATGGCGGAAACCAGAATTGCACCTTGTACCGTTACGTAGTCGCGTTTGAATACCGACTCCACAATCAGACGTCCGAATCCTGGAATGGAGAAAATGGATTCCGTGATGACCAGACCGCCTAAAAGTCCTGCAATCATCAAACCAGAGGTCGTGATGACCGGTACCATCGCATTCCGCAGAGCATGTCCCAAAATCGTGCGTGCTTCGTTCAAGCCTTTCGCTTTAGCTGTACGAATGAAGTCCATATTTACGACATCTAGCAAGGACGAACGCAACATCCGCATCAATACCGCAGATTCACGAAGCCCGGTAGCGACACATGGCAAGATCATCGCCATCAGGTTTTGCGCCGGATTTTCGGAAAATGGCACATAACCTGAGGAAGGCAGCCATTGATTCTCAACCGCAAAGAAAATAATCATCATCATCGCCAGCCAGAAGCTGGGGATACTCATACCGCCCAGTGCGGCAAATGTACTCGTATAATCAACCCAAGTTCCGCGTCGAACTGCAGCCAGAATTCCCGCTGGAAAGGCAATGAGGATCGCTACGATAAACGTCCCGATCGTCAATTCTACAGTCGCAGGTAATCGCTGCAAGATCAACTCGGAGACCGGAACTCTGTCCGTAATCGACATTCCCAAATCTCCCTGCACTACTTTTCCCAACCAGGAAAAATACTGCTCTACGATCGGCTTGTCCAGTCCTAACTCTGTACGCAGTGCCTGATACGCTTCCGGTGTCGCTTCTTGTCCTAAAATGACCCGGGCAGGGTCGCCCGGGATCATATGAATCAAGGAAAACGTCATAATCGACACCAGGAGGAGAATCGGGATTGTCAGCATAAGGCGTCTAACTACGAACATCATGACAATTCCCCCTCACTCTAGTTGATTAATCTTGTAACCTTATTGCTTGTCCAGTGTAGCTGTACGGATCAGACCGTCTGGTACATAGGTGAAGCCAGTTACTTTCTTGTTCATGCCGATGAGCACGTATTGGTGGTACATGTATGCGTAAACCGCTTCGTCTTGAGCCACTTTAGTTGCTTCGTCATAGAGAGCTTTACGTTTCGCTTCATCTTGCTCAGCACGTGCTTTCAGAACCAGTTCATCCAGTTGTGGTACGCTGATGCGGCCGTAGTTGTTTGTGTTGCCTGTTACTACGAAATCGTGGAAGTTACCATCTGGGTCTTGACGGCCAGACCAACCGAGCTGCATCGCTTGGAAGTCACCTTTGCTTCCCGCTTCCAGCAATTGACCATACTCAACTTTTTCCAGTACAGCATTGATGCCGTGTTGTTTCAACATGTTTTGAATGACTGCACCCAGTTGTTCATTCTCAGGCGCTGTGGTGATCAACAACTTGAATTCAAAACCGTCCGACTTACCACCTTTAGCCAGCAAGTCCTTGATTTCATCTGCGTTTGGCGCAACCGGTTTGTTCAATTCCTCGTTGTAAGCCAGGCTTCCTTTTGCAAATGCAGTGCGAGCTGGTGCTGCGTAGTTATTGAACAGCACTTTAACCAATGCTTCGCGGTCAATAGCGCGATCCACAGCGGCACGCAGGTATTTGTTGTCGAATGGCGCTTGGGTATTGTTAAAGTGCAAGCCTTGGTAGCCCATGCCCGATTCTGCGATCAATTGCAGGTTGGCATCTCCCTCGACAGCCGGGATTTCCTTGGTTGGCGTCTCGTCGATGATGTCCAGCATGCCGGAGCGCAGGTTTTGTACTTTTGCTGTACCGTTTGTAAATACTTTGTAGTTTACTTCGTCCAGCTTCACTTCGCCGTTCCAGTAGTTTTCGTTCTTTTTCAGGCTTACGCTGTCGCCTTTCACCTGTTTCACGAAAACGAATGGGCCTGTACCTACTGGCGCATTGAGGTAGTCGTCCCCTTTTTCTTTTGCTGCTGTAGGAGATACCATCATCCCTGCGCGGTCAGTAAGAACGGACAGGAATGGCGCGAATGGCTCTTTCAATTGTACAGTCACCGTGTCATTGTCTACCACGTTGACCGCTTCTACGTATTTCAGATCGCCCTTGCGCTTGGATTTTTCGGTTGTCAGGTTGCGCTCGAAGTTGAACTTAACCGCTTCGGCGTTAAAATCTGTACCGTCATGGAACTTGACACCTTTTTTCAACTTGAATGTATAAGTCTTACCGTCTGCTGATACTTCATAGGTATCCACGAGCATCGGTACGATTTTTCCGTCTGGAGCAATTTCGAACAGTTTGTCATACAGGCTCGCGTATACTTGGCGATCGTACAACGAAGTGGAGATTGTCGGATCCATCGATGGCGGATCTGCCTTCAGTCCGATATTCAGAACTTTCTTTTCATTGGATGGTGCTGGAGCTGCTGTGCCAGCGTTGTTGCTGTCGCTAGGTGCTGGTGCACTGCTACCGCTACCGCCGCCGCATCCGGTTACCAAAAGCATGGTGCCCAAGACGGCGCTTATCAATGTTTTGTTCATTTTCTTTGAAAACATAAGATTTCCCCTTCTCTCTTTTTATATATTATTCTGACAGTTTGGTAATAAAAGATCCCCCAAGCCCACTATCCGCGTAAATGGCATTCCCCCTTCCAATGTCTATCCCCATTAGCGAACAAACTTAAACTTGGATTTCAGTATTTTTAATTCGTTGATCACGTTAACTCGCGTGACACCAGGGACTTTATTCAACTTTTTCATGAGGAATTGTGCTAATTCTTCGTAGTTTCTCACTAGTATTTGAATGAAAAGCTGATAATCACCTGTCGTTAACACAATCAGTCTGACTTCTACAATTCCATTTAACACTTCGACCACATCGTCGAGCTTGTCCGCTTCGACAGCAATTTGAATGAACGATTCTACGTTCAAACCTGCTTTTACGGGATTGACGATGCCTACCAGACTGAGGACACCATCATCCTGCATCTGTTGGACGCGCATCCGAATGGTCTTCTCGGTCACACCCAGTTCCTTCGCGATCGTAGTAAAAGGCAATCGCGCGTTTTCCTGCAAAGCTCGTACAATGCCATAATCGATGTCGTCCAATTCAGGGTAAAGAGATCTCCGAAATTTTTCTTCCATCCATACACCTACCATATTTCGACTTGTAGTTTACCAGAAATAGCATAAGTTAGTCGTCAAAAAACATTTTTTCGTCGAATTGCGTTATTGTAGAAGTAACTATAATACGAATATCGACAATTATCAACACTTTTTCTGAAAATTTGCTGTTGAAAGCGTTTTCAATTTTAATTTTCGTTAATAATATTTCACGAAAGTATATGTTTTGTTGGAAATTGAGTCATTATTGCCCACTTATTCATTGTGAATGGAATAAAAAATGAGTTGAGAACAATCTCCCAACTCATCGCTTGTGATAACATTTGCGCACAAGCAAATCTCGTCTACACAGCCATGGTTTACCTAAAACAGCAAAGGCTTCCTCAAGCAGCCTGTTGCGCTGCAAGGGAAGCCCCTTTTCATGTGGTTTAATAACGAATCCGACTTTGCGAGGATGTCCAGGCCTGGAACGGTTCTTTGCCTTTTTCCGGCTGTACCCGTTCAAAGGGAATGGAGCGACTCTCGAAAGGCTGCTCAATTTGTTCATAGATAAAATGGTCGTCAAAACCGGCTTGGGCCGCTTCTTCTTTGGTCCCGGAGAAGTAAACCTTGTGCAAACGCGCCCAATAGATAGCTCCAAGGCACATCGGGCAGGGCTCGCAGCTCGTGTAAAGCTCGCAATCGGTCAATTGGAAGGTATTCAGATTGCGACATGCATCCCGGATCGCCTGTACCTCAGCATGTGCAGTAGGATCGTTGTTTGTCGTAACCTCATTGCGACCTGTCCCGACAACCTGTCCATCCCGGATAATGACAGCCCCGAATGGCCCTCCATGACTGTTCAAAACATTTTCCAAAGCCAGTGAAATAGCTTGGTCCATCCATTGATTCTGATGCATCCTATCTCCTCCTGCCAGATCGAGTCCTGTTCTATTCTATGATTCTCCATCTATGCAAAAGAACAAACGCTAAAATACGGAACGCTTCAAATGGAACAGATAGCGGTTGCGGATGATCCAGAAGTAAATCGCCTGTACGACGACAAAGCTGAGCAACACGATAGCTGTCGGTTTGACTACCGATGTGATGAGCATGAGCTTCAAAAAGCTTTGCAACGAAACGAACGCGACAATACTATGCGCGATTGCCACCAGGATGGGAACAAAGAACAAAAGCGCGATCTGAATGGTGACAATGCGGGTCAGCTCGCTCTCCGTCATCCCGATCTTGGATATAGCCCCATACTGCCGTTTGTCATTCTCCAGATCGGTGTACAAACGGAAGTAGAGAAAGCTGGCTGCGGCCACAAAGAACAGCACACCGACGAACAATCCGATAAACAAAGCGGTGTTCGCCATTTGCTTCATGGAATAGTAGACGGGCGCGCGGGTCGAGAAGTAGTACTTTCCTTCCTCGTCCCACCTGCCGATTTTCTCTTCCAGATTCAAGCTGATCTCTTTGGTCTCTTTCCATTTGGGGACGTTGTAGCCGTAGAGGGACTCTTCCTCCAGCTCCTCCAGTTGATCGTATACCGCATCCGGCACGACAGCCAGACGTTCAAAGCCTAGACCACTGGCCAAAGGAATCACCGATGCATTGGATTTTACTCTCAGGATGCTATCTCCTACATGCAGGGTCGAGCTTTCAATAGAATCGCCAAACCAACGGACAAACAAAAAGGCTTCCTGGTCCCCCACGGTGATGCTGTCGGCATTGGCTGCCAACGCAAACTGATTGTACTGCGCCAGCTTCACTACGCCGACCTGCTCGCCTTCCACCTCGTTCGGCAGTACCCGCATCTTCAACATATGCTTCTCGTAGGTGTAGCCCGCTTGCTCCAGCCTGTTTTCCAGCATGGACAGATGCTTTTGCTCCTCAGCATTGTCACGCTTGGATTGGTATTCGAAAGCAAAAGGATTCGTACGCACTACGGTTTCCTGAATCGAGCCTGCCAGAGCAGCCAGCGTGCCAATCGCACAAAACGCGATGGTCGAGACGATCGATACGAGAAAGAACATGCGTGCATTGTCTTTCATCCGATACGCCATATCCGACAGAGTCAAGAGATTGGTGCGCTTCCAGTAGAAGAAGCGCTTCTTTTTCATCATCCCGATCGCGAATACACTCAGTTGTGTAAACAACAGATACGTTCCACCGATGGTCATCGCCGTAACCGGCATGAGCAGCACCGGCACATAAATCCCTTCTGCCGTGAGCGCGAGCAGGTAGCTCAGCCCCAAAAGCATAGCAGCCAGCACCGAAAGCGAGACAGATGCCTTAGGCTCCTTCTTGGGACGCTGACTGCCCTGCAGCAATTCCAGCAAGCTGCGTTTGCGCAAGAACAGAACAGTAAATACCGAGATTGCAGCAAACAGGACCAGAAAGGCAACTGCTGTCAGTCCAATCGCTTTCCAAGCCCAATAAAAGGGCAGCGCCTGCACGTCGAGGAGAAATCCGGCGAACTGGAAAAACAGCTTGGCCAATACCATCCCCAAGACGATGCCAAACAGAATCGAAACCACGCCAATCAACATATTTTCCATGAAAATCAGCAAATTGCGCTGCAACGGGGTCATCCCGTGCATGAACAAGATCCCGAACTCTTTCTCCCTCTTCTTTAAAAAAGCGCCTACACAATAAAAGAGAAAGAAAAAAGCGAACAGGAAGATCACGTATTCAGCCACCATCATCCCGGTAGCTACAGATTCGTGTATCGCCTCATCTGCAATGCCCGGATGGAAAATAAACATGGCATAGACGAAAAAGATCATCACCGAAAAGACGCTGCTCAGGAAAAACGCTGCGTAGGTTCTTTTGTTCCTTGAGACATTGTTAAACGCGAATTGTCGAAAGGTCATAGGTGTTCCCTCCCAAGAAAGACAGCGCGTCAATAATCTTCTGGAAAAAAGCCTGCCTGTTTTCCCCGCGATACATCTCGTTATGGAACTGACCGTCCTTGATAAAAATGACGCGGTGACAGTAGCTGGCAGCCAAAGCATCGTGGGTCACCATCATGGTCGTCACCTGATCCTGCTTGTTGAGTGCCTCCAGTGTCTCCATTACTTTTCGTGAGGATTTGGAATCGAGGTTGCCCGTCGGCTCATCTGCCAACAGCAGGGACGGCGAGTGAATAATCGCTCGGGCGATTGCTGCACGTTGCCTTTGGCCCCCTGATACTTCATACGTAAACTTTTCCAGAATGTCCTGAATTCCCAGCTTGATCGCCACAGCGTGCAGCTTTTCCTCCATGACATGCACGTTTTCCCCGTCCAGCGTCAACGGCAAGACGATATTCTCCCCCAGCGTCAACGTATCCAGCAGATTGAAGTCCTGAAAGACAAAGCCGAGCTCTCGGCGCCGAAACAAAGCCAGCTTTGACTTTTTCAGCAGATGCGGATTGGTGCCATTGAGCAGCACTTCTCCAGACGTGGGAGAATCAATAGTCGATATCATGTTTAAAAGAGTCGTCTTTCCACTGCCTGATGGGCCCATGATCCCGACGAACTCTCCTTTGTTGATCGTAAAATCTATATCAGTCAATGCGCGGTATGTCACTTTACCACCATATATTTTGCTCAAGCTTTTCACTTGCAGCATATCCATAAACCTTGCCTCCTTCATGACCCTCCCTCTACTATAAAGAGGCAGCTAGCTGACAACTATCGAATTAACTTTCAGCTAGCTTACGATCTTGTAAGGTTGGTTGGTACAACAGCAGACAAGACCACACGTACCGTTGTTCCCGCGTCCACCATGGACTCCAGCTCGACTGCGTGATTGAGCTTTCCGCAGATTTCCTTGACCAAATAGAGCCCCATGCCGGTAGACTCCGCATATTTACGCCCATTTTCCCCTGTAAAATACGGTTGAAACACGCGTCGAATATCTTCGCGAGGTATACCAATCCCGTAATCCTGAACCTCCAGCACAACCTGCGAGCCGCGTTCATAAGCCCGTATCGTCACTTTGTTGCTCTTCCCTGCGGAATATCGCACAGCATTGATCAGCAGCTGATTCAGGACAAAAGAGAGCCACTTATCATCCGACTCGACTGACCAATGCTCGTCGATCTGCAACTCAGGATACACCTGATTGCGAATAAACAGCCGCTTGTTTTCCGCCACCGCTTCCTGCACGAGCGTCCGCAGATTCACCGGCTCGATCAGGAAATCCTGCTCGAATCGATCCAGTCGCGCCAGGTACAAGATGGTCTCCAGCCCTCGCTTCAGACGGTCTACTTCCTCTCGCACACTCTCCGACTTCGGATCGTCGTCATCCTGCAGGAGCAGATGAATGACCGAAAGTGGCGTCTTCATCTGATGCACCCACTGCTGGATAAACGTAATATGGTCCCGCTGCTTGTTTTCATACGCGTGCAGCTCTTCCTTGTACAGCCGATACTGCTCCAGGCAATTCTCGTCCATTGCTCGGCACAAAGGAGCATTGCCATGTGACTGCGTCAGCTCCTCCAGAGATTGGACCGGATTGCTCAGCCGCTGATAGATCGTCCGGTGTGTCAGGTAACGGCTAAGCAAGAATCCACCTGAAAAGAAAAGGGAGAGGAAGATTGCGTAGATCATCAGCGAGGTATTCCAGTACCCGTCCAGCGCAAAGATCAACAGCAGCAAGATCAGCTGAACCACGAAAAAAGCGGCAAAAGCCCATTGATCCCTGAGGAACAGCTTCATTGCAGATCCTCCCAGGTGGCCTTCAATCGATAGCCGGAACCGCGTACCGTCTCCACAGCACCGTCCAGTCCCAGGTCCTTCAATTTGGCGCGCACGCGCGTAATGTACACGTTCAATGTATTTTCATCCACAAACTGCTCATCCCATAGCTTTTCCAACAATCGCTCCCGGCTCACGACTCGCGGAAACTGGTTCATCAGCGCTTCCAACAGCAACGCTTCCTTTTTGCTCAATTCAATCTTGTGCTCATGCATGGACAGCTCCATCCGCTCCAGGTAGAGCCTGAGCCCTGCAACCTCCACCGTCCGCTCCCCTTCCTGCGGAGCGTACAAGCCATAGGCGCGACGCAGCTGGCTGCGAATCTTCGCCAGCACAACATCATAATCAAATGGCTTGGTAATGTAGTCATCTGCTCCGTTCTCCAGCGCCATGACCTGGTCCATCTTGCTCTCTCTCGCCGAGATAAAGAGAATCGGACAGTTGGACACCTGCCTCATTTGCCTGCACCAGTAAAAACCGTCGAACTTTGGCAAATTGACATCGAGCAAGACCAAATCGGGCCTTGCTTCGGAAAAAATGTCCATGACACGATCAAACTGCTCGATGTTCACAATATGATAGCCGTACTTCTCCAGCTGATTTTGCAGTAGTTGGTTAATTTTCGGATCGTCTTCTACGATCATGATCGTTGACATGAAAGCGTGCTCCTCTCATCTCGCGTTTCCTCATCCCTTAACTATACTTAGAAATTTCGTCTACGCCAATGCTTGAGAGGGGGCAAGGCAAAAAAGGATGGAGCTCCTCCATCCCTAGTTTTGGACAGTCATCATCTGTTGCAGCTTTCGAATGCCGCGAAAATGCAGGATCTTCACCGAGGCTTCTGTCTTGCCGAGAATCTGAGCGATCTCGTTCATGCGCAGGTCAGCCAAGTAGCGCAGTGAAATCACATTCCGTTGATCCACTGTCAACGTATGTACCTGCTTCCACAGCCCTTCTGTCGTCTCTTGTGTCAGAAGGCTCTCCTCCGGAAGCTCTTGCTCATCTGTAGCTTTGATCGAGCAGAACATATCCTGATCCACCGGACACTCCCGCTTTTTGCGCATGTAGTCAATCAGCGTATTGTGAGCAATCCGGAATATCCAGGCACCAAACGGATGGCGTCGATCATACTGCTCCAGTTTGGAGTAAACCTTGATGAAAACAGTGGTCGTCAGGTCTTCCACGTCCCAAACATTTTTCACCCGGTAACGAAAATAGCGATGTATTTTATCAGAGTACTCTTCGTATATTTGCTGATGATCCAGTTGCGGATACATTCTTACGGTGTTCATAGCATTCATGGTATTCATCATCGATCTCCCATTTCCTCATTCTTGACTTCATTCTAAAAGAGAGCGGAAATGGGTACCATCGAGTTAACTTTCAGGAACCTTACACTTTTGTAAGAAAACCTTTATCGTGGCGTAATCAAGGCTGAGGGAAGCAACAAGCGCGTTCAAGAGACAGCAAAAAGCCCGGCATGAGTTTGCCAGGCTGTTGTTGTAATCGATGAACTGCTTACAGCAAGCCGAGACGTTCAAAAATCGTGTCTACGTGCTTGAGGTGGTAGCGGTAGTCGAAGCAGGAATCCAGCTCTTCCTTAGTCAAGGTAGCGGTAACCGTCGCATCCTCTTCCACAATCGCGCGGAAGGAGCGTTGTTCTTCCCACGCTTGCATGGCGCGAGGCTGTACGGTATCATACGCCTTCTCGCGGCTCATGCCTTTTTCGATCAGCTTCAGCATGACCTGCTGCGAGTAGATCAAACCAAAAGTACGGTCCATGTTGCGCTTCATGTTTTCAGGGAAAACGGTCAGGTTTTTCACGATGTTTCCAAAGCGGCGTAGCATGTAGTTCAGCAGCATCGTCGCATCCGGCAGAATGACACGCTCCACGGAAGAATGGGAGATATCGCGCTCATGCCAGAGCGGAACATTTTCATAAGCAGACAGCATATGTCCGCGAATGACTCGAGACAGACCGCAAATGTTCTCACTGCCGATTGGGTTGCGTTTGTGTGGCATAGCGGAAGAACCTTTTTGCCCCTTGGCAAATGCCTCCTCCACTTCGCGCATCTCACTCTTTTGCAAACCGCGGATTTCAGTCGCGAACTTCTCCAGCGAGGTCGCAATCAGAGCCAGTGTCGCCATGTATTCAGCATGACGGTCACGCTGCAGGGTTTGCGTGGAGATCGGAGCTGCGGACAAGCCCAGCTTTTCGCATACATATTTTTCAACGAAAGGATCGATATTGGCGTAGGTTCCTACTGCCCCCGAGATTTTGCCGTAAGCTACTTCCTGCTTGGCAGCGCGGAAACGGGCCAGATTGCGCTTCATCTCTTCATGCCAGAGAGCGAGCTTCAGACCAAAGGTAGTCGGCTCCGCATGGACGCCATGCGTTCTGCCCATGCACACGGTATCTTTATGCTCACGCGCTTTGTCCGCGAGAATGGCAATGAAATCCTCAATATCTTTTTCCAAAATCTCGTTGGCCTGGCGCAGCAGATACGAGAGTGCTGTATCGACGACATCTGTGGAGGTCAGCCCGTAGTGAACCCATTTTTTCTCCTCGCCCAGCGCGGGAGTTTCGGATACAGCGCGCGTAAAGGCAACGACGTCATGACGAGTCTCCTGCTCAATCTCATAAATGCGCTCAATATCAAAGCTCGCGTTTTCCCACAGCTTTTTCACGTCTTCTTCGGGGATGACACCCAGCTTGGACCATGCTTCACATGCGAGAATTTCTACTTCCAGCCATGCCTTAAACTTGTTTTCTTCTGTCCAAATAGCGCGCATTTCTGGTCGCGAATAACGATCAATCATGATTGTACCTCCGTTTTTGTACTCCAGATTTCCAGCTTATCGATCAAGTGGAGTGCTTCATCTACGGACGGGGCAAGTACATTGAGGTGGCCCATTTTCCGTTTTTCCTTGCTTTCTGCCTTGCCGTACAAGTGAAGCTTGGCCGAACGCGGCAGCTCGTCCACACGATCCAGAACAGGCTGCAGATGCTCACCCAGTATATTAACCATCACGACAGGTGAGAGCAACTCTGTCGATCCCAAAGGAAGGTTGCAGACAGCCCGTACGTGTTGTTCAAACTGTGAGGTCACACAGGCTTCCATCGTATAATGACCGGAATTGTGCGGGCGTGGGGCCAGCTCGTTCACGAACAGCTGTCCATCTGCGGTAAGAAACATTTCGATAGCAAGCAGACCTACCACATCCAGCTTGTCCACGATCGTTCGGGCGATTTTTTCGGCCCGCTCCCTGACTTCCTCGGAAACACGCGCGGGAACAATGGTCAGATGAAGAATGTTGTCCTGGTGAATATTCTCTACTGTAGGGAACACTGCGAGCTCTCCGTCCGGATTGCGCGCGGCGATCACAGACAGCTCCAGCTCAAACGGTACAAACTGCTCAACGATCAGCTCTGTTCCCGCCTTTGCAAGAGTCTCAAACGCTTCCTCCAGCTCTTCATCACGCTTCAATACCCACTGTCCTTTACCGTCGTAGCCGCCCGTTGCGGTCTTCATCACGGCAGGCAGCCCCAGCTCGCGAACTGCTTCCTTCAGGTCTGCTAGGCTGGCTACTACCCGAAAAGGAGCAACCGGAATCCCCATCTCCTGAATCGCTGTCTTTTCGCGAATCCGGTTTTGCGTAATGCGCAATAGGCGACTGCCCTGTGGCACGTAAGCCTGGCTCTCCAGCACTTCCGCTACCTGTGCATCCACATTTTCAAACTCGTAAGAAATCACATCACTGACTGCAGCCAGCTGCATGGCGGCATCCACATCGTCGTAACGCGCGACGATTTGCCGGTCTGCTGTCTGGCCACACGGTGCATCCTCTGTCGGATCCATCGTAATGAAACGATACCCCATGGCTCGTCCAGCAAGGGCAATCATCCGTCCCAGCTGCCCTCCGCCCAATATTCCAATCGTAGCGCCCGGCTTGATCAGCTTGTCTTTGGCATGTGTCATCCCAGATCACTATCCTCCAGCACTTTTTGACGTGTAGCATCCCGTCTTTCCATAAAACGCTCCTGAATCTCGGGATATTTGATCCCCAGGATTTGAGCAGCCAATAAACCTGCATTGATCGCTCCCGCTTTGCCAATGGCCACGGTCGCTACCGGAACTCCACCGGGCATCTGCACAATCGAGAGAAGCGAATCCAGTCCATTCAAATTGGATGACTTGACCGGTACGCCGATGACAGGCAGCTCTGTCTTCGCCGCAACCATTCCTGGCAGGTGAGCCGCTCCTCCTGCACCTGCGATGATGACTTCCAGCCCGCGACTTTTGGCAGTCTGTGCGTACTCAAACATCAAGTCCGGAGTCCGGTGAGCGGATACCACCTTCTTTTCATATGGCACCTGCAACTCATCCAGAATGGCACATGCTTCCTTCATTGTTTCCCAGTCTGAAGTACTACCCATTATGACGCCAGCCAATGGTTTGGTCATGACACCTTTCGCCCCCTCGTATAGGATTCAATAGAAAGCCCAACCGACTAACGGCATCTGGCAGCCGTACTGATCGCCTGGGCTATACGTACTTGATTGCTTTCAACTTCTTCAGTTTAGCAGGGAGAAAGTTTGCCTGTCAACCTCGATTCCGAACATTACAAAATGAACCTGTATCAATCATTCGTGTTTACCTTTTTCCACCCACGCCTTCGCGTGCTCTTGCTGATCCAGCTTCAAATGCAGCCAATAATCGATAAAAGGAGTGGCATCAGCCCCGGCCTCTTTACTGAGCAGTTCCACCAGCTGTTGCCCCTTAGCCTGGCCGTATTGATGCTGGCTCACAAACTGACGCAAAATCCGATGAACGCGCTCTTGTCCCCATTCCTGACTTAAATGCCAAAGCATCGCCCCTCCTCGTGCGTAGACGAGCCGCACATAGCTGTCCCAATCAGGAAATTGTTCGACACTCTGCCAAACCGCAAGCCCTTTTGCCGCGTATGCTTCTGCCTCGCGGGATTGGGCCCGGCGCATCTTGATGTACAGATTGGCGGAGTTTCGGCTCACATCAGTCAGGTAGGCTAATGTCGCATAATCGCTCAGGCTCTCGTCCAGCCACGCCTCGCGCACTTCATCATTGCCTACCAGCCCATAGAACCACTGATGTGCTGTTTCGTGAGCGATGACAGCATCGCCGATCGGATCAGCCCTTTCGAAAAACTCTTCCTGTATAAAGACGATTCCGGGGTACTCCATGCCGCCAAAAAATCCGCCCGTTTTCACCACGTCATATTCCTTGTAGGGGTACGGACCAAACTGCTCGCTAAAGTAGCGCAGCGCTCCTTCTGCCGCTTCATGAAGACGACTGACAATCCGAGGATCGTCTCCCTCCTGAGACCATATGTGTACTACCGTATCCTCGACAGTTGCTGTCACCTTGTGGTAGGTATCGTCCATGACAACCATCGCAAGATCACGAACGTTCAAGGCATCGATCTCGTAAAGCGTCTGCCGCTGGGGACGGGTCTGAGTCACCACCGCTACACTCTCCACACCACTGGTAGCCAACTGGTATTCGTCCGCCAGCTGTACCCGCAGATGATAGTTCGCTGTTTCACTGTAAAAGGGGTCACCAATCGCCGAGTACGGATCAAGCCGCCAACCGCCGGACTCCTTGACCGCCAGAATCGGCAGCCAGTTGCCGAGCCACATGGCATTGTCGTTATAGGAAAGTCTGCCTTTATTGTACGGCACCTGTAGCTGAAAACGCATTTCGATCTCGGAGTGGGCGGCTGTCCCCATCCCCGACGAAGCGATGGGAACATGTAATAGTGTTTGCGTTGGCCCCTGATAGCGGACAGGCACATCCTCCCCGTTCACGCGTACGCTCGTGATCTGGATGCCTCCTGGCTCCCGCTGTTTCCCCAGTACACGCTCCCAGGAGTCCGTACTCAGATCAGCTGCCTTCTGAAATGTGTTGGGATAAAGATGAAAATACACGTGATCATCCTTTGGAACAAATCGGACTGTCAACGTTCCTGTCACCCGATGCGCTTTTGGATCAATCTGCATATCGGCGGTGTAGGTTGCAGCATCCTTGGGAGCTGCCTGTCCTTGTTCAGTCGGAATCACCGACTCATTCATAACAGCTCCCGATTGTACCTCTGACCATGGCCTTAACCACATAATCCCGGCCAATAATATTCCCACACCCAGCAAGACAGCACGTGCTCCACTTTTTCGCCACATGGCGATCCCCTGCCTTCATCCGCTACTCTTTCATTTCCTCACGCTATTGTCGCTGCTTCTCCAACCAATTCTCTGCAGCCGTTCTTTTTTTCGGATTCAGATACAGCCAATAGTCGATAAAATCTTTTGCATCTGCATCGGCTTCTGCTGTCAGTAAAGCAATCCAATCTTCTCCTGTGGCCACTCCGAATCGATAAGTACGGACGTACTCCTTCAGAAACGCATGCAGCTTCTTTTCTCCCCAAGCATCGCGCAGCATCCACATCATCGAGAAAGGACGCGAATAGACCAAATCTCCATAGCTTCGGTTGTCCGGAAAGGCAGATAGTGGTTGCCAGGGACGCAGATTCGCTTCTATATAGCTTGAAACGGTCGTTCCTCGCAGCATGCGATCCCATACCCGATAAGCTCCATATTGTGGATCTTTAGCCGAGAGAAAAGCGATGGCAGCGTACTCCGTCAAGCCTTCATCCAACCAAGCATCCTTCCATTGATTATTCCCCACAATACCGTAAAACCATTGGTGGGCTGTTTCGTGAACGACTGTATGTACTGTGCTTTCTCTCTCGGAGAAGAAATGGCTTCCATCCACAAAAACGATAGCAGGATACTCCATGCCATTGATCGCTCCGCCTGTACGCACGACATCGAATTCGCGATAGGGATACGCGCCAAACTGGCTGTTGAAGTACGCCAATGACTGCCAAGCAGCCTCATGCTGACGCTTTGCTGCCACTGCATTGTCACTTGAGCGAAACCAAGTTCTCACCTGTGTATGATCTGCCTTTGTCTCCAATTTTTGATACGTTTGATCCATAATGACGAGCGCAAAATCACGAACGTCTCCAGCCTCTAGCTGATAAGTCTTTTGCCCCTGTGCCGTCGCCTTAATCATAGCTTCCTGATCCGCTGCCGTACTCGCCAATTGATAGTGGTCTGGCAGAGTTACCTGTATCTGATAATCCGCGTTCTCACTGTAAAAGGGGTCCCCGATCGGCTCGTATGGCTCCAGATTCCAGCCCTGTTTGTCATGAACTGCAAGTACAGGCAGCCAGTTGCCCAGCCAAAGTGCGTGATCGTCGTAGGACATGCGTCCATTATTGCGAGGAAGAGTCATTTCAAAATGAAGCTCCAGCCTGACTTGTCCTGCCTTTTCCACTGCGTCTTTCGCCGATTCCAGTGACACTTCCAGAAGAGTGCCTTGCCGTTTCGGTTCGACAGGGTGTCCTTCTACTGATAGCTTGGTAATAGCATACGCTCCTGGGAGCGCGTCCTTGCCTAAAAGTTGCTCCCACTGTTCACCTTGTTTCTTTTCGGCAAAAGCATACGGATAGACATGTAGGTAGATCTGTGAGGGATCTTGCGGTCTGAACAGAATGGTGATACTCCCTTCAACGTGTTTACTCAGGGGATCTATCTGGACATTCGCCCTGTAGCGGTTTTTACCTGGCAGTTCCTCGCCGCTTGTAACACTGGGAAACACAGTAGCCGTACAGAACAGTACCATGACGAACAAGCATGACCACCACTTTTTCACACAAACCCCTCCCTCTCTATTATCCTACCGAAACTGGAAATAAAAGACTATATGAATGCAAAAAACGGCCTCCCTCCATTCCAGAAGGAAACCGTTCGTTTGATAATCTTTACTTGTTCTATTCGCGCAGCCAGATGAAGTATGCCAGGAAGACGAAGAACAGAACGTACATCGCTGGATGAACCTCACGCGCTTTGCCTTTCATGACTTTCAGAACTGGGTAAACGATGAAGCCTGCAGCCAGACCGGTCGCAATGCTGTAAGTCAGTGGCATCATCAGAATCGTGAGGAATGCAGGAAACGCTTCTTCGAGGTCATCCCATGCAATCTTCGCGATGCTGGAAGCCATCAATACTCCTACGATGATCAATGCTGGTGCCGTGACTGCTGAAGTAACAACTGCAAGCAGCGGGAAGAAGAACAGCGCCAGGATGAACATCAAGCCCGTCACGACAGAAGCAAAACCGGAGCGGCCCCCTGCAGCTACCCCTGCAGCCGACTCGATGTAAGCTGTTGTTGTGGACGTCCCCAGCACAGCACCCGCCATGCCCGCAACCGCATCAGACGCAAGTGCGCGGCCTGGACGAGGCAGTTTGCCATCCTTGAGCAAGCCAGCTTGGTTGGCTACACCCAAGAGAGTACCAGTTGCATCGAAAAAGTCCACGAACAAGAAGGTCAGGACGATGATCAGCATATTTACGGAAAACAGTACAGACGGATCTCCCAAAAATTCAAATGCTGCCCCGAAGGTAGGAGCCAAGCTTGGTGGAGCTGCAAAAACTCCTTTAGGAACATCAACCAAACCGACAATCATACCAGCTATACAGGTTACGAGCATCCCGATGAAGATTGCCGCATTTACTTTGCGTGTCATCAGGACCACCGTAACGATCAGACCAAAAATCGCGAGCAAAGCATTTTTCGCTGCCAGCACCTGTTCAGGCGTCAGGTTGTCCTGGAAAAAGGTAAGGTGACCGAGAGCCACGAACGTTGCATCGTTCGCTACTACGATACCAGCATTTTTCAAACCGATGAAAGCAATGAACAGACCGATACCTGCGGATACCGCATATTTTAAACCTTGTGGAATGGCATTGATAATCGCTTCACGAACACCTGTCAGAGACAGAATCAAGAAAATCGTACATGAGAGAAATACACCCGCCAGCGCTTGTTGCCAAGGAATTTGCATAGTCAGTACGACGGTGTACGTAAAGAATGCGTTCAGACCCATCCCCGGTGCTTGCGCGATTGGCAAACGACCGACAATCGCCATCAGCAATGTACCGATAGCCGCAGCCAGTGCGGTAGCAGTAAACACTGCACCGAATTCAGGATAGTTCGCTTTCAGCTCTGGCGGAAGATCCGCACCGCTGAGAATGAACGGGTTAACTGCCAGAATGTAAGCCATTGCTAGAAATGTGGTGATTCCCGCGATGATTTCGCGGCGATAATTGGTGCCTAGTTTGTCAAACTCGAAATACTTGCGCACCGAGTAGTCCCCCCAGAATTTGTGTTTGGTGGCAAATAAAAAGGTCGAGACGCTATGTAACGCCTCGACTGCAAACAAAACGCTGCGGGACCAATCACGAAAAATAATAACGAAAACACATCCCGATGACATTTTGTTCGTAGTCTGGTCGTTAACGGCGACCTGGTAGAAACTCCAGAGCCATATCCTCTGGAATATACGAACCTTAATATTTACCTTTTACATCGAAAAGTGTATCAGGTAGCTTATATACTGTCAACGAAAAATACGAACGTTATTATTTTCATAACGAAAATCATCCGGTTTTTACAATTTGATCCCGAAGCCATGTTTTATTTTCGTCTTTTCGCCCCCACTGGGTGGCACTCAACGGATTACTCCCACTCAATGGTGGCAGGCGGTTTGGATGTTACATCGTACACAATGCGGTTTACATGATCTACTTCGTTCACGATACGCGTAGAGATTTTCTCGAGTACATCCCATGGAATACGCGCCCAATCCGCCGTCATTCCATCAATGGATGTTACTGCACGAATCCCTACTGTATAGGAATAGGTACGAACATCCCCCATAACGCCGACTGTGCTCATGTTCGGCAAAGCTGTGAAGTACTGCCAGATTTCACGGTCAAGACCTGCTTTGGCAATCTCCTCGCGCAGAATCGCATCAGATTCCCGAACGATGTGCAGCTTTTCTTCCGTTACTTCACCCAATACCCGAATACCCAAGCCTGGTCCCGGGAAAGGCTGACGCCATACGATTTCGTCTGGCAGACCCAGCTCGGCACCCAGCTTGCGAACTTCGTCCTTGAACAGCGTTTTCAGCGGCTCAATCAATTCGAATTTCATGTCTTCAGGCAGTCCGCCTACGTTATGGTGAGATTTGATCGTGTGAGCTGTTGCAGTTCCGCTTTCCACGATATCGGTATATAGTGTGCCCTGTGCCAGAAAATCCATGTCTTTCAATTTGGCTGCTTCTTCATCGAATACATAAATGAACTCGTTTCCGATGATTTTACGTTTTTTCTCGGGGTCAGAAACGCCTTTCAGCTTGCCAAGGAAACGCTCGCGGGCATCGATTTTAATCACTTTCATGGAGAACTTCTCACCAAATGTCTCCATTACTCCTTCTGCTTCACCTTTGCGCAAAAGACCATGATCGACGAACATGCAAGTGAGTTGGTCGCCGATGGCTTTGTGGATAAGTGCAGCTACTACAGAGGAATCTACCCCGCCGCTCAATGCACACAGAACCTGTTTGTCTCCAACGGTCTCGCGGATTCGTACAATCTCGTCTTCGATAAACGAGGTCATGCTCCAGTTGCCTTCACAACCGCAGATGTTGAACAGGAAGTTCGCTATGAACTCGGAGCCTTTCACGGTATGGCGTACTTCTGGGTGGAATTGGACACCGTACAGATTTCGTTCTGGATGACTGATCGCTGCTACAGGACAGCTGTCGCTTACTGCATCGATGCGGAATCCGGTCGGCAACTCCACTACTTTGTCTGAGTGGCTCATCCATACGACTTCGTTCGCGTCCCATTTTTCGTACAGGTTGTGCGCTTCTTGCAAACGCAGCTCAGCTTTTCCGTACTCCCGTTTTCCAGCACGTTCTACTTTTCCGTTCAACATATGGCTCATCAGTTGCATGCCATAGCAAATTCCCAGTACAGGCAGTCCCAAATCAAAGATCGCTGGATCTACCTTTGGCGCTCCCTCTTCGTATACGCTGGCAGGTCCACCGGAAAAAATAATTCCTTTTGGATTCATTTCTTTGATTTTTTCGACCGGTGTATTGTACGCTACCAGTTCACTGTATACACCCAGATCGCGCACGCGGCGAGCAATCAGTTGATTGTACTGGCCTCCGAAATCAAGTACGACGATCATTTCCATAGTCTTGTCCATGTTGACCCCTTTCTCCTGTACCACAGGACTTGCAAGAGTCTGCGCTCAATTTTGCCGACCCTATCCGATTTTGTTCATTGCCGTTCGAGCAGTCTACCCCATACAGGCATTGCACCGAAAAAAACCGGGACTGTCACCTCCGAAAAAGAGTACGGCGGCAGAGTCCCAGCTTGTGTACACTTGTGCAGTTGCATGTACATAAATCCGATGTGCTCTCCTCGTAGTCACCCGATTTACGGTCAGGTGGTAGATACTTTCAGGCCATATTCCTGAGGATTATACGAGACTCATTGATCGTCATTCTAGCAGATGAAAAGTCAATGTTCAAGGCTTCAGTTGACGTATCAGTCTTTCCATTAATTCCTCTGCGACGATTCGTGCTTTTTGCTCCATTCCTTTTAACCCGTAAATCATCCGTTCGTACATCTCTGTCAAATAGCGTAAATCCTGTCGCTTGTCTCCCGGTATGGAGAGCCTGTTCACATACTCACGTATCGTCTCACCGGACTTGCGACGTGTATAGACACTTTCCACCATGCGCATCAAGAGATGGAAGCGATCCGGATATTGGTTGCTTTCGAGATGATTCATCTTGCGGCGTAGCCACCAAATCTGAATGTCTTGTCTGCGTCTCCACGCAACGAAAGCACTTCCTGCCAAGGCAGCCAGAATCAATGCGTTTACCTGCCAAGGAATACGGAAGCCACTGGTAGAAACTGCGTCTCCCCCTTCCAACTCATCCCAACGTCCATCTCCGCGATCGATGCCGCCCTGGTTGCCTAGGTCAGGCAGTGGAATCGGAAGCTGCGACTGCTCGGATTGCAGGTCGTATTGAATACGAACAGGAGAAGTAAACGTGCTGGTCGCTTCAAAAGGAATCCAACCAAGCTCAGGGAAGTACACTTCTACCCAGGAGTGAGCATCCTTGCTTCGCACTTCCATGATGTCATTCCCCTGATCGTCAGACCCTACGCGTTCACCCGGTGCGAAACCTTTTACCCAACGGGCCGGAATATCCAGTGTACGCAGCATGACTGTCATCGAGGTAGAGAAATGATCGCAGTACCCGCGATAGCTCTCAAACAAGAACTGATCCACAAAATCCTGACCTGGCTCGGGTATAGGCACGTCGGTCGTCTCATACTTATATTTTCCACTGGAACGCAGGTAATTCTCAATTGCCCTTACCTTTTGATACGGGTTTTCGGCATTTTGGGTGATCTCCTGAGCCAGCTCCCTCACCCGCGCTGGTAGCTGCTCAGGTAATTGCAGATAGTTGGCTCGAATTTCTTCCGGATAATTCGTCCCAGCCTGCGTGATGGCTTTTTCACTCACGACAGGCACTTCAGACTCTACATTGTATTGCTTCAGCTTCATCAGCAAGGTATTGGGGCCGACGACAGGCTGAGAATTGCTCGAACCGGACGGCGGCAGGAGATTGATTTTTCCTGCTCGAATTTCCAGCTGTTGGTTCCAGGTGTCAAAGACGACAGTCGCATTTTCCGGTGTATAGTCCCTCAGCTTTTTAATCTGCCCGGGATAAAAGACAGTCGCATACTGCAAAGGTCCGCTAAAGAATAGGGAAGACTTTACTTCCCTGGCTTCCAGTCCTTTAAACAACGTGTTTTCCCACTCGTGATTCTGGAGGTCGAGAATGGATTCATATTCGCGCTTCCCTTTTTCCCAGCCCACACCGGTGTAGATATCCTTGGAATCTCCACGCCAGTAGCTCTGTTCATTGGTTACCCCCACGAACACCAGCGTGTTATCCGAAATAAATGGACCGCCTAGCTGTCCATCGTTGTTGTCGTACCCTACTTTTTTCATTACGGTCCCTGCTGTCCCCTGACTGTTCCCCATTAAAAAGGAAATCGGATCTGGCCAGCTCGCGTCCTGTTTCGGCGCAGCATAAGCGATTCCCACACTCATCGCAATAATCAGCATGGGGGCCATGATCGAATTGGCCAACACCCAGCCGCGCTTTCCGTTTACCGTAGCCATACGGGTCATTTTCGTCAAATGAGTGATCGCGAGAAGCAGGAAGCCGCAGATCAGTGTGCGTATGATGCCCCCGTCTGCTTCGTATGGCATAAAGGTATCCAGCAGTGCCAAATACGCTTCTGTCATGACGACAAACCATAATACTTGCCTTTGCTCCAGTACCAGGTACGTAATCATGGAAATCAATACGATCAACATGATGTCAAACATGGCATTGCGAGAGAGAATTGACATCGCTCCCCAGTCTTGCGCAAAAACGAGCGGGATATCGTGGACTATGTGCTGATATACCTCAATAAGCCACTTGCGCTCCCAGAACGGAGTCTCAAAAAAGGTCGCATGCAGCAGCCATAGTAACCCGATCAGCTTGAACGGAAAGGATAGCCAACGATAGGGCATTAGCAAATCCACGAGGATGACAGAAGCCGCGATCATATAGAACGGCCAGAGATCTCCGGTGTCCGTCAAAACCTGCAGGGGAATAAGCCATTCCCTCACCAGGAGGAACAAAAAGAGTGCCGAGATCACGTCTAATAGCGTCGGGCGTTTCCATTCGTACATCTGCCTAGGCACCCCCCATACGCTTCCAATGCTGGTAATCTTCCGACTGAATAGCTGTACAGACTACCTTGTTTGCCGTCAACAGCTGAAGGACGCGTTTCTGCTCCATCGTGTAGCTCTGAGCCCGGTTTACATAGAATAGCTGTACACGTCTTCCCTTTTGGGCCAAAGCGATCAATCGACCCACCAGCTCTTTGTCCAGCCGCGGCGTCACGACCATCAGAGTCACCCCCTGCGTCTGCTCCAGGGCTTCGCGTCCCAGTATGCGCGCGAAAGGTTCGCTTCCCTCTGGCATCACACGCGCCAATTGATCAAATACACGTAAGAAGTGTGCATGTGAAACGGCAGGTGCAATCGAGATTCGATCTGCCTGTTTATAGACGAGCCCATAATGGTACTGATTGCGGTTGGCAAAGGCGATCAGGCTGGCTGTTACCTTAACGGCCAATTCAAACAGATCTGGCGCTTGATCCTGATAGCTTCTTTTCTCAACATCAAGGAAAAAGACAGCCTGGTTCATCGCCTGATGCTCAAATTCTTTGGTTTTCAAACCCGATCCACGAGCAGACGCCCGCCAGTGGATCTGACTGAGCCGATCTCCACGATGATATTCGCGAACACCTCGTACAGCGGCCACATCATCGGAGCGTCTATGCGAGACATGGATGGTCCCGCTGAAGCTCCCATCACCGAGTGGCCAATGGTTCAAATGTTGATAGGTAGGGTAAACGAGAAGCTCATCAGAAAGCGCTTTGACCTCTCGACGTTCAATGAATCCAAAAAAATCACCGCCGCTAATTACGCATTCCTGCAGGCGATAATGCCCGCGCGGCAGGTGGGGGATGACATAGCGAAACTCTATCTCTCTTTTAAACCACGGGAATATGAGCTGCTTGTGCGGTTCATACAAGCCTGTGAGACGTTCAGGCAGCGGCTCCAGGATCATGTTCCATCCTAATGGGAACCAGATTCTCCGTCGCAGCCGAATGGTGACAACCACGTCCTCCCCTTCCTGCAGGCGATTTCGATCTAGTTGTCGAACCACCTCCAACGTGGAGAACATCAGAAAGTAGGCCAAACATTCGTAGGCGAAAAAGACAAGGCTGCTGTAGAACAAAAACCAGCTGGCAAATCCCCCCTGAAATTTGGCGAACACAAAGGTTACCAATACCAGTCCGATCACTTTGACTTTGCCCCATTTTTGTTGTTTCATCCTCAGTCACCACCTCATCCCATCGGAACACGGGTTTCTGCCAAAATCACCGTCAGAATCCGCTCAACGGTCGCCCCCTCCAAACGTGCTTCCGGCTTCACAATCATCCGGTGCGCAAATGTAACCGGGACGAGCTCCTTCACGTCATCCGGAATGACGTAATCTCGTCCACGTACAAATGCCAAAGCTTGTGTTGCACGATACAAAGCGAGAGACCCACGCGGGCTTACACCCAAATAGACATGGTGATGGTCACGCGTTTTATGGCAAAGTCGTACAATGTATTCTTTGATTCCTTCTGATACTTTCACATGAGAAGTTAAATCCTGCAATTTTGCCAATTCTTCAGCACTCATGACCGGCTCCAGTGTATCCAGCGGGTTGCTGTCCGAAAAACGGGTCAGCATACGCGTCTCTTCCTCTACGCTAGGGTATCCCAGACGCAATTGCATCAGAAAGCGGTCCAACTGAGCCTCTGGCAACGGAAATGTTCCTTCATACTCCAGCGGATTTTGTGTAGCCATGACAAAGAACGGCTTCGCCAAGGGATAGGTGACCCCATCTACAGTGATGGAGCGCTCCTCCAGCGCCTCCAGTAGAGCTGATTGTGTTTTAGGCGATGTCCGGTTGATTTCATCAGCCAGCACGACGTTGGAAAAGAGAGGACCTTGACGAAATTCAAATTCCAGACTTTTTTGATTAAATATGGCAACGCCGGTTACATCGGTCGGCAAGAGGTCCGGCGTAAATTGAATCCTTTTAAATTCTCCACCAATCGATTTAGCCAAAGCACGCACTAGCATTGTCTTTCCCACACCCGGGACATCTTCTAGCAAGACATGCCCTTTTGCCAAAATCGCTGCCACTGTCAATTCGATGACTGAGCGCTTACCAATCAGCACTTTTTCCATATTTGCAATCAGGTTCGTCACTGCAGGATGTGCATGTTCCACTTTGATCGGGTTCATGTTGATAACAACTCCTGTTCCATTTAGTCTTCTACCAAGCCTGGGACAGTAACGGTAAAGATTTGATTCCATCGATTGATGCAAAGTCATAAGTTCAAAGACCTATTTCTAACGTAATAGAAGAAATAATGAGATACAAGAAAAAAATAATGAAGATTACAAAATTTGTATAAATATTTCGAAAAATTGTATATAGTATCAGTCAGGTTCCATCTAATCCAGGTATAAGGGAAAGTCTTTATCTCGCCCTCCTATAGTACAAAAAAAGAGTAGGACAGTTTCCTACTCTTTAGCTTCTATAATAGATGTAACAAAATCAATCTTACTATTAAACCTGAATAAAGATGATGGAGCGGACGACGGGTCTCGAACCCGCGACCTTCGCCTTGGCAAGGCGACGCTCTACCAATTGAGCTACATCCGCATTTCAAGGAAAAAGCCTGTATCATTTCTGTCAAGGATGGTGCGGGTGAAGGGACTTGAACCCCCACGGTCTCCCGCCAGAACCTAAATCTGGTGCGTCTGCCATTCCGCCACACCCGCATGTTCTTAACAGAAATATACGTTTTGTAAAAACTGGTGAGCCATGAAGGACTCGAACCTTCGACCCTCTGATTAAAAGTCAGATGCTCTACCAACTGAGCTAATGGCTCAAAAATGGCTGGGGTACCAGGATTTGAACCTGGGAATGACGGAGTCAAAGTCCGTTGCCTTACCGCTTGGCTATACCCCAAAAAATGGTGCCGGCGATAGGACTTGAACCCACAACCCCCTGATTACAAGTCAGGTGCTCTACCAATTGAGCTACACCGGCAAGTTTTAGCTATTCAATAAATGGTGGCTCGGGACGGAATCGAACCGCCGACACGAGGATTTTCAGTCCTCTGCTCTACCGACTGAGCTACCGAGCCTCAAGCGTATTCTTGTCCACCATGCTTGAGAAAGAATGGCGGAGCTGACGGGACTCGAACCCGCGACCTCCGGTGTGACAGACCGGCGTGAACTCCAACTTCACCACAGCTCCATAATATGCACGTTACGAGTACTCCTCTATGTACGAGAAAGAGTATTTGGTTGCGGGAGCAGGATTTGAACCTGCGACCTTCGGGTTATGAGCCCGACGAGCTACCGAGCTGCTCCATCCCGCGACAGTTAAGGATCATGTTTCGCCAAAAAAGCGTCCCTTATCCTAAGAAATTAATGGTGGAGGCTGACGGGATCGAACCGCCGACCCTCTGCTTGTAAGGCAGATGCTCTCCCAGCTGAGCTAAGCCTCCACATCCACACTCTAGCAATGTGGCCCCCCCATAAAGTATCCAAGTTTGCTATCAAGCATTCCCTTTGCTTTGTGAGGTGTTGTATGGTGACCCGTAGGGGATTCGAACCCCTGTATGACAGCGTGAAAGGCTGCTGTGTTAAACCGCTTCACCAACGGGCCAAGTTATCATTATGGTGCGGTCGGCGAGACTCGAACTCGCACGGGTCGCCCCGCCACCCCCTCAAGATGGTGTGTCTGCCAATTCCACCACGACCGCAACTTAGGATGGTAGCGGCGGAGGGAATCGAACCCCCGACCTTTCGGGTATGAACCGAACGCTCTAACCAGCTGAGCTACACCGCCACAAAACAATATGAAACTAAAAACGATATGGCGGAGAGTGAGGGATTCGAACCCTCGCTACGCTTGCGCATACTAACGGTTTAGCAAACCGTCCCCTTCGGCCTCTTGGGTAACTCTCCATATATGGCTCCTCGGGACGGACTCGAACCGCCGACCGATCGGTTAACAGCCGATTGCTCTACCAACTGAGCTACCG
>NZ_JAFLPN010000080.1:0-5949 GCF_029870785.1 Brevibacillus sp. AY1
CAATGGATCATGGGTTTACCCAGCTATATCAAGGGTTACCTACCTAATTTGAGCTGCGAAAGTTGAGTTATTAAATTCGCTGTTACAGAGCGACGGGAAACGATACGGTGAAAGTTGTACCTTCACCAACCTCGCTTGCAACCTCAATATTCGCATTGTGATACTCTGCAATCTGATAACAAATGGATAGCCCGAGACCCGTTCCTGTCTCTTTCTGCGTAAAAAAGGGTTGTCCGATCTTTTGCAACAATTCTTGCGGAATTCCAACCCCGTTATCCCTTATGCTTACTTTAACCCATTCATCGCATCGCATTTGTTCGATCCAGACAGTTCCCCCTTCAGGCATCGCTTCAATGGCATTCTTAATCAAATTAATAAATAACTGTTTGATTTTATTTCCATCGCACCGGATCTGCACGGATTCCTTGGTTGGATGAAAGTGAATTTCAACATTATGTAAAGTGGCCTGCGCCTGAAGCAGCACGACGATATCCTGAATCAGCTCGGAAAGATCATGCCGCGTCATGTTCATCTCTTGCGGTTTGGCTAAGGCCAGCAGTTCATTTAGAATAAGTTCGATACGAGTTAATTCATCCTTCATAATATCGTAGTACTTACTTCCATTTTCGTTGCCGGCGCTTAACAATTGCAGAAATCCTTTCAGCGCGGTAAGCGGGTTTCGAATTTCATGCGCAATTCCCGCGGCCATTTGACCCGCTATGGATAATTTGTCTGCCTGATGAGCAGATTGCTTGGCTGCATCAAATTCGGTAATATCGTGCATGACACAAATGCCGCCCACAATTTTATTGTGAACAATGATCGGCTTCCCATGACAGAGAACGAGGCGATGCTCGCCATTCGACTTTTTAACGACCATTTCCAGATCGCGGAAACTTTCGCCCCGATACGCCCGATAAAGCGGGACGCGTTCCTTGCTCAACAGCGTTTTTCCATCCGATTCATACAATCCGTATGTAGAACTCCAGTGTTCGGGAGAAAGAGGTATCTGTACGAATTCGTGCAATTGTCTTGCGGCTCTATTCATGCTTGTCAATATCCCATTTTCATCACAAATCACAACGCCGACATCCATCATTTCGACAATACCACTCATGACACGTTCTTGAGTAGCCAGGACGTCTTCCAGCGTCTTTCGGCTCGTGATATCTCGAAAAACCTTAACTATTTCACGAACATTGCCCGAATCGTACCGTAGCGTGTTGCTTACGACCTCCACCCAAACAAAGGAGCCGTCTCTTCGACGTAATCGCAAAATGTTGACATAACCGTCTTCATTCATCCACTCTTGCGAGTTGTCCAATTTTTCTATGACTGCTGCCATCAGTCGTTCTTTTGCTGGCAGAAAGGCGAATGCGATCATCGGGACGATAACGGGGATTCTTACTTTTTTCCCTTACGACCAATGGAAAAACGAGCATTCCATTCATCATGCGACCAGCGGGAATTTATGCCGCAGAGGCACAGGTGACATCTGGACGCTGACTATGGAGGAATACACGGCGCTCTCCCCATGGAGACGTCTGGGATACCGCTTATACCGCAATCCCTTTATCATGTTCGGACTTGACCGGTATTTCTTTTCTTGTTTCAGTACCGATTGAACCGGGAGAATGCCAGGACTAAGGAGCGCATGAACACCTACCTGACGAACGCAGCGTTGATTGGCCTGATGGGTTCTCTGTTGGACACTCGGCTGGAAGGAGGTGCTCCTCGTGCAGGGTTCGATCCTCTACCTTTCTGGCGTTGCGGGCATATGGCTCTTCTACGTGCAGCACCAATTCGAGAACACTTATTACGAGCGGGAACTTGAGTGGGACTATGTCAGCGCGGCGATGCGCGGTAGCTCCTTTTATAAGCTGCCCACAATTTTACAATGGATGACCGGGAATATTGGCTTCCACCATATACATCATCTGGATCCTCGGGTGCCGAACTATCGCTTACAGCAAACACACGAGAGCAATGCCGACCTACAGCACGTTCCCACCATTGGACTGCTCCAAAGTCTGCGGGCGCTTCGATACAGATTGTGGGACGAAAGTAGCAAGCGATTTGTGGGGTTTAAGGATATAAAAGGGGGCTCCCACCGACAAAACGCGGAAAACGTACGCTAAGGAGAATAATCCAGTAACATCGCTGATTTTCCGTACGCTAAGGAATGCAGCACAAGAGCAATTGTGTTGCAAGGCCTAGCCAATATACGGACCTTCTGGAGATCCTTAATGCAACACAATTGCTAACGTACGATTTTTGCGTTCCGTTGGCCTAACCCATAAAGCGACTTATGTATGCGAAAGAGCCGCTTCACCACGCGCTTCATCATCCGATTCTTACGAAAATAAGACGGAGGCCGGCAAAGTGCAGGCCTCTCTGATCAAGTATAAACAAGTAATGACGCCTCCAAATGATTCGTTATACAATGTTCGCCATCTCATATCCCGGAAGGACAAGCAAGTATGTCCATTTGCTCTCGATTTCGACTCCGTTCGTCTTGGATCAATTGACATAACGTACTCGCCAATATACGCCCAGCCGTTCTTGGCGCGACCAATCCCGGTAAACTTGGTGCCAACAAGGCCTTGATTCCACGTTTTTCGGCAAAACGAAAATCAGTCCCACCAGGTTTGGAAGCCAAATCAATAATGATTGCGTGATGCGGAATGCGGGTTAAAACACGAGAAGTAAGGATTTGCGCCGGAACCGTGTTAAAAATAATATCCACATTTACGCCTTCATCGTACAAATCTTTCGTATAAAACGGCTCAATCCCCATCTCCCATGCACGTGCAAACTGCTCCGGTTTCTGCACACCCGCTTTGACGTGTGCTCCCAGGCGCAGAAGCATACCGGCTAACGTAAGACCGATTCTCCCCAAACCCAGCACCATACAACGCGAACCATGTATCGTAATGTCCGTATGTTGAATGGCCATCAATAAGGCACCTTCCGCAGTGGGAATGGAATTGTAGATGGCAACATCGTCCCTGCTGAATAATTCAATCAGATCGATCCCTAGTTCCGCGCAAAGGTTCCTCAAGTAGGGCTTGGCTATGCCTGTATAAACTTTTGCGTGTTTCGGCAAACAGGACATATATTCTTTGTCCAGCAGTAGCGTTTCAGCTGAAAATGAAGACTCTACTTTGCCATGGTCATCTGTACCGACAACCGGCAATATTACTACGTCAGCTTTGCGAAGAACTTCCTTCGTAAGCTTGGAATGCTGGACTTCGTGAAGTTGTTCGTGCAAATCTTCAAAACCGATTACCGCAACATTTGCATCCAGGTCAGTGAATGACCGAATGATTTCAAGATGCCGGGCATCGCCTCCAAGGAAGACAATATGCAGACCCGTTAACAAAAAATTCCCCTACTTTCCTTAAGTATGGACTCAACTATTACCGACCTCGTTAACCATTTTTAAAAGCGCATCTGCTCCTTTCATTCCAGCGCAAATTCCGCGTAATTCCGCCTCTGTAGTAACCATATCGAGCGGGGCATCCAGCAATTGCTCTATTGTTCGCACCCCGGTTGCGCGTCCTGCGACAATGCGGCGATCGTTTAATTTCTCATTTAACAAACGGATATCCAGCGCGCCGCACATGATATATCCGTGATCGTTTGTGATGGCAAGAAGTGTTGTTTTGGGCAGGGCGACCTCGATACTTATAACCTGATGACCTTCCACTTCAATCGGTTTCATCATGATCATCTATGATGCAGCTCCTTTTTTTCTACACTATATGCCGGGCGTGATATTTGCACCATAGACGGTAGCCCAAATCCGATATTACTTGTCTTCGTTGGAAGCCTTCTCCCCTTTCGCCAGTGGAAACTGGACTTCGATTCAATTCCATGTAACTTTTGAGATTTATAACAAAGGAGACAACAAACGCGCCGCTTGATCAAGCATGCGCTCGGAAGAAGAACGATGCACATGGTCTTCCAAACGATAAGGAGTCGCCTCGGCGAGATCCCTTTCGAATTGTTCCGTAAGCTCCCGGGCCACATCGGAATGATACATCACTGCACACACTTCGTAGTTTAAACGGTAACTGCGGAGATCGTAGTTGGAAGAACCCACCTCGGCAATCTCGCCATCGATAATCATGACTTTCGCGTGCAGCACCCCTTTGTTGTACTGAAACACATCGATCCCTGCTTCCACGAGTTCGCCATAATACGTACGGCTTGCAGCTCCTGCAACTTTAGGAATCACTTGGCGCGGCACCAGTAATCGCACTCGAACGCCACGCGCCGCGGCTGTTTTGATGGCCATCATGATATCCGCATCGGGTATAAAATAAGGGTTGGTCACGTCGATGGTTCGGGTCGCCTGCGTCAGGCAGATGAAATGCATTTCCCGAATGACCGGAGTAGGCAGCCCGGGATTGCCTTCGAATATCTGTATATAGACGTTATGCGAATCCTTGGACGGGGAAGCTTTTCCCATGAGGGTGCCTTCCATCGTTCCCAGCTCCGATCCCCATTCCCATCCGTATCCGGATCGTTCTGTTTTGCCGGATAGAAATGGATGAATGGCTTTATCGTCTGAAAGTTGGGCCGATTCAGGGATAAATTTTGCCTTTCTCGTTGAATGGAGCATGTCCGGTGACGCCATTTTCCAGTGAGCCTCAAAAACGGCTTTCACATCATCCGCTGTTTCGCCGGTTAACCGCATATGAGTGTCGCGCCAAAAACCGACATCCGGCTTCATTCCAGTATACTCGTCCCCAACGTTGATTCCTCCCATGAAGGCTTCCTTTCCGTCGACGATGACGATCTTGCAATGATCCCGGTATGTCAAGTTGGATAGTACCCAGGGGATTCGCAAGGGAAAGATGGTCCTGCATTCAATGCCTGCTTCCATCATCCGGCGAACCGCATGTTTGGGAAACGACCGGCTTCCCCAGCCATCCCTTATAAAACGAATGTTCACACCGGATAAAGCCCGGTCAATCAGCACATCTGTGATACGTTTACCGATATGGTCATTCCGGTATATGTAATATTCCAGATCGATTGACTTTTGTGCGGCCTGAATTGATTGAAGGAGTTTTCCGTAGGTTTCCATCCCGTTCGTGAGGATTTGGACGGAACCGGTTCGAAGGCCACTGACAGACAAAGGTTGCAAAGCCCGAGCGATAACAAAAGCGGAGTCACCACATGCTGTAGGCAACGCTATTGGGTTATTGTGCGAAGAAACGAGCTTGTCCCGCTGCATTTGCACAGGATTCGTGACGAACAGGTAACAAACGAATCCGATAATCGGTAATACAAGTCCGACTGATATCCAAGTCAACGCTTTGGCGGGGCGGCGCACCTCCCGAACCGCAATGATGATCAATAGTGCCGTATTTACTAGCCATAATCCTGCTATCCATGCCAAGAAAATCAGCCTCCCAATCCAGTCATCTACGAGGGAATAACGGGGCAGCCATGCCGAGAAGAGATCGGCATGGCCCTTTATTAGAAACCTTTATACTGCGGTTCTTCCTGTTCAATTTGTTGTAACCGTGGAGTGACCTGGTCAATGATGTTTTGTGTCTGTTGCGCTGCATTTGTGAAAGTGGTTTTGGCCTGTTGGTTTTGTGTGTTTAACGCAAACTGTTCAAAGCTGGCCTGCGCGCTTTTTAATGAAGCTACAGCTGTTTTCACTTGAGAAGCTACCGTCACGTTGATCACCTCCTGAAATGGCATCCATATGTAATATGTCAACCTGTCAGAAAATTAATGAATGGTAAAATTTGATGATTGGCTATTGTCAGGGGTTAGAGTCTTCCTGAAAAGACTTACCGCAATCTATGCCCTTCTTGGCAATGCTTGAAGCCAGCAGGTACAGCCCTACATAGATTAGGAAACGAATATGTATGTTTCCAGTGAACGGGGTGGTATAAATCGGCCATTTGTGAGACCGGCTCGGCCACA
>NZ_JAFLPN010000081.1:0-5669 GCF_029870785.1 Brevibacillus sp. AY1
CGTGGTGAAAACCGGCTTTTTTGTGCTTCAAAACTCCTTAGCGTTGTAAATCCGCGTTTTGCTGACGGTACCCCCAAATACTCGAATTCCTGGCCACCGTGCAAAACCTTCTCCATGTTCAACTTAAGCAAGGAAGCCATTGAAGAATCCCCACTCCAAAAGTCAATGACCGTCGCAAAGGTAGGAGGAATCGCATCCCCCGTTTGATAATCAGGATGGGAATCGCCCAAGGCAAGCGCAAACTCCTTCACTTTTCCCAGTTCTACGGTAAACGTGCTTGACGCCGTCTTCCGTCCGATCTTCTGTTCGATCATCATTGCCCCTCCTTCTATTCCTTTTCAGTCGTGCAAGGATCAGGTATAGGTCCCACCATTGATGTGCAGGACTTGACCATTCACATAATTGGAGAGCGGCGAAGACAGATAAAAGATTCCTGCGGCGGCTTCCTTTGCATCACCTGCACGTTTTTGCGGGATCCGCTCGATGAACATGTTCCGTACCTTCTCCGGTATGCCCACGACCACACCGTCCACCGTCTCGCCGAGCTCTTTTGGTTGCGTCAGACGTGTATCGATGAAGCCGAATGCTACGACGTTGCAGTTGACATTGAATCCTGCCCATTCCTTGGCTACTGACTTGGTCAGACCAACCACGCCTGCTTTTGCAGAGGAATAATTGGCCTGGCCTACATTGCCGCTTATACCCGCCACTGACGAGACGTTGACAATTTTTCGATGGTGCACTATTCCTTGCTCCATTTCTTTTTTGGCGGCATCCCGAAAGTAAGGGCTCGCTTCCCGAATCAATCGAAACGGTGCGATGAGATGTATATCAAGCATAGCCTGAAATTGCTCGTCGCTCATTTTGTGTATCAGCGCATCCGAGGTATACCCGGCATTGTTGACGAGAATGTCCAGTCTGCCAAACGTGGAAACCGTCTCCTCGATAATCCCCTTGGCAAATTTCGAGGCTGTCACATCCCCGCAGTACATGATGGCTTCTCCGCCCTGCTCCCGAATGGCAGATACGACTTCCTGAGCAGGTGCTTCGTCCCGATCTGAGACGACGACTTTGGCTCCATGCTCAGCAAACATCAGCGCTACCTCGCGTCCGACGCCACGCCCCGAACCCGTGACAATCGCCACTTGATCGTCCAGCATTTTACTCATCCTCTATTCCTCCATTTCCACTACAATCCCAGGTTTTTGGCGATAATGATTTTCATGATTTCATTCGTTCCGGCAAAGATCGGAGATATGGCGATATCACGGTAACGTCTGGCGATCTTGTACTCCTCCATAAAGCCGTAACCCCCGTGAAGCTGCATGCAGCGCGGAGCCATTTTTCGTGCCATATCTGTAATCCACCACTTCGCCATGGAAACCTGCGTGACGATGTTTTCTCCATTCATATGGCGCACGATCAAATCATCGACGAAAGTGCGCCCCAGCTGCACCTCTGTTGCCATCTCGGCAATTTCAAACTGTGTGTTCTGAAACGTACTGATCGATTTGCCAAACGCTTGTCGTTCCTTCACGTATTGCATGGTGATTTGCAGCATGTCTTCTGCAGATACAATCGCACCGATCGCCGCAAGCAAACGTTCCTGCTGAAGCTTGTGCATCAAGTAATAAAAGCCTTTTCCTTCTTGACCCAGCAGATTTTCGACCGGTACCCTGCAATCCTCAAAGATCAGTTCTGCTGTATCCTGGCTGCGAAGACCTACTTTTTTCAATTTTCGTCCCCGGATAAAGCCTGGCATTCCCCGCTCGACCAGCAGGAGACTAATTCCTTTATGTCCAGGGGTCACCCTGGTATCCGTCTTGACTGCTACGACGATCAGATCAGAATGGATGCCATTGCTGATGAAGGTTTTTTGCCCGTTTACGATGTAATGGTCGCCATCGCGCACTGCTGTCGTCCGAATTCCGGCTAGATCTGATCCCGCTCCTGGCTCTGTCATTGCGACCGCAGTGACGATTTCTCCAGAAATACATTTGGGCAGATATTTTTTCTTTTGTTCCTCCGTTCCGAATTCCTCCAAATAAGGGACGACGATGGAGGTATGAATCCCTGGTCCTCCTAATCCGCCTACTCTGCCTGCCTCTTCAGCCAGAACGATCTGGAAGCCGAAGTCCAGACCAAGCCCGCCGTATTCCGGTGATACCTGCGGGCACAGGAATCCCAGCTCTCCCATTCGATCCCAAAAAGAACGCGGGACGATTTCGTCCTCCTCCCATTGATCGAGATGGGGAACGACTTCCTTATCCAAAAACTTCCGAAGGGCTTCCCGAAACATGAGGTGCTCACTGTTGTAATAAGGCTTGGAGACTTTATTTCCATCAAATGAAGTCGTTGCAGACATGATCTTCACTTCTCCAAGATTTGAAATTATCGACCAGAAAATTGCGGCCGCCGTTTTTCAAAAAATGCCTTTACGCCCTCTTTTAAATCTTCTGATTCCAGGCATAGCCCTTGCGCAAACGCTTCCAATTCCAAGGATTCATTCAATCCTCTCATCATGGTTTGATTCACCAGATCTTTCGTCAAACCGACTGCAATGGATGGTCCTTTTGCCAATTGGTCAGCGATAGCCCTTGCCTCTTCCAAAAGCTGCTCATCCTCCACCACCCGATTGACAAACCCGAGCTGTTGCCCTTGCTCAGCGCTGATGCGTTCTCCTAAAAGCATCAGCTCCTTCGCCCGATGATGTCCCAGGAGCTGCGTCAAAAAGTAAACAGAACCGAGGTCTGGTACAAGCCCGATATGGACAAAGCTTTGTACGAAAAAGGAGGAACGTGCTGCAACGACGAGATCGCAGGCAAGAGCAAGACTGAAGCCTGCACCGGCTGCAGCGCCGTTTACTGCAGCCACGACTGGTTTTCGCACTTGAAGAATGGCCAGGATCAATTCATGGGACAGCTTCAATTTTTGGCGTCCGGTTAGAGCCGTCACTTGATTGCCCATCGAGCTCAAATCTCCGCCTGCGCAAAATGCCTTTCCTTCTCCTGTGAGAATGATGGCTCGAACCTGATCGTCCTGCTCGAGATCGGACAGCACCTGAAGCAGCTCTGTTCGCAATGCTGGAACCATCGCATTACGATTCTCTGGTCTGTTCAGGCGGATCGTACCCACACCGTTTTCGATTTGAACTTCCAGTCGCTCAAAGGACATTGCGTATCTCCCTGCCTTTCTTTACTTTTTCATCAATCGGGTCAACCACTCTTCTGTGTGCTCACCAAGCTTTGGAGATGGTGTTGCATGCTGCAGCACCGAGCCTTCGCTCTGATAACACGTCGCCACATAGCGAAGCCCCCACTGCTCCTCAATCAAACGGCGCTCTCGAATATGCGGATGATCGTGCAGTTCTCCCGCTTCCAAGATCGGTGCCATACAGCAATCCACCTCCAAAGAGAAGGACGTCCACTCAGCAAGCGTTCTGCTCCGGATTAACGCTTGTATTTCCTGATAAACAGGGTTCTCGTCTTGTTGGGGAGAGTAGTGGGCGGAAAGCCACTCCGGCTTTTCCACTGCCTGGCAGAAATTCTCCCAGAATTTTGGTTCCAGCGCTCCCAGAGAAATGTATCGCTGATCCTTGGTTTGATAAATCGCGTAGCAGACGAGACTTTTGTGCAGCTTTGCCAGTCCTCGTCGATTGCCAGTCGCCGATTCCATGAGCACATGGTTGGTCATCAGTGTAACCATTACATCCGCAAGCGAGATGTCCAAATACGTCCCCTTCCCTGTCTTTCCTCGCTGTACCAAACCCGCCAAAATGGCTTCTGATGCGGCAATTCCTCCGATCATGTCGGCAAACGTCATGCTGGGTGCGATCGGTGCACCGTCATCATCCGTCATCTGCGCCAAGGCACCGCTGATGGCCATGTAATTGATGTCGTGGCTGCCCATCTGATGCATGGGACCGTTTTGACCATAGCCTGACAGCGAGCAGTAGACGATTCGCGGATTGACCTGAACCACATCTTCGTAGCTGATACCGAGCCGCTTGGTCACGCCAGGGCGAAAACTCTCGATCACGACATCTGCCTGACTGATCAGGTCAAGCGCCACGAATCGCTGAGGCTCTTCCTTGAGATTGAGAACCATGCTCTTCTTGTTGCGTCCATGCGCACGGAAAAGATAATTGTCGCCTTGGCCCTTCATCTTCGGATGACGCGCTGGGTCTCCCTGTGGCGTTTCGACTTTGACGATCTGTGCCCCACGATCCGCTAGGCGCAGAGTGGCATAAGGTCCTGGCAGATGCTGTGAAAAGTCGATCACGAGAATGTCAGACAGCATAAGCCTCCTCCTTTAATCCAGTCGTTCAATAATCGTTGCGTTTGCCATGCCCAGCCCCTCACAGATAGCCTGCAAGCCGTATTTGCCACCTGTTCTCTCCAATTCATGCAGCAAGGTAATCATGACACGCGCTCCGCTTGCTCCCAGTGGATGACCGATCGCAATGGCTCCCCCATTGATGTTCAGCTTGCTCGGGTCCGCTCCCATTTCCACCTGCCAGCAGAGCGGTACGGGTGCGAAGGCTTCATTGACTTCATACAAATCCATATCCTCGATGGTTAGCCCAACCTTCTCCAATGCTTTTTTCGATGCGGCGATTGGTCCAGTCAGCATCAAGGTCGGATCAGACCCAACCACTGTTCGTGAGATGATTCTGGCACGAGGCTTGACTCCCAGGCTCTCGGCCTTCTCTTTCGACATCAGCAAAAGGGCTGCCGCTCCATCGCTGATCTGGCTGGCGTTTCCTGCATGTATCCGGCCATCCTCCTGGAATGCTGGCTTTAAAGACGCAAGCTTCTCCATCGAGGTTCCTTTTCTCGGTCCTTCATCCTGCGTGACGATCGTGGTGCTGCCATCAGGCAATGTGACTTCTAAAGGCATGATCTCTCTTTCAAATCGCCCTTCTTCCTGCGCACGTATCGCCCGACGATGGCTTTCCAGCGAATACTCATCTAGTTGCGTGCGGCTAAACCCCCATTTCTCGGCGATTCTTTCTGCCGACAAGCCTTGATTGATCAACTCATATCTTGCTGTCAATTGCTCGCTTCTCTTTGCTCCCTGGTTAGTAGAGCCCATCGGAACCCGGGACATGCTCTCCACACCGCCACCAATCACGATATCCATATCCCCACTTAAAATCGCTTGGGCCGCGAAATGGACTGCTTGTTGACTAGATCCACACTGCCGATCGATCGTAGTGCCGGGTACCTCGATGGGGAAGCCGGCGATGAGGGAAGCAACTCGTGCAATATCGCCGGCTTGTTCTCCTACTTGAGAAACGCACCCAAAGATGACATCCTCTACCAGTTCAGCTTTTAGATCTACCCGCTTGACCAGCTCCTGCAGCACCATTGCAGCAAGATCATCGGGGCGAATTCCACTTAAAAGTCCTCCTCTTCTACCAATCGGTGTACGTACTGCCTCCACGATCACGACTTCTCGCGTCATTTTCCCATCTCCCTGTCATTATTGTGATTTACTCGTTCTGCAAAAAGGACTAATGCAATTCTATTGCCAACGATTTTGATCCGAACAAAGTGATTTTTATGGAGAGTACTGTCCACGAATCAAGACAAAATAAGAAAACCCAGAGCGAAGCTCTGGGCCTTTTTGCGTTAGAGGATATCCGAAAGTTTGTACTCGTATCCATG
>NZ_JAFLPN010000082.1:0-5563 GCF_029870785.1 Brevibacillus sp. AY1
GGGGTACCGTCAGCAAAACGCGGATTTACAACGCTAAGGAGTTTTGAAGCACAAAAAAGCCGGTTTTCACCACGTTAAGGGTGTAACCGGCTATTGTGGTAGTATTATTGAAGCTGGATGGTAATATTTCCTTCACGTTTCGTTAGTTCAAACTCCGTAAATATGCGGTAACATTACCCAAGCAGCAGGCCCCTTGTGGGTTGTTTACTTCACAGCCACAGCGATTCGACTGGACATGATCTTTTATTCGTTCAATAGGCAGCTGATTATTGTTGATTGCCTGAAATAGGCGATCTCGCGTCCAATTAAAGCAATAGCACACTGGTACATGCATGTTGGAATTCTTTTGGAATACGGGTACTTTCAGGGCCTCCTCTTCAAATGTTTGCGAATGAGTACCACTGAAATAAACGATATCACATGTAGAGTTTGAACAGAAAAAATATGTGTTATCTGGTTCGATGGTTTCCAAAGAAGAAGCTGTAAGCAAAGACTTTAGTGTAATGAGAGGAACACTTTTACCCTTCCCTTCGCAGGAAGGGCAATTTGTGGTTTTGGCTGTTTCCACAGTGCTGGATGGTACGCAACAATCCATATAAAATACACTCCTTAACCGGATTTCAGGCATGATCGCAAAAAACTTGATTCTTTTTCACTTCTTTCATGCCTTGGTCATTTACCTGGATTTCCCTTAACCTTTAGCAGACGAAGGCTATTCAACGTAACAATAAGCGTGGCTCCCATGTCTGCAAAAATTGCCATCCAAAGAGTAAGCCATCCTGGAATGATGAGGATTAGGGCAAGAAGTTTGATACCCAGGGAAAACGTAATGTTTTGTTTGATTATAGCCAGTGTCTTACGGCTTAGTTTCATGGTGTAAGGAAGCTTACCTAAATCATCAGCCATTAATGCAATATCTGCGGTTTCAAGAGCGGTATCGGTTCCGGCGCCCCCCATTGCGATCCCCACAGTGGAAGCAGCAAGGGCTGGAGCATCGTTCACACCGTCCCCAATCATTGCTACATTGCCATATTCCTTTCGAAGTTGCTTGATAAACTCCAATTTGTCTTGTGGTAGTAACTCTGCTTTCACTTCCGCCACACCTAACTGGCTTCCGATGGCTTCAGCTGTTGCGCTGTTGTCACCTGTTAGCATAATGGTTTTCTTAATGCCTAGATTATGCAGTTTTTGAATAACATCTTTACTGGAATCACGCACTTCATCAGCAACGGCGATGAGAGCAAGAATTTGTTGTTCAGTTCCGAGAACCATTACGGTTTTACCTTGTTTTTGCAACGCTTCAATCTGATTTGAAATATCCTGTGTAAGGTTGGAAGCGTCCAATTCGGCAAACAGTTTGGGGCTGCCAATGTAGTATAATTCTCCTTCGATTCTGGCTTTTACGCCTTTACCAGTAATGGAATTGAATTCATCAACCTCTAGAGATAAGTCAGCTTTTTCATTTTCTGCCTTGCGAATAATGGCTGAAGCAAGAGGATGCTGTGAACCCTTTTCAATAACAGCTGCAATAGCCAGTAACTCTTTTTCTTCTTTATCTCCAAATGTAATGAAGTTCGTAACCTCTGGAACCCCTCTTGTTAATGTTCCTGTTTTATCAAATGCAATGGCAGACAATCTGCCTGCTTCCTCTAGATGGATACCGCCTTTAATAAGAACACCGTTCTTAGCCGCGTTTCCAATGGCCGTAACGATGGATACAGGAGTAGAGATAACTAATGCGCACGGGCATCCAACAACGAGTAACGCTAAGCCTCGATAGATCCAATCACCCCAAATGCCACCCATCAAAAGAGGAGGAATGACGGCAATACCTAAAGCCAAAATCATGATTGCCGGGGTGTAATACTTTGCAAACCTGTCAACGAAAGCTTGAGATGGTGCGCGTTCTGCTTGTGCCTCTTCTACGAGGTGAATAATTTTTGAGATGGTTGTATCTTCAACACGCTTTGTTACTTGTACTTCGAGTAGTCCCTCTTCGTTTAATGTACCAGCAAAAACTTCGTCTTCAATAGTTTTTGTTACAGGAACAGATTCACCTGTAATAGCGGCTTGATTGATGGTCGATGTGCCCTTGATTACGACACCGTCCATTGCAAGTTTTTGACCTGGCTTAACAATCATGATGTCGCCAACTTGGATGTCGTCTACGTTAACCATAAGCTCCTGGGTACCACGACGGATAAGTGCTTCTTTGGGAGCAATATCCATCAACGAACGAATAGATTGACGCGCTTTTTCCATTGAATAACGTTCTAATACTTCACTAATGGCAAAGAGGATAACAACAGTCGCCCCTTCACCCCATTCTCCAATTGCTGCTGCACCAAGAATCGCAACGGTCATAAGAGTGTTCATATCAAACTGCAAGCGGAAAAGGTTCTTTATTCCCTTTATAAATAATTCATATCCACCAATCAGGATAGATGCAGCGTAGGTAATCACTGAAAAAATGCTCTCTTCACCGTATTGTTCTCCGAGGAAATATCCCACTACTAACAGTACAGCTGATAGAACAACTTTCCAGTTTTCTTCCCAGAAAGGTTTTTTCTTCACTTCAACGCGTTCCTTTTCTGGCGTAATTTTTAGATTCTCAAATGCACCAGCTTTTTCAAGTTCTTCAACAGTCGCGTCTCCAAAAACAGTGACCTTTGAAGCCCCAAAGTTCACTTGTGCCTCCTGTACTCCAGGAAGATTTTTTACGTTTTTCTCAAATATGGCTGCACAGTTTGTGCAGGTAAAACCTTGGACTCGATACACGTTTTTTTCAGCGTTATTTGCCATTTACGATCAACTCCTGACTATGAATAGAAGCTAACTGGACAAGTTTACGTACATGATCATCTTCTAAAGAATAAAAGACCAACTTACCTTCCTTCCGGTATTTGGCCAATCCCAGTTGGTTTAGAGTTCGTAAATGATGAGAAGCTGTAGCCATTGAGGAGCCGATGATGTTGGCCACATCACATACACACATCTCATCCTCCTGACATAATGCAAAAGTAATTTTCATTCGAGTCTCATCTGCCAACACTTTGAACATCTTTGCCATGCCTTGTATCTCTTGGTTATGAAGTAAATCCTTTACACGACGAACCTTGGATTCGTCAAAACAATAAATTTCACATGTATCTTGTTCTTTCATACAGTACCTCCCTTAATCAAACCAACATTTGATTATTATTATCATAAATTATTTTCCTTATTCATTCAAACATAAATTTGAGTGAATGTGTTTTTTGTACACAAAAATACTGTCAAAAAGCATACTTTATGAAACGTTGGAATACAGGTAGTATTCTACATGTCATAAAGTGTGTTTTTATATTTTGCAACATTTCAAATAACTGATATACTTTTTGACATGGATAATAGGAAGGAGTTGACCTTTTTGAAACTAGGGTACGCTCGCGTTTCTGCCAAGGATCAAAATCCAGAACGGCAGATTAAAAAGATGCGTGAACTTGGTATTGAAGAGCGTTACATTTTTGTTGACAAGCAAAGTGGGAAGGATTTTAATCGTCCACAGTATCAAGCGATGCGTTTAATTATCCGCGAAGGGGATTTGCTATATCTTGATGCACTAGACCGATTAGGTCGGGATTATGATGGGATCATTCGAGAATGGAAGTATATTACAAGAGAGCTAAATGCAGATATTGTTGTACTAGAAAATGAGACTTTGTTTGATAGTAGGAAATTTCGAAGTATGGGCGATCTAGGTAAGCTTATGGAAGATCAATTTTTAAGTTTGCTTTCGTATGTGGCCGAGCAAGAACGTAAAAAAAATAAGCAACGGCAGGCCGAGGGAATAGAAGTAGCAAAAAATAACGGAGTGAGATTCGGACGACGTAAGTACGAGATAACATCGGATTTTATTCAGGTGTATGATGAGTGGAGATCTGGATCGATTACCGCAACGGAAGGAATGAAGCGACTTGAATTAAAGCCGAATACTTTTTATCGACGTGTAAAGGAATATGAAAATCAAAGAAAGGTGCGAGTAGCTTGCGCGGAAAAGAACTCCTTACAATAGACCAGCGATTAGAATGGATGAGCCCTCCCAATGGTGAATGGGAACTTGCTACTTACTACACTTTCTCACAACATGATTTAGATATAATTAATCGCCACCGGCGAGACTACAACCGGTTAGGTTTTGCTGTCCAATTAGCATTACTACGTTATCCAGGATGGAGCATAACTGATATAAAAGAGGTCCCTGACTTCTTGCTTGAATATCTGGCTAAACAACTGGGTATTGAGCCAGGAGTTTTTTCCTTATATGCCCGAAGGGAAAATACGCTATGGGATCATCTGAAAGAAATACGTGACGAATATGGCTTTACTACGTTTACAACGAACGATTATCGTAGGCTGTTGAAGTTTTTATTTCAGCAGGCACTAGAAAACGGGAATGCTGTTCATTTAATTCGTGTGGCATTAGACGAGCTTCGTCGTTCAAAAATAATTCTACCAGCTATTACGACGATTGAGAGGGTCGTATGGGAAGCTCGGCATCGTGCCGAAGAACGGATTTATCGGCAGATTCATGAAGCTCTAACCTCATCGCAAAAACAGAAACTAGACAAGCTTATCGAACCTGTGATTGGTACCGGAAAAACAACTCTTGGTTGGCTTAAAGAGACAACAGGACAATTTTCCCCTGAAGCCTTTTTAAAGGTTATCGAACGTTTGGAATACATACGAAGTTTGCAGTTAAATATCGATACGAAAGCGATCCACCCCAATCGTTTACGGCAGCTCTCGCGTTTGGGTGCTCGATACGAGCCGCAATCCTTTCGGCGCTTCCATGAAGCAAAACGATATACAGTAATGGTGGCTTACCTTTTGGATCTTAGTCAAGATTTGGTTGACCAGGCATTTGAGATCCACGATAAGCAAATATTAACCTTGCAATCAAAAGGTCGAAAGCAACAAGAGGAACTCCAGAAACAAAACGGTAAAGCCGTGAATGAAAAAGTAATCCATTATGCTGACTTAGGAGCTGCTCTTATCAAAGCGCGGGATGAGGGCATTGATCCTTTTGTTATGCTTGAAACGATCATGCCGTGGGAAAAATTCGTTGAATCTGTAGAAGAAGCCAAGAAACTATCGCGGCCACTTGATTATGACTATTTGGATCTTTTAGAAAGTCGCTTTAATTATCTTCGTAAATACACTCCGACCCTTTTAAGTGCATTGGAGTTCCGTTCAACGAAGTCAGCTGAACCGTTGATGAGAGCACTCGATACCATTCGAGAGATGAACGATACTGGCAAACGAAAAGTACCCGAAGATGCGCCTTTAGATTTCGTATCGAACCGATGGCAAAAACATGTGTTTGATGAGGACGGAGCCATTAACCGGCATTACTATGAGATGGCAGCTCTTACGGAATTACGAAACTATGTGAGATCTGGAGATGTTTCGATTGTCGGAAGCAGACAGCATAAAGACTTCGACGAGTATCTTGTGTCAAAAAACGAATGGAAATCCACTCAGTCAACCGGTACCAGATTAGCCGTGAGTCTCAATGTAGAAG
>NZ_JAFLPN010000083.1:0-5343 GCF_029870785.1 Brevibacillus sp. AY1
GCTCGTGAACACTTGAATACAGAAGATTATGGTGATTTTTAATGATGTGAAAAGATTTATGCAACGCTAGTGAAAGCACGGAAAAAAATTACCGGAATATGCATGCAAGTGTTTACACGCATCGCATAAAGATATATACTGATTCTGGAAATTTCTGATGAAAGTAAGTACTTGCATGAAAAAGAGGTGAAGTTTGTTGGAGGACCAGAAAAAACAGGTTTCTCTGGAAGGGAAAGGTGAAGAACTGGAAACACGTCAGCGCATCCTGGCAGCTGCGAGCCAGTTGATGGCCCAAAAAGGGTTTAAAGGAGCGACGACGCGCAAGATTTCCGAGCTGGCAGGCGTGAATGAGGTGACGATTTTCCGCCATTTTACCAACAAAAAGGGGATTGTGGTCGAGCTATTGTCCGAGATGCTGGACGTGCGTAAGCCACTCGAAAATAGCCTCCAAGGCGACTTTGGCCAGCTGAGGGAAATGCTGATTGATTACGGCCGTACGTATTATCAGCTGATGGTGGATCGAAAAGAACTGATCATGATCAGCCTGATGGAATGCGACAACTATCCGGAGGTTTGCAAGCTGTTCAGTAACCTGCCTCTCTCAGCCATCGAGCTTTTGGACATCAAGCTGAAGGGCTTTCAAGAGCAGGGACATTTGCCGCAGTCTCTCAACACGTGGTCCGTATCCGCTATGTTCATCTCCACTTTCTTTCACGCTTTTATGGCCAAGTATCGATTACATATTGAATTTGACCTGAAGGTAACAGAGGAAGAATTGTTTGTAGAAACAACGGATATCATGCTAGGTGGCATTTTGAACCGTACCTAAATAGAGAATGGATCTGAAAAAGGAGCGGAGTGTACCATGAAAAAAGCACGTTGGCTTATACCTATTGTCATGGTTGGAATTCTGGCAACAACAGCATGCAGCAACTCCCAAGAGACAGCTTCCCTTCAAAAGGAAACGAAGTCAGTCGTCGTCGAAGCGGTAAAAAAGGAGCAGCTGCAGCAAGTATCCGAGCTTTCAGCCACCTTGCAGCCGAAAGAAGAAGCGCTGGTTTCATTTGAGGTAGGGGGACGCATTGTAGAACTGGAGAGAAACGAAGGCGACAATGTGAAGGCAGGCGATCTGCTGGCACGTATCAACGACAAGGATTACGAGCTGCAGGTAGCTGCTTCCAGCGCTGTGGTTCAGCAAAGTGCAGCCAGCATGAACAAGGTGCAGAACGGGGCTCGTGAGCAAGAGGTGACGCAAGCAGGGCTATTGGTAGAAAAAGCGACAATCGCCTTCGAGCAGGCTCAGGAGGATTTTCAGCGAATCGAAAAGCTCTATCAGGAAAACGCAATTTCCAAAAGTGATTTTGAAAACATGCAAAATCGCTTGAGCATCGCTCAAAAAGACCTGGAGAATGCCAAGCAAGCATACTCGATGATCACGCAGGGAGCGAGAGCGGAGGATAAGAATCTGAGTCAGGCCAGTTATCAGCATGCCGTTGTCTCCCAGGAAACGGCATCGAATACGTTGTCCAAAACCAATCTGCGCTCTCCCATCCATGGAACGATTCTCGCCAAGCTCTCATCGGCGGGCAATTTGGTTAGCCCCGGAACACCAATCTACCAGGTGGGCAACATCGATCAGCTGAAAGCGGTACTGCCTGTACCGGACCGGGAAATAGCCAATTGGAATGTAGGAGAGGTCATTACCTTTGACTTGTATGGGCAAAAAAGAGACGGGAAAGTGGTCAACATTTACCCAACCACCAACAAGAGCACAGGAACCATCGGGGTCGAGGTGCAGATCGAAAATCCGGCGCATGACTGGTTTGCCGGTCAGGTGGTGAAGGCGATCAAACCTATCGATGTGGCAGCGGGCATCTACGTTCCGGTGGAGTCTGTGATCAGCAGAGGCAAGGATAACGCACATGTTTTTCTGATCAAAGACGGCAAGGCCGTGAAAACCAATGTCGAAATTGGGCGAATCGTCAGCAACAAGCTGGAGATACGCAGTGGATTGACGGAAGGAGAGCAGTTGATCGTCAAAGGTGTTGACCGTTTATTCGACGGTGATGCCGTAGAGACGATGGGAGGTACCCCGCAGTGATCCAGTACATCGTCCGCAAGCGCAAAATTACCTTGCTGTTTTTTGTGATGCTCGTGCTTGTCGGTTTTCTCAGCTTCTTCCAACTGCCCAGGCAGGAGATGCCGGATATTATCGTCAATGTAGCTACGGTCACTACGATCTATCCGGGAGCCTCACCAGAAAAGGTTGAGCAGACAGTCACGAAAAAGCTGGAAGAGAAGATCAATGAAATTCAGGGTCTCAACTATATATCCTCCACGTCCATGCTCGGGGTTTCTTCGATTCTGGTAGAGACCAAAAGTGACGTCGATCCCAAGCAAAAATGGGATGAGCTGAGAAAAAAGGTGAAGGACGCTGAAGCTGACTTGCCTGCTGACGCGAAGCAGCCGATCATCAATGACGATTTAAACCGTACCTTTGTCCAGAGCTTGGCGGTGACGGCGGAGACGACAGAGGAATTGTACGGCCTGCGTTCCATGATGGAATCGTGGAAGGGACAGCTTCGCACTATTCCCAACGTTGCCGATGTGACGATCATGGGCCTTACAGAACAGGAAGTACGGATCGAAGTAGATACACAAAAGCTGAGTCAATACGGAATCAACTGGAGTCAGGTCATGATGGCTGTCAAAGCGGAGAACGAACGGGTCCCGGTCGGAGATTTGACCAGCCACAATCGCACCTATCAGCTGAAGCTGGCGGAATTTGCTGATATCGAAGAGCTGAACCGCATCTTGATTGCACGTGCTCCGGACGGCTCTCCTGTATATTTGAGGGATATCGGAAACGTGAGATTGACGACAGAGTCGATCAAATCCACCTCCTATTTCAATGGCAAGCCATCGCTTACGATCAGCATCAATGCGGAGACGGGCAGCGATGTTCCTTCCCTGCAAAAGAACGTAGACGAAATGGTGGCGACGCTGGAAAAATCACTTCCTGTCTGGGCGGAAAAGCACTCCATCTACAGTCAGAAGGAACGGGTAGATGACTTGTTTGGCGACCTGACCAAAGAAATGATGATTGCAGTAGCAGCGGTGCTGCTGATTTGTACACTCGGGTTGAACCTCGTCACTTCTTTCGTGGTGGCTCTCGCCATTCCAATCTCCCTTGCAGTCGGGATGATGTTTTTGCCTGGGCTGGGAATTACACTCAACATGATTTCGATTGTTTCGCTGATTATCGTGTTGGGGATTCTCGTGGATGACGCCGTGGTGGTGAACGACAACATTGAGCGGCGGAGATTTGTTCTTGGTGAAAAGCCGATGCAAGCAGCCGTCAAAGGCGCAAATGAAGTATCCATTTCGATTGTGACAGCTACCTTGGCGACCATCGCCTCGTTTGCACCTCTGATGTTTTTGGATGGCAATGTCGGGCAGTTTATTCGTCCAGTTCCAGCCATTATCTCACTGACGATGTTGGCTTCGATGGTCATGTCGCTGACCATTATCCCGATCTTTAGACAGTGGCATGAGCAAAGGCGCAAGAAGGATAGCAGCAGCTACAGCAAGCCGCCTGGACTGCTTGGAAAAGAGCTGGCTTTGCTGACCAAATGGTATGCAGGAAGCATGATGCCAAGAATCCTGAAGCGTCCTTTGTTATCGGGGATGGTCGGGGTTCTGATCGGTACAGCGGCGTACGGTTTGATTCCTTTGACGCCGATTGAGTTGTTCCCCAAGGATGATCGCCCTCAGTTTTTGGTCAACATTCGCGTTCCTGTGGGAAACAGTATTGAAGAAACGGATCGGGTCGTTCGCAGTGTGTCAGATTGGATTATGAAGCAGCCGGGGATCGAGTCTGTGGCTTCTTATGCGGGCGGTAGTGCGCCGAAAATGTTCGGAGGCGATACGGACGCGGGAACCGGTATTACGATTGGTCAGCTGGTAGTTCGCTACGATAACAAGCAGGTACAAATGAAAGATATGCTGGGACCGTGGACAGAGGAATTCAAAAAAATGTACCCGGAAGCAAGCATTTTGCCGGAAGAATTGGAAGCGGGACCGCCTGTAGGCAAGCCGGTTGTGATTCGCGTATACGGGGAAGACCTTGAAACGCTGCGCTCGCTGTCTGAGCAGGTGAAGAACCAGGTAGCCAAAATTGCCGGAACCTACGACGTTCAAGATAACTTCGGCATTGAGCGCTATGCGCTGGAGTTTGTCGTGAATCAGGACGTCATGGAGCAAAAGCTGGTCAACTACAACACGCTGTCGCAAACGCTTCGTCTGGTGAGCGAAGGGCTTACCGTCAGCCAATTTGACGACGGTACAGAACTCATCGATATGAAGCTGTTTTTGCAAAAAGAGGAAGAGGACCCGTCGTTGTTATTCCAGCGCCTAAGCGTGGCCAATGCTCGCGGAGAATTGATCCCACTCTCACAATTGGCGGAAGTGAAACCGACGTTTAGCACACAGGCTATTCCTCATCGTAATTTGTCGCGCAGCGTGACGATTTCCAGTGAGCTGAAGGGGCGCACGGCAACAGAGGTGATGACAGAGCTTACCCCGATTCTGCAATCACTGGAAATGCCGGAGGGCTACCGCTATGAGATCGGCGGAGAAACCTCGGAGCAGACGGATATTTTTATCAGTATGGGCAAACTCTCCGTCTTGGTCGTGTTTTTGATCCTCATTTTGATCGCGATGCAATTCTACTCACTGACGATACCGGTTCTCGTGATGAGTACGGTGTATCTGGCCGTGTCTGGCAGCTTGATCGGGTTGTTTGTGACCCAGACACCGTTAGGGTTTATGACGATGATGGGAGTCATCTCGCTGGCAGGAATTGTGGTTCGCAACGGGATCGTGTTTATCGAGTTCATCGAAGAAGCACGCCATGCGGGAGCTGAATTGAAGCAAGCGGTGATTCAGGCTGGTGAAGCGCGTCTGCGTCCGATCCTGCTCACCTCACTGACGGCGGTTGCGGGCTTGACGCCCCTTGCCATTTCCGGTGATGTACTGTTCCAGCCCCTTGCTATCACGATTATCTCAGGGCTGCTGTTCTCTACGCTTTTGACGTTGATTGTCGTCCCCTCTTTCTACACCGTGCTCATGCAGCGGAAATTGAAAAGGCAGGCGAAAAAAGCGGCAAAGCGTCCGGATTTATACGGGCCGGGAATGGAGCTCGAGTAGACCTTACGCTAGCCGATAGAGGTAAAAGATTTGTTGGAGCCCTCCAATCATGGGGGGCTTTTTTCTTGGTGTGCCACGCATGGCGATTAACTAGGTGGTGAAAGTCCACTGTGGGGGTTTGTAGTTACCAACCAC
>NZ_JAFLPN010000084.1:0-5284 GCF_029870785.1 Brevibacillus sp. AY1
TGGTTGGTAACTACAAACCCCCACAGTGGACTTTCACCACCTAGTTAATCGCCATGCGTGGCGCACCAAAAAAAGAATGCCGTTTAAGCATTCTTTGTCATCGTTATTTCGGTGTCCCTGTATTCTTCATTATTTGGGACCACAGTCCTTCGGGGACTGTAGGACTTGAATCACCCTTCAACAATCCAGTATCAGCTCTGCTAAACAATGACTGAAGAATAATTGATCTTTCAGAATCATCAATTCCTTTTTCTTTTACTAGCGCAAGATATACAAATGTAAGTTGGTACCTCTCTTTTGCGTCTCTTGATAAGTGATAAGCACTTTTTGAAAGTAGAACGAATAATCTAATAAGATAAATCACTACTGAACTAAATAAACCTAATAGTAAAGTTGCTTTTAATGAATTAATCGTAAACTGCTCTCCATGGAAGATCGTTTCAGGATTACCGAACAAAATAATTAATAAGATAATAGTAAAAATTCCCGTAGTAACAGCTGCCCAGTTCCTCCAAGTATCCCCCTTGGTTTTATACTCATTACTTAGTTGATTCCAATAATCAGCTGGTCCTTCTAACTTTAACTTCTCCGTGTATAAATTCACCAAGTCAACTAGTTCAGTTTGCTTTTCACTTAGAAATCTTTCAACCTCTTCTTGTTTTGTTTTATACTCATGGTATAATTCATCCCTGTATTTTTCAAAAGTACTTTTTACTTTACTTAATGCTTCTCTTTGGGCTGCTACATTTGGTTCCATGATCTGATTTTGCTCTTCCCAAAAATAAGTATTCATTACTCCTTTAAAAAACTGTTTACTTGCTAGATTACTCGTGCTATTTTCGACCAAGTAATTGAACGCTGCACTACCTAGTTCCCTGGATAACCCATACTGTTCTTTTAAGTAATGTGCAATATCTGTTGAAGAGTATAATCCATATTTGTTTTTCCCTCTAACTAAATTAATCGCATTTAAAATATTCTGATTTGCGTGATTTAAATCAATATCTTGATTAAGTAGTGCTTGTTCAAGTTCATTAACAATCGATTTAAAATAATTATTTATATGATAGAATCCACCATCGCTACAATTTGACCAAAATTCAACTTCTTCTTTCATAAATCGATATAAATAGTTAATATCTCCGTTAAAATCTTTTTCAATATCTTCTGGATATAAATATATCTTTACGTTGTGATTTCTAAAACTATCTTGCAACTCTGTATTAAATCTCTTAACCTCAATAGTAGTGCTCATTAACACATACTCCTTTGTATGTCCTCTAATTACTTTATTATATCAATGAACATTATTGAGTTGGAAGATTTTTATTCATTTGGCATATAATCCTACAAACTACAAAGCAAGGGAGAGACAAATCAAAAACCACCTGTCCGAAGGATGGTGGTTTTAGGTATTAATAACAGGAGTTATTTGTTCATCATCTTCAATCAAACCAAGATCCAGACATTCCAAGATGTTATCCTCTATAACCTGCATGTATTCTTCTGGTACTTGTTTCGATCTGCGTTGTAACATACCTTTGTGTATGCTTGTCATTTCACTAATGTCTACATAACATTCTTTTCCAGTAACATGCTGAGGTATAAACACAAAAGCAGGGTGGTTATTTGCGATCATTTTCTTGTACCACTGCTTAGTTTTATCCTTTTCGCTTACGCTCATTATTGGAGCAATTTGAACGAAATCAATTTCATCAGAAGAATTAAGTGTGTCATTAGATAAAACAACGACTTTTCTAGTTTTTAGAGTGACGATAATATATTGTTCAATATTAACTAATCTTCCTTCAATTTTTCTCATTTCGAAATTACCCGCATCTTTGACAATGCTTCCACGTGAAGGATCATCCACATCAGGTAAGAAAAAGCGGAGAGGTCTTTCAGTATCTGAGGGGTAGAACAATGCTGCTTCATAAAAATACCCACGCTTTATTTCATTCCAATTCTTAGAATCCATGAAATATGTAGACACTTATTTACCATCCCCAAAAATATCATTCATATTTATTTGGCTTAATCCTCTATTGCGTTTAGAGACAACATTCCATTCTTTCAAATCTTCTTTTGTCATTTCTGCCATTTTGTTTGTTCGTCTAATAGGGGTGCGTTTCTTTTTACTCAATTCAGTACGCACAATATGTGGAATAGCAATTGCCATATTTTTCTTCCCCCGTTTCTTCCTCATAAAATACCTCCTTACTTGAAAATATAACTCAAGTATAAAATAGGAAGTATCTATAAGGTTGTTGGAAAATGTTAGTATTACTTGGTAATACTTTTGTTACCATTCTACAACTTACTTCGGAAGTTGACAAGATTTACTAGGGAAATAGTGGTATAAAAATTGCGTTAGATGGATATACTATATGATCGTGTTTTATGGTGTAAGAATATAGGGAAAAGTAATCTGTAAAACGACAGTTAAATAGTGGGTAACAAGTCATCCAATAAAACTAGAATTTCATTTTGTTTAATGATTAGTGATAAAGTAACTACTTCTGTTGCTGATTCATATTTTTGATGGTAGCATATTCCTATACCTTACATAAGGAAGTGGTACTCATGTATCAATATGTGCAAGAATATGCAAACCAAGATACACGGGATAGCTGGGACGAATGGAGTGGTTTTCGTAACTCAATAGGCAGTATTTTAACAATAGCAATCGATCGCTATAATCTTTCTACAAATCGAATTCTTGTTCTTGGTGCAGGAAACGGAAATGATGTCCCTATTGATATTATTGAGAAGTACTTTGGAGAAATTGTTATTGTCGATATTGATCCTAAAGCTTTAGATAGTTTCATGGGAAAAACAAAACAAAAAGAGAAATATACAAAAATTGTTATAGACCTGTCTGGATTTGCAGCCCAAGTGGAGAATTTAAATTTAGTCGATATAACAGATGACTCGCTGATTGAATTAATTAAAAAGATCTCTCCTAAGGTCGATTTGTCAGCAATTCATGGAAAATTTGATGTGATTTATAACGCCAACTACTTTACTCAATTAACCATTCCATTGGGCTTTAAATATCAACAAGTCCATGTGCAGCCACCCGACAGTATTAAACAAGCTATTAGTGCTATAACTAATAACACTCAAATACAACTTTTTCAACAAATTGAAAAGTTACTCAATATTAATGGAGTTTGCTTGCATTCGTCTGACTTCTTAGAATTAAATTACAACCCAATCACAAAAGAAGCGAACGAGACTTGTAAATTGGTTATGCAAGTAACAGAAGGTCTTAAGTACATCGAGAATGTTCAAACTATTAATTCATTGATTTCAGAAAAGGGACTGAGAATTGAGGGGAGTACACTTCCAGTCAGTCTAATTAAGCAGATTTTTAAAACTAATACTGTGTTTTTCTTGTACTGGCCCTTTGACCATAGTGATATGTATTTTAAAGGTTATGTTGTACAATTGTTTGTATTTCAAAAATTATAGAAGTGGGGTAAAACCCACGCTTTAAATAAGGTAAAAATAAAATATAATGGGAATTATATCAAAATATTAAAGTTAACAAATTTGAAATGATTAAAAAGCCTCCCCATAAAGGAGAGGAAGAGGTTTACATTATCTTGTTAACAGCTTCTAAGACTCTATCCGCTTGAAAAGGTTTCACCAAAAAGTCCTTTGCGCCAGCTTGAATCGCGCTTACGATCATTTGTTGTTGTCCCATAGCGGAGCACATAATAACCTTTGCGTTGGGATCGATGGACTTAATGCCTTTGACTGCATCAATTCCTTCCATTATAGGCATTGTAATGTCCATTGTTACTAAGTCAGGCTTTAATTGTGCATATTTTTCTATTGCAACTAGACCATTTTCTGCCTGACCAATCACCTCATGACCGCCTTTTTGTAAGATGTCTGTTAGTTGCAATCTCATAAACGCAGCATCATCAACTACTAGAATCCTTGCCATAAATCACATCTCCCTATATTACAGTTCTAGGACTATATTCCCAGTTTAATAAGGGAGTAAACCATTTTATAGGCTTGTAATTGTAAAGTTTTGTTTAAAGGACAGATCGCACCAGCATATATATGATCCAGTGCCATCCTCATTCCACTTCAACTTAAATACATCTCCATCTATAAGAATTTCCTCCATATTCATATTTCCTCCATGTGAAATATACTTTCTTCAAGCGAAACTCCTCCACTCGTTTATCTCGCCCACTCCGAAATTAAGTCCCTTTTTGAATTTCCTTGTTCCTCGTAAAACTTAAACCATTCCTCTACGAATGTTTCATACCTTCCATATTTACCAAACTCTTTTAAGTACAAGTCGTAAAGCCAGTCCATATACAATGCTGTTAATTTTTCCATGACAACATTACTAATTTCCTCTTTGTGTTATGGAGATTTGTAGATTACATAAACTTGCATCTCATTCCTTTGCCGTTTCCTACTCCCATTTGCAACAGATGGGTAATCGTAAACCTCAACGTATTGACCATTTTCATCACAGTAAGTATGGACTAATTCTGTTTTTTCCTCTATTGCTTGCTTCTTCTTTGCCATCTCTGATGTCACTTCCTTAATTAATGAAAATCCTTCCGTAACCGGAAGGACAGAGGGTACTCCTATTATCGTTGTCAGGGTGGTAAAATATACCTAAAGATGCGTTGGGAGAGTGAGATAGTGGAGAAGTTTTTTTACTATGTGGTACCGTCTAAGGACGTGTTTCGATATATCAAAGAGCTGAATTCTCAGGAGATACAGCATGAGGTCGAAACTAGATCGATGATACCTGGATTGAAAGTTTCTGAAGTTGCCATAGTCTTTCCTGATTTACCAGTTAGACAGTAAGGGTATATCAGAACACTTCTTCAAGGGGATGGGAAGAGGTATTGATTAGAGTACATGATCAAATGCCAATTTGATTGAATTATTCTTCTAAATCCCGCATGTAACTCTGAATAATGTGTTGATTAAAAGTGTGAAAGTCACGAACCATATCTTGTGGAATAATTCTGTTTGCTTTTTTTATCCCGTTCCTCTCCATCTGGATGTATTCCTGCTTATTTGTAAAATTAAAGGCTTCTTTGTTTTCTTGATAATCATAGTAATGTCCTAACTCGTGTACAAGACAAAACAGAATCAATTTCGATAAGTCATATCCTTTATAAACTCCGACTTCAGTTCCTTTTTGAAAATTCTCTTCAATTCTTTTGTAATCGAATCAATTTCATAAATCTGAGCCCTACGGGCTCAAGGTTTTTTGAGCATAGAAAAAGGAGTACCTCCC
>NZ_JAFLPN010000085.1:0-3398 GCF_029870785.1 Brevibacillus sp. AY1
GTTGCTCCTCTGACTACTTTCGATGAAGTAGAATCTGCAAAAGTTTTGGGAACGGATGCACAAGCAAAAGTTGATCTTGTAAAAGATGCTGACAAAAAAGCAGCATTCCAAGCTCGTGTCGATGCACAAAAGGCTAAAGTAGAAGCGGCAGACGCATCTTTCTTGAAGATTGATGGTATTTCCGCAATTGACAACAATACCGTAACTGTAAAGTTCCCAGAAGTTAAAGTAGCTATTGAAAATGCAAAAGTTACTGTAAAAGATAGCAATAACAATGTGGTTGAAACGAAGTCCGTGTTGATCGCTGAAGGCGCAACAGAAGCTGATTTTGACTTCGTAACTCCAATCAAAGATGCTGACAAAGTAGGCGTTTGGACAGTTAACGGTAAAGAATACAGCTTTACCGCTATTACTCAGTTGGCTGCTATTGATGAGGCAGTTAAAGCAGGTAACGAAGTTAAACTGCAAGCAGCTCTTGATGCAGCGGGTATTAAATACGCTGACGAAGCAAGAATGGCTGTATATTTGGATACACTGAATGATCCTGATGCGTTGACTTCCCTTGATGCGGTTCAAAAAGCGATCACAAAAGTTGACGAAGATGGTGCAGTAGTAGTAAACAAAGCTGCAGCAGTAAAAGCAGTTGCTGATGCAACAACTCAAGCAAAACTGTTAGCTGCTCTTCAGGCTAACTTCCAACTAGTTAACGCGGATTGGATCGTTGAATATGCAAATGTTGCTAATCTTTTAGATTTTGAAGCAACAGACGATGTGGAAGCAGATTTTGAAGCAATTCAAAAGGCAGTTTACAATATTAACATTGCTTTCGTAGGCAAAAAAGTTGCAGCTGCTAACATGAAATTGGACAGCAAATTGGTTTCTGAAGCTAGAGCGTTGATTAAGTGGCTTCCTGTTGAATTTGATGACGAACCAGTTCAGGAGTACTCGATTGCTATCCTGGATCTTGAGGATGCATTAATCGCAGTGAACCAAGCTAAGACTAATAGTGCATTGAAAACAGCTTTGACAAACCTCGACAAACTTGAGAACGCACTTTTGGCAAAAGCGGATGGAACTATCCTAGGTTTCGAAGAAGAGTTTGATCTAGCTACTGTTATTGATGCTAACCTGACTTCCTACAGAACTGCAATTGCTAATGCTGAACTTGGGGATAAGAATCAACGTAAAGACATCCAAAAGCTTATCAATGATGCTAATGGAGCAGCAAATGACGCAGCTCTTTTGAAAGCACTTGCTGATATCAATAAAGTAGATAGCAAAACAACTGCAGATGCAGTGTTGGCTCTTCTGCAAAACAAAGCTTTGGAACTGGATAATGAAGTAAAGCCTGCTTACGCTGATGCATACAAAAAGGCTCTGGTTGAAGCTCTTGAAGACGAAACAACATTTGATAGCGCTGACGCTGTAGATGCATTGGTGGCATCTGTTAATGGAGTAGAGGATGCTGCTGCTCTCTTGGCTTCTGTTAACACAGCTTCCACAGCTTCTCAATTGAGCAAGGCTCTTGTAGCTTTGGAAGCTTCGCAAGAATCAAATGATGATTTCACTAACATTTCTTCACAAGCAAAGCTTGAAGTCGCTGAGATTGTATTGGCAACTAGAAACGCTATTGAAGCGGGTGATGGTCAAAAGGCTAAGGAGTTTAAAAATGCAGCTGCAGCACTTACTGCAGCAACAGATGCGATCACTGCTAGAGCGGAATTCATTGCAACAGTTAACGGGATCGTTACTGAGGCTACTGATGAATACCCAGCAACTATTGCAGGTATGAAAGCAGTCTTGGCATCGGAGGACTCCCTTATCCCTTCCTTTGCTAAACTTGGTGCAGCAGACCAAACAGACGCAGCTGAGGCAGTTCTTAACAAGCTTCAAGAGTTGCAAGATAAAGAAAAACCAGAAGTATTCAAGTCCATTGCTGATATTAAAACTGCAGCAGGACTATAATGATCGTAAAGTAGTTACAATAAAGTATTAAAAAAGAGAGGGGGAACTTTCCTATGGGAGTTCCCTCCTTTTATTACACTAGATATTTGATGTGAGCTTGTGAAAATAGCAGTTACAGTAATGTATTAACGAAAAGTTGTTGCGCATGCTTTTGATTGAAAATGTCAAGAATTTGGAGGAATTTATAATGATAGAGTTGGCTTATCTGCCGTCAAGTCTAGGAAAGACCTTAAACGCTCTAGAAGTATCAGACGAATTTAAGCGGTATACATTTACAGGATTTATAAATGAAAGAACTTTATTTACCGACATCGATAGGAAACTAAATAAACTAGAAAATTCAACTGATTTTGAGCTGATTGATATTGAGGAACTCGTTAAATTATCTGAACAAATCGAGTTGGCAAGTGAAGAAAAGGAAATTTCCTTAATACGCATTGACTGGTTGCAACGCCTTCACAAAGCTAAAGGAGAATTGTGTTCAGCTGATACAAAGGAGAAGCTCAAGCATCTACGTCATATTATTGCTCCCGTACAAACTTGTCCCTTAAAAAATCAATTACTAGATGAAATTGAGTTTCGAGAAACTGCAATGTCAGAAGAAGCTATTTCAAAGGAGCATGATGAATTTAAGTTACTCATGGATTGTGCAATCAAAGAACTCGGTGACGTGTTCATTAACCTTGGAAAGAGCGGAAGAGAATATGTGATTACAGAGGTTCAAAAACAGCAAGAAGATGGTGCAAACACTGTTCACGTTAAGGATTGTGTCGAAAGAGTGGTACAAAAGGTGCACGCTCTTTTAAACTTAACAGATCGTGTAAAATTGATCGCCGAACTCGACCAATTGCCGATCCCCATCTTTTCTAACCTAGTTGTAGGTAGGAAGGAGCGAATAGCTGACACCCTCATTCAAGAGAAAGGCTGGTCAGGGCTCGTTTCACTTGAGCGTAGAATCGCGCAGATCAACAATGACATTGACAGGGAAGAGCGTGAGAACTACGAAAGAAAGAACGTCATCGTTTTACCAGAGGGAAAAGTAGCTGCAACCATTGATTTGCGGTTTCATTCAATTGACTAATCTGAGATACTATCGCTGAATTGCGGTAGATTTTTTTTACCCTAAATCACTGCAAAAGTCTACGGAGACTTACTGAAAAGAAAGAATGTTGGTGTTGAAAGAGATAAGTCACGTCACAGCAAAGACTAGATATTATGGAATTTTCACTCACCTCATAATATAAAGAATACAGTTAGTAGGTCAGATTACCTAATCAATTACTCGTGTATTGCCGATAACTTGAAAAGAATAGGTGCCTAATATCTGTTAGACAGATTTGTAAGGATAGTTGGAAGGATGTATGTGAATGCTAATCTAATAATTGACCACCTAGTGGTACATCGCTCATAAAAAAGTTGACCACCTGAGCACC
>NZ_JAFLPN010000086.1:0-3308 GCF_029870785.1 Brevibacillus sp. AY1
AAAACCGATACACGATTTATTGATGTGAGGGCTTGCACTTTGTCAATGGTGGTGCAACTGAGTAGTGTCAAAAAAGCGACGCCACGCATAACCGCTATGGTTGAGAAAACGGTATACCGTATCCTTGCCGGGGAACATCTCACCTTTCTTGCTCTCCAACAAGCGAAACCAGTTCTTGTGATGAAACAAGAGGACAAACACAAGTTGGAACAGATACGAGCAGGTAAAGCCAAAATTCTTTTTAAAACCTGCGGTTTTCAAGTGATGCAGCACTTTCAGTTCTGTCCAAGCCATTTTGATTTCGGCAGGGAGTTGCTTGTTTTGTTGAGTTTGCTCTATCATAGAAAGGACACCTCTCCTGTATGGTAGTGATTCCTCGACACTTTCACTTTACCAAACGGAGTGGTGTTTTTCTATTTTTCAAGGAGTACTCTAAAATTGGTTTTAGACTTGCTGTACCAAGGAAAAACGCTCATTTTCGCTCTGCGAAAGTTGAGTTAGTAAACGCAACCCAGATTTAATTGATGAGTTTAGATCCTCTATTGCAACTCGTTTAATAGCACCCGGCACCACAAACAAGCTATCTGACGAACAATTAACAGCTATTATCAAAGAATCGTAGTGAACTATGTCGCGTAAGTTTATCCTTGTTTCAATGAGTCAGAAAATCAGCATTATGTAAAAAACGTCCGAATCTTCATTTTTGGACGTTTTCGCTATTTAGGTGCTATTTTTTGTTACGAACATACGTTGTATATAAGAAAATTAACAAAGAGCCAGCATATTGCTGACCCTTGCTAGTTCATGTAGCTTTTCACCGCGTCCCAAAAATTCTCGCGAGTACCAGCCATGATGACAACAACTACTTCGCCTTGATCGTTTTCCGTCAAGTAGTAGGCGATTTCATAACTGGTTTTCTGATAGCGAATGTCATAACCGTAAATGCCAGCTAAATCACCGATCTTCTGTTGACCTACATCGGGATTGGTCTGAATTTCTTTAATTGCATCTTGGTACAATTTTTTAAGTGGTTTGTCATTGAGTTTCTTTAAATATTTCTCGGCTGGCGGCAAAAATCGGACAGGCAGCAAACAATCAGTCCTCCCCGAAAATGTCACTCATCTGATCGTCTCCGGTGCCAACCTGTTGAGCGAGAAGGTCTGCATCTTCCATCATTTTCTCGACTGCCGGTCTTACCTTCGCTTTCATGCGTTTAAACTCCTGGAGCAGTTCCTCACCAGACAGATGTCTTTCTCGGATCAGTTCGCTTAAAATCTCTTCAGCAAACTCAACTTCACCTACCGGACGAATAACAAGTTCATTTCCGCGTAGAACGCATTCGACTTCATTTCCAATGCCTAATTTTTCAAAAAATCTCTGTGGAATCGTGATTTGTCTTTTCGTGGAGACGCTGATCCGTTTGGATTCCATATGGCTCCGCCGCCCTTCCATAATTTCCTTATATGCAATAGCCATATTATCGCCCTCCTCCATCATATGTATTCTTTGTTTCTTTGTTGCTTGGTTTCTTTGTTTTAATTGTACACGAAAAAGTGGCTGACGGAAAGAAAAAGTGTGCCCGAAAAGGTCATTATGAAAAAAACGCCTTAAAAGAAGTTTTTTTCATTCCTTTCAGCAGTTCAAATACGAAAACAACGATCACATACTCCAAGATCCAGGAGTTGGTTCTACTCCTAGTTAAAATCCCTCATTGCTACCATAAATTTTTTATAGTAGGGTTATCCACAGTTTTTCTACCATTAAATTTTTATGGTTGGGTGAGGTGAGTTTAATTCTTTTCACTTCTTAATCCTTGATGCCTTAAGTATTTTTAAAGTATAATTTTAGCTGAATGGTTCATTACTGCCTATAGTTGAACGGTTCTATGACGTTCTACCAATTTTATCCCAGAGACAATACGAAATAGATTATTCACAAACAGTCAAATTTTCTTCAAAATAAAAAGAGCCTTAATGGCTCAATTATCGGATAACACTAAATAAATATTTGAATTCCCAAAATTATCAATTCACTTCATTTCTTTTTGCTAAATGCTGTTATGATAGAATCTACATTTGAATAAGCACGTTCAGGCATTTCATCCCAAAACATTTTTGTTACTTCTACGTAGCTTCTAAAGTCTTGTTCTTCTACCATAAGAGAATATGAATCTAACAATACTGCATCTGCAAGTTCCAGAGTATCTGTTCCTTTTATAAACTCGAGTTCAAAATAATCTGGTCTTATCTTCCTAAGTTTTCTGGCTGATTCGCCATCACCATGTTTGATTGTATTGACCAGTAACCGCATTTCCTTTATTTTAATCCAGGATAATAACTCTTCAAATATAACCCCATGTAATTCAAAAATCTTTTTGGCATCACCGAAAGATAAAGCATTATTATTAAATGATAATAAGTGACGCATCTCAGTTACAGTAAACTTGATTAATTGCTGTTCCCAAATCTGACACATCATTGAAATTGTCATCAACAGATGATTCTTTTTCATTGTGTTCAAGAGTTCATAAAGTTGTATCCCTTCATCATTAGCAAAATCCGCAACTGTGGCAGGGTCAGTATTTTTGTCTGCTGGAAAGTTATTATAGATTGAATCAGCATAATCGGTAGCCTCTTTCTCAATGTCGCCAAATGATGGTATCGTTCGATTGTAATATTCCGCCACCATAGATAACTCTTTTTTATACCTCTCCATTAATGGCTTCCAAAAGTAGAATTGAGTATCCCTCATCCTTACCACTCCTCTCTATTTGCATTAAAAATCTGCTGGAGAAATTGTCCCCAGCAGTTTACTATATCTATTTTGAATATATAAGGTCTCGTATAAAATCCGTTCTTATTTAATCAATAAAATCCGCTTCCATGATTTTGTTAAATATTTTCCCAATATAACCTTTGTCTTCGTTTTGGAAGAACACGTTATACTGCTCGAAATCATCTCTATCTCCCCAATGAGAAACATCATTAAATGGTGTCCCTGCTATGATAAACGAGTTAAGTACAATGCTATCATGTTGTTGGCTAAGATTATATTCGATACTTTTAATCGTTTGTGAAAGCTGTATTTTTGGGTCAAAAAGTCCTTTTAGATTTCGGATACCTTTAGGGTCAATAAACGTAATGTATTGTTTATCTCCACGAATCAGCCACATGATAAAATCAGGGAAGAAATTGTTCGCTTCAAAGAAGCCAATTCCTGCCTTACTTTTATTACGTGAATCAATTTCATAAATCTGAGCCCTACGGGCTCAAGGTTTTTTGAGCATAGAAAAAGGAGTACCTCCCCAA
>NZ_JAFLPN010000087.1:0-3285 GCF_029870785.1 Brevibacillus sp. AY1
TTTAAAAAAGGATAAAGAAGAGATTGGGGCAGTCTGTATATTTTTAAGATGAGCAATTATGAAATTGATTCATTTAATAGAAAAGAAAATTGTTATTTCTACGTTACAGATAAGCGATTTTTATAATAGATAGATTAGGGCATTTATTGGAAGTTCCCTGTAGGGTAAAATTGGTATTGTAGGACAGATTTTTGATTAGACATATGTAGACAACAGGTGGCAGAGAGCACAAAGGCATAGATTTTACTTAACTAACTACCAAATCACTGTATATATGTTTTAAGAATGTCATGCAGAGGGCGGAGATCTTATGGGCTATACAAATTAGCATTGAAATCTGAACAGCTATCATCGGGAATCTTAGAGAAAGTTATCATTGGCAATATCGACTATGAGAAAGACTTTGAAAACTGGCTTGAGAATAGCCCGAATGTTTTGTTTGAGGAAGATGATGGCGATACTCTCATATGGATTGGTAGGCAGGTCAAAGCTTCTATTGGGGAATCAGGCAAGTATCCTGACTTGCTTGGCATTGATTCATCCGGAGATTTAGTTATTGTTGAGTTGAAGAAAGGGAAAACACCGCGAGAAGTCGTTGCACAAGCACTTGAGTATGCATCATGGGCTTCGAGCCTTACATTTGATGATCTGAACAAGATGGCTAGCGAATATTTTAAATCTCGGAATCCTGACGATTCTAGTGATTTAATTCAGAGACATAAAGATGTATTTGATCCTGACGCAGATAGTGAAGTCGTGATTGAGTTTAATCGCAATCAGAAGATATTCATAGTTGCAGAAGAAGTGACGCCACTCATAAGACAAGTCACCTCACATCTGCGTACCAAGTATCAAGTGAAGATTCTTTGTATCGAATATAAAGTGTTTAAGTCAGGGCAGGGCGAATATATCATCAGCACAGAGAAAATAGGTAGTTATGACGAACTCGGTATTGCATCCACCACGAAGACCGGAATAGGTGGTAATTCTGTAAGATGGAGTCAGCCTATTAAGATCAAGTCTGTTGTACAGGAAGCGGTTAAGAAAATTACGAGTGATGATCTAACAAAAGAGTTTCGGCTTACGGACGTTATCAACGAGTTGATACAGGAGTACCCCGAAATTAATCGTTCCACTGTTCGTTGTCAAATTTATTGCGATTGCGTTAATCATCCATCTCGTAAGCACTATCCGTCTGGTCAGCAGGATTTATATTACTATGTTAGTAAGGGTGTGTATCGTCTATATAATAAGAATGTGGATGGAGAATGGACATGGGAAGGGAAGTTGGCTGGTAACCAAACTAGCTGAAGACCAAAACAGAGAGTGTGATTATGAATGAGCAAATTGTTTATAATAGGCAATGGTTTTGATCGTGCCCATGGCTTAAACACATCCTATGAGGATTTTCATCAATACTTGAAGGAAAACTACCCGGATGCGTCATTCGATGGATACAATACGCCAGAATCGTCGAGAGTAATGCCTGATGGTGGCATAGAATATGAAGACGTTGATGCCGTAGGGTTTATCATGGAGGTCATAAGCAGTGCTGAACCCGATGGTGAAAACTGGAGTAATCTTGAAACATCACTTGGACATTTAGACTTACATGAATATATGGATAATTGGTTAGATGATGGAGACGAAGATGACAATCCTTATCACGAAGTTTACAGGAATCAAGATTTAGCTGCTAATCTAGTAGGAGCTATCTTAGAAATTACAGATTATTTTGCTGATTGGATAGATACGATTGAAATTATCGATACTCAGCCAATTGCTAGGTTCGAAAAACTTATCGACAGAGACAAGGATTGGTTCCTGACGTTTAACTATACAGAAACACTAGAGATTCTGTATGGAGCTAAGAATGTTTGTCATATCCACGGAAAACAGGGTGGGGAACTGCTATTCGGTCATGGAGATGATACCGACTACACAGAAGATTTTATGAATCGTCATATTGGCTCTGAGGATTCTTTACAGGCTATGCAAGAGAAATTGAGAAAAAATACTAAAGGTGCGATTGCTACAAGTCAAGCATTCTTTCAAGATATCTCGAACGTGGTAAATGAAATATATTCGTTTGGATTTTCTTTTTCCAAGGTCGATGAAGTGTATGTACAAGAAATTTGTAGGAGAATGTCCACGGCACACGTCACTTGGTTTTTGCATGAGCGTAACAACAATGATGATGAAAGTAGCAAGTATCAAGCGATTATAAGATCATGTGGATTCAAGGGAAAGTTTGAGACGTTTAGTGTTTCATGAGTTAGGTTCGAGATAAATTTAAGTAAATGACCGTAGGCTAAAGTAAACCGACGGTCGTATTTATAAGGTAGTTTGTTTACCCTATCAATAGATAAGGTGAGCTGTATCACAAGTAACGGAAAAATTGTTGAACTAACGGGAACTCTAGAGCTCAAGTAAAAGTGTAGTAACACATGGTTTTTGATGAATATTGGAAGAGGAATTATCAACTTCAATCTTCCTTAAGTGCTTCAATCCGTATAAATTATCGAGAATTCAGTCAGTACAACAGACACTCAACCCTTATGTCCGTTTATCGACATATCAAGGAACAGAAGTTCATGCATTGCGTGAGAGATGGGCGAAGTGTATAAGGCATAGAGGGCGTTTTTCGGGAAGAAGGAGACTGTAACGCATGACGAGGTGCCTCAGGTCCGTTTCCGATATTGCTTCGGTAAAACATTCCGCTAAAACGCGGTTGCTCCTCCATGACCTAGCCTCGATAGAAGTTTTCTTCATGCGCAAGCTTCTGATGCAAAGTCACACTTGTGAAATAAATGGAAAAACAATAAAATATAGGGAATGTTTCGTTTAGTCAAGTTCATAAATCGTGAGGAGGTTCATTATGTATCCGCAAAGGCATCGTAAGCGTAATACATCAGCTTTTACCTTCCTGGCATACTTTACATTAGGTGCAGGAGTACTCCTGTTTTCAATCGGTCTATACAATGCGAGCTCTCTTGAATTGAATGAGAAGGGGTACTATATTGCGTGTATGCTTCTGGTAGCCGTCGGGGCTATTTTGACCCAAAAAGTAGTGAGGGACAATGAAGAAGATAAAGCGATTATTGAGGAGCAAGAAAGAGAATTTAACTTAAAGGTATCGAAAGTGGAGAAGGAAAATTCCCAAACGTAGACGAAGTATCATCTTAGGTGTACGTACATAAACAGCCTATACGTAAGCGTCAAATAAATCCCACCTTCAAAACACAAACCGCACTTTGAGATAATCTCCTCAGAACCAAGTGAGGA
>NZ_JAFLPN010000088.1:0-2599 GCF_029870785.1 Brevibacillus sp. AY1
TTTTAAAAAAGGATAAAGAAGAGATTGGGACAGTCTGTATATTTTTAAGATGGGTAATTATGAAATTGATTCAAGTAATTAATATTTAACCAAATTATATTATATTCGTCCTCACACTTATTTAAAGAAAAGTACTCTAATCATTTCCCACGCTATTCCCGAAAATGCATTGAAAACCCCGTGAGAAATCCAAGCTGCCAGGAATCCGTATCGAAGAAAAAATACGCCATCAATAAACCCAACAATGAAATACAATGGAAAGCTTTCTGCTGTCGGTTCATGCATCAAAGAAAATCCTGTTGAAATAAGAATTAACCATGTCAGTAAATATCGCTTGTCTCTTCTAACAAAAAGAGCATCCATAAACTTCTCAATTCTTTGGTGCATTCTATATTTCCTTCTATTGCCGACTACCGTGTCATCGAGTAACATGTTCAGGAATAAGAAAAGTCCACCGTATGGCATATAATGTACTAGTAGTTCTTCGGAGAATGTTGGCAATATGGAAATCATTAATAGCTCGCCTAGTCGACTTAGCGTACCGTCATTTACATATTGTCCACTGCCTACTCCAACAATTTCTCCACCCCACAAAAGAGGAAGAAATCGTATTCCATTAATGAAAAAGGCGCAAAAAGTTGCGACCAGAATGGGATAACAAATAACTTTATGCCACTCATTGGTAAGGACAAAGCGACTAAAGAAATCCTTGCGCATATCGGGGAAGATGAACAGAAGATATGTCATCATGAGGAATGGTGCTAAAAAGATATTGTAATTGTCCCCCTCCCATATCCCTAAGCCAAAATACACATCCAGTAATGTCCACAGAATGACGAATAATGTCCCAAATAGCAAAAATGAGGCTATTCTCGAAACAAGAGCGACCACTTTAATGCACCCTCTCCCCGAAATTTTTATACATTGTACAAGGAGAGCTTGTCTTTTATGACGAGCTTATGAATCAAGCAGAAATAACTCTAATTCATTTTCTGCTATGAACTACTTCCATCGGACTACTAGATATTTTAACCAAACCACTTAATTTAACCGGACTCACGTTCTAAAGTCAAGCGACTTATCTTAAAGATGGAGAGAATGTTTTGACTATCAAACTACAGTCAATACTGTGTAATGAATAAGAGAAGGAGTTGAGTTCCTCAGATGATTGAATTGGTTTTGGGTGTTGTTGTAGTCATTGGTATCTTGCTTTATCGAGGTTATCGCGGACATCTTCGTAGATTACAAGTAATTACAGATGACTTTTTTGCAACAGAAGAAGAATTGTACAAGACGATTGCTGCGGGATTATATCACAGATTTAAGAAGAGAAATACGAAGGATGGAGAAAAAGCAGCAATCGATACACCATATCAAAAGGATTCATCTGACGAAAACCCATACACATTCGAAGAATGGGTTGCGAGTGTTATGCAAAAGTATCGCGGTGGATACGCTTCTTCAACCAAAGCAAGTGGCGATTATGGGGTCGATATTGAACATAGTCGAGATGGAGGACTTTTTCTTGGACAAGTTAAGTGTTACCCTACTCCTGTCAATTATGAACCAATTGCTATTATCCACTCTCAAATGGTAAAGCAAAATGCTCAGGGCGGTTTTGTTGTGACCACAAGTGAATTCACCCCAAATGCCAAGAAGTATGCAGCTGAAACAAATATAGAATTAATTGAGGGTACAGAATTGGCAAAAATATGGATTCTGTCACAGAAATCTCAGTACGAATTTTTGAAACAGAAACAACTTCAAAACGAAGCTACGTAAAAGGACCTCTCTAGAGGTCCTTTTATAATCATATATTTCTAGATTGTTTCTCTAAAGCTGACATTGTTGATAAGTACCAAGGAATAAATGCTGTCCTTTAGATAAGACTCGCGAATGTGTTCAGAAACCCTCCATTTGGGATTGTAAATTATTTTGTGTAAATGGGTTTTTAAGAAATAAAAAGTCACATCGAAGGCTTTACATGGAGGGGCGGGCATGATAGGCTCGTTTGCCATGCGATGCATGTTTTTACAGGGATCGCCCAATCGCAAGATCTCATGCCCGCAGAGGCTCCATGTCAAGCCGGCTCAACCGATGGATCAGGCGGACAGTTCCGCTTGCAATCTGTCTCCAAAATGGATAGCAAGCTGCGATATACATTCTTTCCAACTCCTGACTGGCATAGTCCACTTCTTCGAAGCCTCAATCGTTGCAAGATAGATGATCTTTCGTAGCGCATCGTCAGATGGATAGGCAGTTTTCGTTTTGGTTACTTTGCGGAGTTGACGGTGGTATCCCTCAATAATATTTGTGGTATAGATCATCTTACGAATTTCAGCAGGATAGTTAAAATAGGCGGTCAACTCAATCCAGTTATTTTCCCAGGAGCGAATGATAATGGGATATTTTTTCTCCCATCTCTCTTTAAACGTAGCGAAGGCCACCTCGGCTTCTTCTAATGTAAGAGCTTGATAGACTTTCTTTAAGTCTGCCAAGACTAGCTTCTCTTCTTTGAAGGGAACGACGGATTGTAATATGAAGTGCGACACCTAACCAAAGGCAAAAAAATGGCCCATGATTGATTCGTGTAAAATGA
>NZ_JAFLPN010000089.1:0-2458 GCF_029870785.1 Brevibacillus sp. AY1
AGGCGTAAGCGTCAAATAGCCCACACCTTGTCGCCAAGATGTGGGCTGATCTATGCTGGAATCAAGATTTGAACAAACGGCAGGTCAAGGGTAGCGATGGAGACCAAGGGAGTAAACTGTCCAACGCTTCTGGATTTTTCGGATCGGGAAGCTGCGGGAGTTGTTCGAACAAGAGCATCAAGTACTTGAAGGGGTTCAACCCATTCTCTTTCGCTGTTTCAATCACACTATAGATGATCGCACTGGCCTTTGCACCACGTGGCGTATTGGCGAACAGCCAGTTCTTTCTTCCGATCACAAAAGGCTTGATGGAGCGCTCACTGCGGTTGTTATCAATCTCCAGTCGCCCGTCCTTCAAGAACGCCGTCAGCTTGTCCCATTGATTCAAGCTGTAAGCAATCGCTTGTCCAAGCAGACTTTTCGGCAAGGTACGGGAGCGCTGCTGGCGCAGCCATGCCAAATAAGCATCCAGAACAGGGCGACTGCGCTCCATTCGGATGGCATAGCGTTCCTGGGGAGCGGCATCCTTGCATTCTCGCTCGATGGTAAAGAGCTGGTTGCAGAACTGGAGTCCCTCCCAGGCAGCTGTTTCGGTTTTGTCTTGCGAAGCAGGCAGCGCCTTCAGCGCCTCATCGAACTTGCGGCGCGCATGTGCCCAGCATCCGACCAACGTCACACCGGACACTTTGTGGTAGCCAGGGTAACCGTCCACGTGCAGGTAGCCATTGAATCCCGCCAGAAACTTTCGGGGATGTTCGCCGCCGCGCGTTGGCTGGTAATCGTATAGAACGATGGGTGGTCCCATGCGTCCGGTTCGGTACAACCACAGATAGGACTGTGCTTGCGCTGACTTGCCCGGTTCACACAGCACCTGCAATGTCGTTTCGTCGGCATGCGCGATATCCTGGTTCAGCAGATGCTCGTGCATACGGTTTGTCAGTAGCGAAAGCCACTGCTCTGCGCCGAAGATCATCCAGTTGGCTAGTGTCTGCCGCGAGAGGGTGAGACCCAGACGAGCAAACTGTTGCTCCTGTCGGTATAGCGGCTGGCTGTCCACATATTTCTGGCTCATCACATACGCGAGGATCGAAGGGGAAGCCAAGCTTCCCGGATAAACGGGCTTTGGCATAGGAGCCGTCACGATGGGTGTGTGGATCTCCTCACGCTCGCAGTGACGGCACGCATACACCTGACGCACATGGCGCAGCACTTTCACTTCCGCCGGAATGACCGTGATTTCGTTTCGCGTCTCCGTACTCATCACATGAAGCGCACCGCCGCAGCACGCACAAACTTGTTCAGCCTCCGGCAACTCATACAGAATCGTTTCCACAGGAAACGATTCCAGCTTGGCCTCACGGCTGCCAGCCGTCTTCTTGCGGCTGTATGTGACTGTCTCGATAGCTGGTTCCTGTGAGACAGGGGTCGCCAACACTTCCGCTTCGTTAAACAGCTGTAGTTCCAGTTGATCCGGATGCGTCTTCTCGCTTGAAGTGCCGAAGCGTTTCTGCTGGGCAAGTCGAAACTGCTCCTCATACCATTTCAACTTGGCTGTGAGCTCGGCAATTTGTGCATCCTGTTTGGCAATGATTGCGGCGTACTCTTCTGTTGGAGAGGTTTGCATTTCCGTTTGATTTTTCATATCTTACATATTCGCGGAAGAAGCAAGAATCCCTGCCGCCAAGGTTGCCGAAATCACAAACGATGGCCGTTAAATGACCGTGCGGGCTGCGACTGGCGGATGCGCTTGCCTCTGGCTCAGGGAAAGTCCATCCAGCAACCAACGCAGTTCGCGGCTGGAGACCGCTACCGGTTCTCCATTGCCCGTTGGCCACTGGAACGTACCGCGTTCAAGACGGCGGTAGAAGAGCCAGAAGCCGTTATGCTCCCAATACAGGATCTTGAGCTTGTTGCGTTCACGATTGCAGAACACGAACAGGCACGGAGAGAAGGGATCCAGTTTGAAGCCTTCTTGCACGAGCGCCGCCAGACCGTCGATGGATTTTCGCAGATCGGTGAAGCCGCAAGCCAGATAGACCCGATCGATCTGGAAGGAGTTCAGCATAAGGCCTGGAGCGTCCGAACTACGTCGGACAGGAGTGTGGGATTGTAGCCGGGACGGATTTCAATCACGGCCGCACCAACTTTGACCAGTAACAGAGATTCTGTGTTCTCCTGCGGTTGGTGCACGTTGATTGGAACCCACTGCGGGGGACGAACAGAGGATTCTTTTGAATCCCGAAATTTCCGCAGCCAATACCATAGCTGTCTGGTGGTAACTTCATTTTCAGCACACCATTTCTCAGCGGTAAGGCCGCTGGCGCGATAATCCTTGATTCGTGCCTCCCACTGTTCACGGAGATCCGTTTGCTTCATCTACATCCTCCTCACTTGGTTCTGAGGAGATTATCTCAAAGTGCGGTTTGTGTTTTGAAGGTGGGATTTATTTGACGCTTAC
>NZ_JAFLPN010000009.1:0-131258 GCF_029870785.1 Brevibacillus sp. AY1
ATGGATACGAGTACAAACTTTCGGATATCCTCTAACGCAAAAAGGCCCAGAGCTTCGCTCTGGGTTTTCTTATGAAAAAGAATTGAGGATATCCACTATTTTCCATTAAGATAGAGAGGTCAGTAGCTACGATTCGATGTGGGAGGTATCTATGGAAACGGAAAAAATGCACCTGGCATGTGAAGTGGTGACAAAGGAATGGAAAGTAGTGGGGATGAGCATCACAGCCCCAGTGATTCAAAAACGCCTTTCTACTTTTTGTTGATCAATACGATCCTCAATATGCTCCTGCTGCCTGTCTTCATTTTTGGATGGGGCGGCGTACCTGCCTTCGGGTTGTATGGAGCCGCATATGCATCCGTAGTATCCGGTATTTTTACATGCGTATTCTTACTCGGGTATTTGTACCAAAGGAATCATGTCCTAAAGGTGGATCGCATGGTGTTGAAGCATTGCAGGCTAAATGGCGAGATATTAAAGACATTGCTTCGACTAGCCATTCCCACAAGCATCAGCATGGTGTCCCTCGCGATGTCAGAGATAGCGGTGATCACGTTCGTCAATGAGTACGGGTCGAATGCGACAGCAGCCTACGGAATCGTCAACCAGATCGCAAGCTATGTGCAAATTCCTGCGATGAGCATTTCCATTGCCATTTCTGTGTTCGTGGCGCAGTTTATCGGCTCTCAGAAAACGGCTCAGATTCGGTATGCGACCAAGACCGGGATATGGCACAGGCGATTTCAGCGACGATGAGAGCGTCGGGTACGGTCATGTGGCCCACGATATTCACGATTTCGTGTATTTGGTTGATCCAGGTGCCGGTGGCTTACTCGTTGTCTCATTTTACAGAGCTCGGCATCCAAGGAGTGTGGGTGACGTATCCCGTCGCTTTTCTGGTGAACTTCTTAGCCCAGTCTATTTATTACCGCTTTTACTGGAAAAAGAAAACGTTGCAGGCGCTGCTTCAATAAATCATAAAGACCCAGAGTGCTTAAGCTCCGGGTCTTCTCGTATAGATGATCGTCACTTCATAGCTTCGAAGGCAAGATCGACTTGCCCCCCGAGCTCATCCCAAAACCGTGAGATGTTGGGCTGGGTGTCGCCGATGATGCCCTCGCGATTCAAGGCGTAAACGATGACATGTGCGATCTCCCTTGCGATCGCTTGGTATGTACCATACCATGATCGCGATGCAGGGTACTATTGCGGCATGAGGGCCGAGAATGTGCTCGTCCCGGTATTTTTCGCGCAAATTTATTGATAATAATTATCAATTTCAGTAAATTAAGCTATAGACAAGTTGGAAATGCGGTCTTCTTAAGCGAGGTGTTTTTCATGATGACTTTGGAAAAGATGCAGACTTTTCTGGTGCTTATCCTGCAGCTGGAGCAGTTTTTTGATACCAAGCTGTTTACCCACTCAGGGAAACAGGTCAGATAATTTCATCGCCGATGCTCACCTGGTAGTTTTTCGTGTTCACGTGCAGATCCTTGAAGCGCAAGGTGTGTTCCCTGAAGTCACCGACCGTTCGCCGAACGAGAGCTTCCAGACGCAAAAGCAGCTCCTCCCGATGAAAGGGCTTGATCAAATAATCGTCGGCCCCTTTTTAAAAGCCGTGAATCTTGTCATCGATGCCTGTCCTTAGCTGTCAACAGGCGAAAATATTTTGCGATGCTAAAAACAACCCCTCCTCACCATCGAAGGCCTGTGTGGTTTCAAACATGACCGGCGCTGTTTGGCGGATGGTTTCGGAAAGATGTTGATCGTCTTCTATGATCAGGAGCTTCATGGGCAACACCTCTGTTGAAAAAATACCAGGTATGTATGTCACTACTATGTCCAAAAGGAGAAAAAGCGTACCTTTGGCCCCTTTTCTTTTCTGACAGAACTGTGAAGAAAGGCGTAGGTGATTGGTATTTGCATAGGAGGAAACTTATAATGAGGAGGATGCGTGATAGGAATGGAATCCGCTGTAGAGCCTTCTCTTAGAGGGAGAGCGGGAAAAGAGGGTAGGATGGACGATCAACAACGAATGGAAGCGGCAGAACGCTTTATTCAAACCTGCTACAAGGAACTGGGTAAAACCCCACAAGAGACAGAAGAGCGACTGCAAGCAATCAGAGAGTCTTTTGCCGCACAGGGCTTTTATGTACATACAGAAGAAGAACTCAGACACGGGGCGAAAATGGCGTGGCGCAACAGCAACCGGTGTATCGGCCGCCTTTTTTGGGAGTCGCTGCAGGTGTTTGACGAACGCCATGTGAAAAGTGAAGAGGAGATGGCACAAGCGCTGTTTCGCCACATCGAGTACGCGACCAATGACGGGAAAATACGACCGTCTATCACCATCTTTGCGCCTGCGGCAGGGGAAGGACCCCGCCCGCGCATTTGGAACCATCAATTGATCCGGTATGCGGGCTATGAGACAGAGCATGGGGTGCTGGGAGACCCTGTATCGATCGAGTTTACCCGACTTTGCGAGAAGCTGGGCTGGCAAGGGGAGCGGACGCGTTTTGATATCTTGCCGCTGGTCTTGCAAATGGGAGAGAAAACACCGCGTTATTTTGATATCCCCAAGCAATTGGTCTTGGAGGTTATGCTGCGGCACCCGGATTATCCGGCGTTTTCCGATCTTCATTTGAAATGGTACGGGGTCCCGATCGTCTCTGACATGCGTTTGGAGATTGGCGGTATCGATTATTTGGCAGCCCCGTTCAACGGCTGGTACATGGGAACCGAGATCGGTGCTAGAAATCTGGCCGATCAGGATCGTTACAATATGCTGCCCAAAATGGCCCAGATCATGGGGCTGGACACCAGTCGGGAAATCACGCTGTGGAAGGATAAGGCGCTGATCGAGTTGAATATCGCGGTTCTCCACTCTTTTAAAGAGGCTGGCGTGTCGATTGTGGATCACCATACAGCGAGTCAGCAGTTCCAGCGCTTTGAGCAGCGGGAAAAGAATGAGGGCAGGGAAATGACCGGAGATTGGACATGGTTGATCCCGCCTATCTCGCCTGCAGCTACGCATATTTTCCACAGTGCCTATGACAACCGTATGGAATCGCCCAACTTTTTTTATCAGGACAAGCCTGGTACTGCGGCATGTCCAAGTCATGTAAAGGGGCTGACTTGCCCTATGCATGAGCAGTAAATGACAATGACTACACCTGAGAGTGCCCTCTACGAAGGGCATTTTCTTTTTTCTTGGACTTTGTCACATATAGGATACCCTGCAACGTTATACCAGTTGAAAGGAGGGAGAGCGTGGACAGCAAAGCGATGGAAGCAGAGGATGCTGCACAGGAAGTCTTCATCAAGGCTTATCGCAATCTTAAAAAATACAATCGAATGATACCATTTGCAGCCTGGCTCTACAAAATTGCCTTTAACCATTGTATGGATCTGATTCGCAAAAGAAAGTGGAGTCGGCTGCTTCCCTTCCTGCAAGGTGTGGAACGAGGGGAGTCTCAGATTGATCAGCATATTGAGGACGTGTATTTTAGCGAGCCAGTATACCTTGCGATGACTTCACTTTCGGTGGAGGAACGTACCCTGCTGATCCTGCGAGGAGTAGAAGAAAAAACCTACGAAGAAATAGCCCTCATCATGAACAAGAATGCGGCCAGCCTGCGCAAAAAATTCGAACGCACAGCAGCCAAATTCAGATACGCGTATTCTCCTCAAGAGAAGGGAGGGGCGAAGCATGCGGAAACAGTCGGTTTGCTCGCTAGTGTTACTACGGCCTATGCCGCTGTCGAGTACTTTCAATTGAAAAATGAAAAGGGTGAGGTCATTTATCAGGAAAAGGATGCAACAGAAGCGCCGAACACGATCATCCAAGACCCGGATGGTACGATGCTGGCCTTTATGCAAAAAAGGGCAGAAGTCGAAGAGCAAATGGCTCCTGGAACAGTGGCTGCCGTCTACATCAAGGAGCATAATCCAAAGAAAAGCGTCGACACGATTATAAAGCCGTTTGAATTTGCCAAGCTGGAAGACATGCAACAGGAGGTTGGTGGACAATTTGAGATCCCCCAGGAGCTTCCGGGCGGGTTTGCGTTTGCCGCTGGAAGCGTAGAGTATGAGGTAGATCGCGATTACGACAAAGAAGAGCTGTATAAGCTGGCGGAAGCGACCGATCAGGATTTTGTGCAGCAGCCCTTGCGGTGGACTGATCAGCTGAGCCATATCACGGTCACGTACACGGCAGGAGAAGAATCGATACGGGTAGCCATCACCAATATCGAGGGTGTAGCGGATAATATGGTTTATTACGTCAATCAGGATCAAAGAAAAACGGAGAAAGTGGTTGTCGACCAGATCGAAGCCCTCTATGCAGAGCAGCCGATGAGGGAGACTGTGCTGAAAGATATCGTGTGGGTGACAGAGCATACGGGAGCCAAGCTGGAGTACCGGATTTCTACCCAATCACCGAATTGGGATGTTGAGGCAGCCAAGAAGATGATGAAAGTGTTCCAGACGAGTAAATAACGAATTAGCCCCGCAAACCTGATGCAGAGTGAGCTGTCCTCTGCTTCCAGGTAGCGGGGCTTTTCGGTTCCTAGCGGGTCAAGTAGTAGCTCCGAAGCTCTTGAATCAAGCCGAGTGGATTTTTGCGCAAATCCTTGGCGCTGAAGAAGATGCTTCCCTTTACTTCCGGATGCAAGGTGTTGTAATTCAGTTGATTGATGATCTCCTGCGCATTTTGCCAGCCTGCTTCATTGGTGCCCAGCTTGTACGGGGCGTGGCCGATGTACAGGGTCACATCCGTGCCTCGCACTTCATTGGACCACCAGGTCACGAGCTTGTCGTACTGGGCTGGAGCAAAAGACAGGCTCCAATAGATTTGCGGTGTCACGTAATCGATCCAGCCATGCTGAATCCAGGTGCGTACGTCCGCATGCATGTGGTCGTAGGCGGTGACTCCCGCTTTGGTATCCGAACCGCTCGAATCGTTGGCGATGTTGCGCCATACGCCGAACGGACTGATGCCGAACTGAACCTGTGGCTTCACGCTCTTGATCGACTGATCCAGCTGCTGTACGAACTGATTGATATTGTAGCGTCGCCATTCGGCTTTGTCTCCGAAGCCGTTACCGTAAGCACCAAAGGTCGCATCATCAGGAAAGGTGCCATTGGATGGATAGAAGTAATCGTCCAGATGAACGCCGTCAATATCGTAACGATTCACAACCTCCATAATGGTGGCAATAATGTGTTGACGCGCTTCCGGAATACCCGGATTGATGTACAGCTTGTTGCTGGAATTGACGATCCACTGCGGATACTTTTTCACCACGCTGTTGGCTGCTAGTATGTCGGTTTTGGCTTCTGTCGTTGCACGGAACGGGTTGAACCAGGCGTGGAACTGCATGCCGCGTCTGTGGGTCTCCTCAATCATGAAAGCAACCGGGTCATATCCCGGGTCTTTTCCTTGTGTTCCAGTCAGGTATTTGCTCCAGGGAACGAGACTGGATGGATACAGGGCATCGCCGGCAGGTCGCACCTGTACAAAGACGGCATTCATGCCCATATCCTGCAGTTCGTCCAGCATTTTCACGTATTCCTGCTTTTGTTTTTCTTGATTCCCATAAGAACCGGCAGAAGGCCAGTCGAGATTGTACACGGTGGACACCCATACGCCTCTCAGTGTGCTCGGGTTATGAGGCTGTGGCTGGGTGATCACATCCTGAGGAATGGGTTCAGGCTGCTGCACTGCGACATCGCCAGTCAACAAGGTAATCGTGCGAGTGGACTGATTCCAGTTTACCTGCAAGCCGAGCTGTTCCGAGACAAAACGAAGCGGAACCATCGTTCTGCCCGCTCTGTTTTCTACAGAAGCATCCAGCGGCATTTGACCGTTGTTTACCCATGCGAATTTTTGATTCATGGTCATGGAGAGCACGGTATCATCCTTGATGATGGTAGCGGTCTGGGATTGTCCATCCCAGTAGACTTCCGCCCCCAGGCTTTCACTGATTACCCGCAGGGGAACCATCGTCACGTTCACCTTTGGAATGATGTACGGGGAGACATCGCTATGTACCTGTTGTCCATCTAAGAAGATGCTGATCACAGGAGAGCTTTGTGCCTGTGCTGGGGCGCCAATAGCCGAAACACAAAGCACGAACAACAGTAAAAAGGTTAAACACTTCCGCCATTTCATTTGTGTGAATCCTCCAACACGTTAGTTTTGCGCTAAAACTCTTAATAAGCGTTAGACGTTTATTATAGCGCTTTGTTTCGCGAGATTGGGAGATTATTGGCTATTTGGAGGCAAAGAGCGAATCCAGCCTTCAGATCCTCCGTAATGAATCAGCTGCCAGCCGCTCTGACTGGAGATGACTTGATAGCTTCCTTCGATTACCTGACCGATCATGGCATGTTCTTCGCCTGGTCCTGCGTATACATCAAACGTGCGCCCGCTAGGGATGCTGGCAGGGATGTCGGCAGGAATATCAGCGGGCTTTTCGCTGGCAGCAGGGGTGTCTGGTATCTGGTCAGTTTCGGTTTGTTCAGTCGGCCATTCTTCCTGTTCGCTCGTTTCCTCTTGCGTTTCATCCGAATCCACCAGGTAATCCGCCCATTTTTCCTTGTACTCGAGTCCTGAATCCTTCAGTACGAAGTGCGCGATTTCCCGCTCACCTTCACCGACGGGGTTTTTCACAAGGATCTGGTCGGTGCTTTGCGCTTCCCAGCCATCTGCTTCCAATTGCCAGCGCTTGACGAAAGTCGCCCGGGACAGGTCGGGAACAAGGCCGAGATAGGAGTAGGCGCGCTCTTTACCCGCAGATTCCGCGACGAGGACAGGATATTCTTTGGAGCCAAGCATCTCCGACAGCGAGAAAATGACGGATTGACGATCCAGCGACAGAGCTTGATCCAGCTTGATCGTGGAGCCATCCTCCATACTCGCCGCCATGTAGAGATGTCCGTCGGTTTCATCCCATCCGATGGCATATGCTTGCGCTCCCCACAGCTCCTTGCCGGTCATGAGCGTTTGGAGCGTCTTGTCCGGAAATTGAGCCTGCAGCAATCGTCCAGGATCATAGGAAGTCCAGCGCTTCTCCAATTCGGACAGCTGCTCGGTGATATCCTCCAGACGGCTTAACTCCTGGAACAGCTCGATTGCTTTTTCAAAATGGTTCGTTTTTACATATTGTTCAGCCTTGCGATATTGCTCTCTCAGATGCTTTTCGATCATTTCCACCACTTCCGATTGGGAAGGGAGGAAGCTTTTCAGCTCCAGGTAAGCTTTCGCGCGAGTGACGAATTCACCCAGATCCTGCTGGCGGATGGTCTGATTGATTTCCTCTTTGGCATATCGCTCAAGCAGGGTAATTAGCCAATCTGTAGGAAAGTTCGCCTTGGCATATTCGCTGCGGCTGTTCGCAAAGCTCGTGATGACCTCGAAAAAGGTACCGTCAGCAGCCAAATCACGCAGCTTGGTTCGCTCGTAGCGCAGGAAGAGCACTTCCAGCTCCGCCTGTTTTTTATCCTTGCCCCCGTAATATTCGTCTGGGATTGTCGCCAGCGTATGGATAAACGAATGATTTTTATACTGTTTCTGGTCCAGATTGGCTTGCAGCTGCCCCTTGGCGTCTTTCATCGCTTGCTGATAGTACTGACCGAGTTGATTTTCAATGGCAAGGCGCTGAGCGATCTGATGGAAAAAGGAAGCAACCTGATTGTCGTTCTTTGCCGCTTGTTGTTTTAAGGATTGATAGCTTTGGTAGGCTGCCCGAGCTTGATCCGGATCGTTCTGTTGAATAGCGAATTGTACATCCCGAGCCAGGGATTCTAGCTCCAGCCGTACGGGAGTTAGTCGGGACAACAGGGCACTCCACGGTTCTTCTTCATAATGAATGGCAGAAATCTCACTTGCCTTTGCATAGGTTTCCTCAGCCAACAACAGGTTTTGAGACTCGTAATGGTCCTTGGCCTGCGCCATCAGCAACGATTTTTGATAGCTCTGCACGATCTTGACGCAAACACCGATCAGAGCAATGGCGACGAGCACGAGCAGAAGATTTCGGACCCACAGCGACTTTTGATAGGGAGAGATGATTTTCATAGCAAGAACCTCCTTCACAAAACGCTATTGAAGTCGGGATCAAAGGAGTAGTGCGTCTCAATTCGCCTTTTGGTCTCCTCTTCCAAACGCTCCCAGCCTGGCTGGCGATGATTGCTTACCATCCTGGCGAGACGAAGCAGGCGCTCCCGTGGCAAATAGTCGATGAATTCGATGATGAGGTCCTGGAACTCTTCCGCATAAGCACTCATCCTCAGGGCAGCTCCTGCCACCTGGCCGATCAGCTGTTCACCGTTTTCGTGCAGAAGGATGCGGCTTTTGTAACGACTGACGTAGGTGAGCACGGATCGTTTGACCAGCTCGGGCTTTACTTTGATCACTTCGCGCAAATACTCGACGAAATCCTTATCGTAGGTGGAGGGAATGAGAGAATCCAGCTCCAGCTCCATGTCTTTGCGCAGAATGAAGTGGTTCAAATACATGATTTTGCGGATTTTGATCGTATCGGAATGCAGGAAGTGGCTCATTTCCCGAATCTTTTCATAAGCGTCCTTGAAGCGCTCTGCCTTTACATCGGCACCGATATCCTCCTGCTGCTTCAGCAAGGATTTCTTGATGTTCTCGGTCTCTTGCGTCAAATAACGGAGGAAGTCCCGATTTTTTTCATAGATTCCGTACTTTTTTTGCAAGACAAAAAAGAACGCGGATAAAACGATGCCTCCGCCAATGGAAACACCAATCTGCAGCAGTGTGTCTGCGCTAAGAATCGCTAGACAAACAAACAGCGCGAGCAACAGGAATCGGGTCTGCACGTAGCGCCTGGTTACTTTGGCTGATATCTCGCGAACGGGCTGATACTCTCGCCCGCAAACGCTGCATTCTGTCTCCCAGAGCACGTGGTAGGTGTGGCAGTGCCTGCAGGCTTTCAAACGTTCGAAGACGTGTGCGGTCTTATGCGTTTTGCGAAACTGGACGCCAATTCGTTTCTTCATGGTAGTTCCTTCTTCCTGTTCAACAGATCGTGAAGATGCTGATCAATCTGTTGTTCGGAGGGATTCTGACGCTTCCATTTCAATAGCTTCAGCAAGCGAAAAACCAGTAGTAGCACAGCTGCGGACAGAAGAAAGTAGGTTAGCATAAATTTCCTCCATCAAGTTCTTGTCGAATTTTGCAACAAAAGGCCTACCCGTATCGTAATACGTAATAGGGAGGTAAAAATAGCTTTTTTTCTACTAGGGCTCCTCAATATAGTGGTAATATTGTCATAATGCTCCTTTATTTGCAACGATTCTCAACAATTGGCAAGAGAGGTCAAAGAAAAAACAGTGGAGGGGTTCACAGATGATCCGACTCAGTAAGCTGGTTCGAAATCTGTTATGTGTGGCGCTTCTGCTGGGTTCTGTAATGACAGGCGCGAACCTGGTTTTTGCCGGGACCAGTGGAAGTAATATGGATGCTGTATTGGTCGTAGACGTCAGCAACTCCATGAGCCAGAGTGATAAAAACAAAGTAAGCAACGAAGCGATGAAAATGTTCGTCGACATGACGTCGATACAGGCGAACAAAATCGGAATTATCTCTTATACGGATAAAATTGAACGGGAAAAGGCCATGATTCAGGTCAATTCCGAGCAAGACAAGAACGAGATCAAGGCGTTTATCGACAGCCTGCAAAAAGGGGCATACACCGATATCTCTGTCGGGGTAAAAGAAGCAGTGAAAATTCTGGATGCCGGACGTGATCCCGCCAACTCCCCGATCATCGTTCTTTTGGCAGACGGAAACAACTACCTGAATGAAGCATCCAACCGTACACAAGCGATGTCAGACCAGGATTTGCAAGACTCCATTCAGCAAGCGAAAAGCAAGGGGTATCCGATCTACACGATTGGGCTCAATGCAGACGGACAATTGAATCGCACGACGCTGGAGCAAATCGCCAGGGAGACGAACGGAAAATTCTTCGAGACGAGCACAGCAGACAATCTGCCGCAAATATTGAGCGAAATTTTTGCCAACCATCTGAAGCTGAAGGTGGTTCCAATCACGAACTTTACGTCCAACGGCCAGATCCAGGACGTAGCGATTCCCATTCCGAACGCCAATGTGATGGAAGCCAATATTTCGATCATGTCGCAAAAATCGGTTGAAGTAAAATTGTTTGATCCTTCGGGCAAGGAGATACATATTCCGTCCGATCAGGTTCGCTTCTCCCGTTCCAGTGCGTATTCGATGATCAAAATCGTCAAGCCGCAGCAGGGTGAGTGGAATCTGCAGGTAAAAGGGGTACCGCAGGACAAGATCGACATCAACATGATATTCAACTATGATCTGCAATTAGAGATGGAGCCGATCGCGAGTAACGCATTTAAAGCCGGGGACGTCATTCCTGTCAAAGCCGCACTCGCCAGCAACGGACAAAAGGTCGCGAGCCCAGAGCTGTACAACCAGATGAAGGCGACGCTGCTGATCAACGACCTTACCGATCAAAAGACGAGCGAAGTGGAAATCACGAACACGGGTAGCGGTTTTGAAGGCAGCTTTACGATTCCAGCCGACCACAAATACGAAATCAGAATCAAGGCTGAGGATACCAGCTTTTATCGCGAAACACCGCCAGTGACTGTCGATGCGTCATCCGCTGCCGGTGGGGCAACTACGCCGACACCGCCGCCAGCCGGGGATTCGGCAGCGACAGAGGAACCGTTCCCTTGGCTCACTGTCGTCATCATCGCACTCATTGTGATCTTACTGGTCGCGCTGGCTCTCTATCTGCTCTCCATTTGGCGCAAAGCGAACAAGGGGTTCATCGGACAGATTGCCATCGAGATTGTAGATGAGGACACAGGGGATAAATCCAACCCGCAATACAAGAAGCTGAACGCATTTAAAGGAAAAGTGAAGCTTCACCAGCTCCTGCAGCTGGCTCCAGAATTCCAGGAAACCGACAAAGTGGTGTTCCTGCCAGGGAAAAACGATACGCTGATCATCGAAAATCGCTCCTCCTGCCGCATCGAAAAGGGTGGAAGGGTGCTGGATGTCAGCAAAGGCAAGGAATTGAAGAAAAACGACAGAATCAAGATTTCGCTGTCGAGCGTGAACAAATCCGTTTTTGTAGACTACATCGTCTAGGGGTGGATCTAATATGAAAGCAGTCGTAAGAGAACATATTCAGCAATTGGACGTATCATTGGGCGGAGGCATCGTCAGTGACAAGATTCGTGTAGACACCATCGACAACCCGATGCTCGTAATCGGTTTGGGTGGAACGGGGATCGATGCTTTGCTTCGCTTGAAATATCAGGTAAACCGCCGCTTTAAGCTGCCGGTGGATTCTCTATCTAAAAAGCGCAAAGAAAAGCCGGACAATATCGAATTCATCGCTTTTGAAACCAATGAACATGACCGCAACAAAAAATACAAGGGCATCGGGCTTGATCCGGTCACGGAATTCGTCCTGCTCTCCAACCCGGAGATCGGCGGGGTTTTGCAAAACCGCAGTATCCTGGAGCCGTATATCACCGATTGGCTGTCTCCGGAGCTGACGATTACAGACGGGATCAGCGGAGCGTCAGGTGTGCGTCAGGCAGGCCGCTTGCTTCTGTTTACCAAAATCACGCAGGTCGTTCAAACGATTGAGAAAAAGATTAAAATGCTCACCGAAGGCACGAACAAAAAGCTGACTGTGTTCCTGCTGAGCGGACTTTCCGGCGGTACGGGCAGCGGCTGCTTCCTGGATATTTCGTATATCGTACGCGGAATTCTGGAGCGCGACTTCGGCAGTGGCGGCGTAGACAAGGTCAACATGCTGGGCTATCTGTTCACGCCGGATGTGAACCTGTCCAATAAGAGCCTGAGCTCCCATACTCGCGACTACATCATGAAAAACGGCTATGCGGCACTCAAAGAGCTGGATTACTGGATGAACGCTGACGAACGTATGGAGCGCTTCAAGCAGCAGTACGGCAATGTGCTGAATGTGCAATCGCCGATGCCGCCATTCAACCTGTGCCATCTGATCTCCGCGACCAATCTGGAAGGAAAGGCGCTGGAGAATGCCTACGATTACTGCATGAACGTGACGGCAGAGAACATCACGAACTTCATGGCGAGCGAGGAAAAGCGCTCCGGCGAAGAGTTCGCGATTCACGACTACATCAGCAATATCCGCACCAACATCAACCAAATGCCAAAAGCGTATGCGGCCAATTATCAGTACAACGTGATCGGCGCCTCCTCTGCGGTGCTGCCGATTGAAGAAATGACGACGTATCTGGCATATCGTCTGTTTAAGAAGATGGAGAAAATGTTCGCGGTCGCCCCTACTCAGGAGGATGCGGAGAAATTCGCACGCAAGCTGGGTATCGACATCGACTCGATCGCTCGCAAATTCGAGTCGCGCGTTCCAGAACCATTGCCAGGCTTTGAGAACAGCGAACGTTTGAACTACAGCAATGTGATCAGCCAGCAGGTGGTCAGCATCGATCACGAGCTGGAGCAGGGTTACCTGGCGAAAGCACGCGAGGAATACATCAAGTGCAAGAAGCAGACCCCGGGCGAATTGATCGAGACATTCCGTGAGATGATGACCCGTGTCTTCCTGCATCCACAGCAAGGACCGTTTTACGCATCGCGTCTGATCCACTCGGATAAAGGCTTTTGCCTGCTGAAAATGATCCTGTCTTACGTGGAGAGCATCAAAGCCAATCTGGAGAGCTTCCCGCGCGAGATCGAAGGTGCGCGCGAAAACGCGATTGAAAAGCTGGGCGATGCCCGCAGTGCCTTTATTTCCAAGGAAAAGAAGAAAAACATCTATATCGAAGCGAAGATCAACGAATACCAGCTGTTGGCAGACCAGGAAAAGCTGGAGCAGATGATCGAGTTCTACGAAGAGCTGCATCGTGTATTGAATGAAGAAAACAATCGGATCTACAGCGTCTTTACCGAAGTACTGAATGCCCTGAACCAGATCTTTGACAAAAACGGCGACATCTTGGTCAACGCCGAGGAAGAGATGGATCGCACAGGCAACAAGACGTACTACTGGAACATCGTCAGTGTGCCGGATGTCGCCAAAGTGATCGGCAACATTCTGGAGCAAAAGGACGCAGACGACCTGATCCGCGATTTCACCAGCGATCTGTTGAAGCACTCTGATCAATGGGTGAAGGAGCAAGAGCTCGATATCGTCAGCTCCATCTCCGACTTCCTGTCAGATAAATTCGGCGAGCTGATCACCAAATCGATGGAGGAGTTCTTGGTCATCAAATACGGGCAGGAAGAGACGCTGGATCGCATCGTTGAGCGCAAGATTGCCAGCAAGCTGGATGAAGAAGCGATTCCGGTCTTCCACTTGAGCAACAATCTCGGCAATATGCACTTCCCATCCTGGGGCTTTGTATCCGTGCCATTGAAAGCTCCATCGATTTTAAAAGGGATTCGCAACTACCAGGACACTGCGATTAGCGGCTCTCGTTTCACAGTGAAGGAGAGCGAGGTCAAAAACCGCATTTTCTGGCTGAATACGAAAAATGGTATTCCGCTCTTCGTCTACACGCCGCTGAAGGTCTACGAGGAAAGCTACGAGCGTACGATTCTGGATCGGGAAGGGGTTGGCCGCCACCTCGTACAGACGGAGAAGAACAACTGGGCCTACCTGCCGTCGCCGATTCCGGAAAAATCGTGGGGCGATACGTATCAGAACGACCGGATCAAGACGTATAACGCAGAAGTGCGCCGTCTGTTTGACAAGGCTATGCGCTTTGGCAGCATCCGTTCCAAAGGCGAGGACAGCAAAACAAGCAGCCGTTATGAATGCATCGTAACCAAGCCGTATGAAGTTCCAGCGATGGATACCTCCAAAATGAGCCCGGGCGAGCTCAAGCGCCTGTTGGCAGAGCTGAGGGGCTACATGAAGGATGGTCTGGAGCGCGACTTCCAACGCGATATTTTTGGCAGCATCCATGAAGAGATGGCCAAGGAGAACCTGATTCGCTATCCGGAATTGATCCGCCTCGTTCAAATCGAGGTGCGCAAATACGAAGCTATCGAGATGAAGATCCAGGAGCTGGAGCAAATCATAGGCGCGATGCAAGGGGAAGAAGAATTGCTTACCCGCTACATCGAAGCGCTCTACACGAATACGATCAGCAAAAAAGGCGCTTTGTTCGTCTATGACCGGGATGAGGAAGAAGAGGCATGGGAGCCGCTGCTCAACCTGATGAAAGTCAACAAGCATGTCGAGTACGTGGTGTACCAGCAGTTCCGCAGTCTGGACAGCAAAAAGCTGGCGACGTTGCAGCGCAAGGCGGCAAAACGCAGTGATCAGATGACGTCTGCAGAAGATACGCAAATGCTGGTCCAGCGTCTGGAGGAGATCGCGGCTTCCTTCCAATCGGTAAAAAGCGAGCTGGAATACGACAGGGATGAATACGTAAACGGGGAAGAGATGTACGAGTTTTACAAGAAGGTTTGGTCAAAAGTAAACGACATGCGCAAAACTTTGCAATAGCACAAGCGCACATGCACTTTAGATGAAATGGCGGGAAGAAGCATGAGGGAATTGCTGGATCAGTTCGCAACCGAATACGTGATCGATATGGAGAGACAACTGGATAACGGCTTTGGGCAGCGAAACATTCAGAACCCCGTGCTTTTTCTCTTCCTGGGGGATAAAAGTCTGGATGCCCTGCAAGCTGTCTGCCGGATGAACGAACAAAAATGGCACAACAGCGAAGAGGTGCTGTACATCCACGCCTATGAGAAGGAGACGTGGGAGCATCCGTTGGTGCATGGATTTCAACTCCCTGGGCCGGATTCGGATAAACGCAAGATGCGAAGCTCCATGTACGAATGCTTTGCACAGGATGAATCCATCCTGATGGAACTGAACAAAACCATGAAGCAGGCGAGTGTCCGAGTGGCCGAGATGGGTAAACGGTTTACGTCCTTTCAGCAGGTGAACCTCGCTGTCGTGACACGTGCAGACGATCCAGCCAACGTTCTTGTGCCTGAACTGACTCTGGTGCTGAAAAGCTATCTGGCGGAGCTTTTCAAGAACGTATCGATGGATTTATACGTTTTACTGCAGGAGAGAGGCGGCGAGGAATTTGCATTTTCTGCCGCGCTGGGCGTCAGCTTCCTGGAAGAGGTGAACCGCTATCAGCAACGTGATTACAGCTATCACGCCGATCTGCTGGTGACGAGCGACCTGGTTAAACTGCCTGTTGAGCATGATCGCGCTCCTCTCTTTTCACTCGTTTATCTGCTCGGCGACAAAAACGAGCATGGCATGTTTCTCGAAGCAGGCATGCGGGAGAACTACGAGCTGATCAGCCACCTGGTCTTGTTGCACAACAAGGGAGCAGAAGTAAACAGCAGCGACAGCTTTAGCAAGGTACAATTTGTCCGCAACATGACGGGCAGTCGGGAGGAAGCTACCTTTGCTTCCGCAGGCTTGTCCAAAGTCAAGCGACCTACTCACGCCATTGCCTTGACGGTACTGTCAGCGGTTTATGACACCTATTGGGAAAGGCTCAAGCAAGGGGCGATACCTGACAAGTCGAGCGTGCGGGAGCGGCTTGGTTTGATGTCTCACGATCTGCAAAGGCAGATTCGATTGGTGTTTCCGGATGAGACCAAGCGTGATGAAATGGGTGGATTGATGACCTCGGGTGTCAGCTACAAGGAGCTTGCCTCCATGACCCTGCGGGAAGCTGAGCAGGCTCTGTTTGAGGGGAGCAGTCAGATCTTTTTCGATACCAATCTGGTTCGACCTGTCTATCAGCGTCTGGAAGATTTGCTTAGAGAGGAAAGCCTCGCTTCGATTATCCAGGAGGAAATCGTCGGTGATCCTCGCTACGGTCTCTACGCTGCCTATCAGATTACCTCTGAACAAAGCAGCGTAGGGCATCTCTTGAACGAGCTTCGCGTGGGTATTCGGGAAACCAGCCGGGAGTTGGAGCTTGCACGGGCCGAGTTGGAGGAAATCTATCAACAACGCGTAGACCGCCAGGAGATTCGAGTGGGCGGTCTTTTCACCCGAGACAAGGAGCGAGTCAGAGCCTTTGTCCGTCACCTCTTTGATCAGATCTATGGCAAAAAGCTCGAGATTCTGGAGGGGGAAATCATCCTGCGCATCCTGCAGGAGCGGGAGAGGCAGGTAGGAGAGATTCATCGTCAGATCGGACGGCAGATCGAGCAATTGGAGGAGCTGCAAAAGCAGCTTCGTGAGCATGCACAGCGAAGCATTCGGGAAGCTGCCGATTATCTGGGAAAGAACATCGAGGACTATTACGGATCACTGGTGCGTGAGGCGATTGGTGCGATGGAGACACAGCGCGGGGCAGATTTTTATCTGGAGTCCCGGTACATCGGTACGGATTCGCTCCAGCTGTACAACGGAGTAGCTGGATTGATCGAGCGGCTCTGCCGGTTTTGTCGTACGGAGATTCTGCCTCGACCAGCCTTTGCGCTTACGTTTGACGCCGATTTGCTGGCGAGGGCCAATGTAGCGGCGGCGTATGAAAATCGCGCTGTGCTGACGCGCGACGATCTGTTCCGCGACCTTGCTTTTGCTTTGGAAGAGCGGGCAGCGGTCCACATCGAAGTTTTTCATTTCCTGCAAAAGCACAGATACGAGGAAAAATACCTGTTTGCTGACACCAGCAACGACTTCGTCCAGTTCGTTCTTCATCTGGACGAGGGAAATCGATCCTACAAGCAAGGATGCATCCACGAGGATCGAAAAAGCGGTATCGAAAAGCTGAACCTGATGGGCGGATTTGGGATGGAAGATCTCATGTATTATCGCAACAACAAGAAGTACCACACCTCTTATCAGGACAACGGCTTTTCATTCGCCGCCGAGGAAAGGATGAATCGTCATGAGACAAAGAAAGATTAATCTGCTCATGGTATTGTGCAGTCTGGTGGGTGGGGGCATCGGTTATGCGGTAGGAGAAATCCTGCTTGCGAATTTTTCAGGGGAATGGCCGACTTGGCTGTTAATGGGACTTTATTTTGGTCAATACGCATTCTTTGTAGGGCTGATGTGCCTGGTGGCAGAGATGGTTTCGCCCAGGCTCAATGGGCAGGGCTGGAAGCAGCGCTACGTCGGAGCATCCTGGAAAATGCTCGTACCCAGCACGTTTCTCATGATTGGCGTAGTGGCTATGCTCCTGCAGTTTGCTTATGGGGCTACGTTTCAAACCACGAGTGGTTCGGATAACATCGTCATGCTTCTGGATACCTCCGGCAGCATGAAGCGTTCTGACCCGAACAACCAGTTGTTCCCGGCAGCAGGTGACATGGTGCAAAAGATGGAGCAGGGGACAAATGTAGCGGTCATCTCCTTCAACGACCGTTCGGAAGTCGTCCAACCACTGATTCAGCTGGATTCGCAGACTGTGAAGGACGAGGTTGTCCAAAAGCTGCTGCAGCAGGCTGGAACGAGCGGCGGAACGAATATCGAGGAGGCTTTGCGGACAGCGCTGGAACATCTTCAAACCTCGCAAAAATGGAATCACAGTACGATTGTACTGATGTCGGATGGATACAGCCGTGTTGATCTGGAAAGCGCCCTTGCCCCTTTTAAACAAGCAAATATCGTCATTCATACCGTGGGCATGAGCGCTGTGGATGCAGAAGGAACCAATCTGCTGAAACAAATTTCTGCTAATACAGGCGGGAGCTATTTCGATGTCGAGCACGCTGACCAGATCACTGGTGTATTTGGACAGATCATCGAGCTGACGCGTCAGGAGCGCACACTCGTCTCCGACCGCAGCGATGCGACTGAGAGCAGTGCCTTGTACGCGAGCTTGCGGGTCTTGAGCATGGTCATCATCGGCACGCTGATGGGGCTGGCATTGGGCCTGATTTTTGACAATCGGCATCTGGCAAAGAGCTTTATTGTCGGCGGAGCCATTTCCGGGCTGCTCGCGGGTCTGGTGCTTGAATCCGGGTTTTCTTCAGGGGATTGGCCAGAAATGCTGCTTCGCCTCCTGGCAACACTGCTAATGGCTGTGGTGGTTGCGCTCTTTACGCTGCTCATCCCCGTAGCGGTCAATCAAGGCTCGTCGTCTTTTCAAGCGCGGCTATCACGCAGCAAGGCCCTGCCGGTTCGTTCCGGAGATGCCGGAAAACAAAACAGCAAGCGTTTTGATCTGTAGAGTGGGAGCATGATGTCTCATGATTGATCGGGAAATGATTACAGATGTTCTGATAAAAGATGTCGTGTGCCATCGCCAGGGAGATGAGTATGTCCTCAACTGGCACTGGGCGGAAGACGTGCCATGTGTATACGTGCACAAAACGACGAAGGACGCGCCATTCGATATCGAGCAGGTCGACGAAAGACAATGGAAGCTGTATACGCGCGAGGAGTACAAGGTACACAAAGGGTTGCGGGAAAAGAGCGAGGGAATCGGCCAATACACGTATCGCATTTTCGCGTGCCGTCTGGAGAAAGGCAAGCCGGTCTTGTTGGTGCCCAGCACGGATGCGCATGTGATCCACGTAAGCACGGGAAAAGCTAGGATTACGTACTCGCTAATCCGCAGCAAAAAGTGGTTCAGCTCCTATGATTCCTTGCAAATTCGCATATTTTCAGAGATTCCCGTACCGAAGGACGTCCTTTGCTACGTGAAAAAAGAAGGTTCCCCTCCCATTCACAAGGATGATGGCACACAGTACGCGTTTATTCGCGATATTGAACCGGGTGTGAATCTGTTGCCAGAAATCGAGGTCAAAAAGAAGGATGTTATCCGTCTCTTTTTTACGGACGGCAAAAAATACGGGGAACGCTACGAACTGATTCCCGAATAGGAGGGGCAGCATGTTTACGTTTCTGAAAAGCATGTTTGAGAAGAAACAGCCGATCAAGGAAAGACTTCCTTTTTACGATATTGTATGTCCGTTTTGCTTTTCCAAGTTCGAGCCTGACCAAGTGGTTTTCCGGGCCACACATGATCGTCCGGATGACGAGGATTACGCGCTGCAGGAAGATCATCGGCTCAATGCGTACCGGGACAAATTTGGCCTGGATGCGATCGAAGAACTGGAAGCCGTGATCGACCCTGAATCGATTCCGGAAGAAAATCACATCTACGTGGATCAGGTGCTGGTTGGAGTCACGGATCGCTACGGAGTCGTGTCCAAGCGCAGACTTTGCCCAAATTGCCACAACGAGCTGCCCATTACGGCAGGCAAGGCGCCGAGCAACATCATTTCGATCGTCGGTGCTTCCCAGGTGGGCAAGTCGGTATACATGACCTCGCTCATCCATACCTTGCAGAATACGACCGCCAATCATTTCAACGCGGCGTGCATGCCACTGAATGCCCAGATCAGCCGCAAGTTTCGCGAGCAGTACGAAGCGCCACTGTTTGAACGCGGTCAGCTGCTCGATTCTACGCAAAAAGAACAGCGGCAGGAGCCGTTTATCTTCCAGTTTGTATTCAAAGACAGCGAGCAGGCTCCGCTGATTCTCGTCTTCTTCGACGTAGCCGGCGAGGGTATGGTGGACCGGGAATACCTGGAGATATACGCGGCACACGTGAAGAATTCATCAGGTATCCTGTTTCTCGTCGATCCGTTGCAGATCAAGACGATTCGCGACCGCTTCCTGCTGCATGCGGGTGATGAACCGGGTGAATTCACAGCCCGATACGATGAGCCGCGTGAGGTGGTCATTACCCTGTTCGAGAATTTTATTGGCTATCAGGAACAGAGCAAAACCAACATCCCGACCGCAGTTGTACTTACGAAAAGCGATATGCTGCATGCGATCAAGGAAGAGGAAGGCACCTATATCCAGCCAAACAGCAATATTTTCCGCAACTTTGTTCACCAGCAGTATCTGAACACCTCCGAGTTCGAAAATATTAACGGTGAGGTTAGTCGTTTCATCGAAAAGGTAGACCGCCCGTTCAAGGACGCACTGGAGGTTTACTTTACCAATGTGGCCTATTTTGCCGTATCGGCTCTGGGCAGCAATCCGGTCAACCAGAAGGTGAGCGGGGTTGTCACACCTGTACGCGTAGATGAGCCGTTCATCTGGCTTCTGCATCAGCTTGACTACATCGAGGGGAGGGAGCGATAGTGAGTCGGCCGCTCATTTTGCAGCAGTATTACACCCGTGGGCGACAAGGGATCTTTCGGGCCAATGAAGGCTATGATACCGTCGCCAGAACACCTGGGCTGGACAACCAATTTATCAAGAAGACCTTGCATCCGTTTTGTGTGTACCATGCTCCTCGCCAACTGCAGGAACGAGCAGAGACAGACTTGTCGCAATATCCCAAAGCATTGGTTTGCTTTCGCGCGGAATCTGGAGAGCTGGTGCTCGGGCAGAGCGTGTTTGTCGGTGCCGATTTTACCGGACAGCGCAATACGTTCTTTAGCCATAACTACGTGATTCCTGCTGAAGCAAGCGATGTGTTCATCAAGGAACCAGCCCGTATCTTAAGCGTTCAATCCTTTCAGCAGCAGGTCGATGATGCAGCGAGCAAGGACCTTCCTGCGCTGGAGGCCATTCCTTATACAGCGAGCAAGCAGCTAGACAACAAAAAGCTTCTGCAGGGGCTTGGGATTGATGAGCCTTTGTTCAAGCAATTGCTGCATGCCGTCATGATGTCCCTGTCAGGGAAGAAGAAGGTTTTTATCAGCTTGCCAGGAGAAATGGCCGAAGCCACTAGACAGGCGAATCAATTGCTGGAAATCATCTATAGCTGCCTGCCTTATGAGATGCGCAGGCATTTTGGGTTTCTCACCTACAGCAACGAACCGCAGAGCAAAAAGCATATCCATCTCATGTTTGTGGAAAAAGGCAGCATCCGACCGGGAAACGGTCAAGGAGACAAGGATTTTCTGTTTGACCTTGCCAACCAGCGCTCGCTGAACACGGAATTGACCGAAGGCAGACACGAATACCTCGACTTCGTTTGGGAGTTTTTGCAGGATTCGCGGATACTCGCTTCATTTCACGCGTTTTGCGAGGAAGTGTTGCAGGGGGCTGAGCGTTCTGTCGCTCTGAACCTGGTGACTTACTACGAGCTGTGTGCGCTTTACCTGATTGAACAGGGACGCATGTCGGTCTATGAACGGAATCGTACGGCAATCTGGCAGTTGTTGAACAGCTATCTGCGGCAGACAGGACTTATCCAGAAGAACCGCTTGTACGACCTGATGGGCAAGCTGTTCCAAGCAGAGTCCCAAGCACTGGCACAACAGAAATGGCCGGAGCTGGAAGTGGTCAAGCAAATGATCGATTCTTATGATGTCGCACGCAATGAGGTCGCGAAGGCGGAGACGATTCAATATTTGATCGACGTACTGTTGAAGGGAAAGAACGCACACAAGGATGGATACGTTTCCGATGTGTACAAGTTTTTGAGCAGCCAGCGTGATCTGTTTGGCTCCCTGATGCGCAATGTGTTTGCCATCAAGCTCATTGTGAAGCCGTTGTTTGAAGACTATCTCACGGAGAGACTGAAGGCAGTTGCGGATATTCCCCAGATGCTCAAGGAGATTGAGTTCTGGGCAAAAAATGCACCACAAGCCATCCGACATGCCTTCTTCGCATCCACGACTATACCCAAGCTGCTCAATCTGTTGGCAGAGGAACGAAACAAGCTGGATGCGGTGTTACATATCCATCACTTTTTCGCGACGTTTGCCGGTTCACCCAGCTATGCGGAGGAATTGGTGGACGAAGTGGACAAGGCCTTGCTGAAGCGCATCGAGTTGACTTCGCTGTCCAAACAAGGCTTTGATACGGTTTTGTCTCTTCTGGAAGAGAAGCCGCAGACCTTTTTTGACGGACTCGACCTGGAAGGCCGCAACAAGCTGGACATGATGATGAATCTGGCTTCGTTGGAAGAGCTGACGACGACACCGCGGCCGGAGGAGTTTTTCCGCAAGTGGGATGCGCGTGATATCGAAAACCAGCAGAGACTGCTTCAGAACATGCTGGACAGTCTCCTTGGGGAAGAGAGCTTTTCCAAGGTGGCTCTTGTTTTCTACAACGCAGGGGACCTTGAGCGCACCAGCTTCCGCTATGGGGAAATGATCGCATTCGTGCATCAAAAGGGCGGGGATGAAGCGCTGCTTTCGTTCCTCCAGTGGGCGATGACACAACGGATGTTTTTTGAAGGAAAGTATATGGAACCACCATTCAGGGGTGCGCTCAAGTCGTTTTTCCGGGAAGACAAAGGGAGCCGGCTGCGTAGCAAAGAATGGCGCAAACGCTGGTATGCGATTCGCAATGCAGACTTCCGCAACATGCTGGACGAAGTGCGCAGCGAGACGACGCATCCTTTGGTCAAATTTTTTCGCAGTAAAGGCACGATCATCTCGGGATTGATCCTGCTGGTTGCCGCTGGTGCTGTTAGCGGTTACCTGCTCTTGCAGCCTGATCCGCTGCCGTCCACACAGCCGCAACCTGCGGAGGGTGATGGACAAACAGTGCCAGTCAGACCACCACAGCCCATAGAGGTGGTTCCGGTGTACAAGCTCTTGCTCGATCCACAGATTGAACCTGTTGAGCTGGTTCCGGTGAGTGAGAATTCTCCGCCAGACCAGACGCAAGAACCGGTGACTGAGCCAAACAATCCATAACGAATCAGCCGATGATCTCCAACTGCAGACGGACTTAGAAACACCTCGAGCGGCTGATTTCTCCCGTACTGGTCGATGCTACGATAGTGACAGGGAGATACATCCACTACGTTCGGGGGAGAATGAATCAAAAATGAAGGCAATGGGATGGTTGTGCATGCTGCTTGCAGGAGCCGTTCTGGCATCAGGATGTCAATTCGATCGAGTAAAAGAACATAGAGAATTGGAGCTGCCTGCCTCAGCGATTGAAAGCTTGGAGGTGGAGACCGGCTTCGGGGAGTTGACTATCATTGGTGACAAGGAAGCCAGCTCCATTCAGGCAAAAGCCACTATCAAGAGAAGCCAAAATGTAAGCGAGGAAGATATCCTCTTTACGCTGGAACAGGAAGGCAATACAGCAAAGCTTGTGCTGGACGATACGGCGGGATTTGGGCTCAGAAGTCTTGAGGTGAGCCTGACAGTCACGGTGCCTGCCGCAATGAGCATGATGGTCAAGGATGGTTCAGGCGATACCGAGATCAAGGATTTAGAAGGCCCCCTGGTCGTGCACGATGATTCCGGAGATTTGAAGATTTCAAATGTATCCGGTGAATTGGAGGTGCATGATCAGTCAGGAGACTTACAAGTGACCAATGCAAGCAACATCAAGCTGATCAACGACGAGTCGGGCGATATGAAACTAAAAAATACAAGTGGGGATATGCAGCTTCAAGATCAATCAGGTAATATTCACATCAACAATCATACAGGTGACCTCACGATCTGGGATGATAGCGGTGACCTTCTCATTGATGGTGTCGATGGGAACGTAACGCTTGAAGAGAAGGGGTCTGGAGATAAAACAGTCAAAAATATCAAAGGGTCCTGGACTGAACAGTGAGAAAAGGCCGCTGCCTCGATGAGGTGGCGGCTTTAATCGGTTGTTCACAAAGATTTTGGCTGGAATATAAAAAAGACTTTAACATGCTATTCGAAAATGCTAATATAACTACTGTAAGATCATTAATTGAGAATGAATATCGATATTATTGATAACGAGTATCTTTATTACTGAGACTCTATCCAAAATTAACCTTGATTCCGGGGAAACGCTTATGAAGATAAGATATCTGGTTGTTTTGCTCATCGTATTATCATTTGTTTCATTGTTTATCGGGGTTAAGGACATTTCGCCACTCGATTTGTTTGATTTGACTGAAGAATCCACGCAAATTTTGTGGATCAGCCGAATCCCTCGATTGATCAGCATCATTATCGCAGGGATCAGCATGAGTATCGCGGGTCTGATCATGCAGCAGCTCACGCGAAACAAATTTGTTTCTCCGACGACAGCAGGGACAGAGGACTCTGCGCGGTTCGGTATTTTGATTGCCATGCTGGTATTTACGGATGCGCCGCCATTGCTCAGGCTGGTTGTCGCTTTCGCCTTTGCCTTGCTCGGTACCTTTATCTTCATGAAGATTCTGGATCGCGTGAAGTTCAAGGACACCATCTTTATTCCGTTGGTCGGATTGATGTTTGGCAATATCGTTGGTTCGATCACGACGTTCTTCGCTTACAAGTACGATTTGCTACAAAATATAGGCGCATGGCTGCATGGAGATTTCTCCTCCATCCTGAAAGGCAGCTACGAGCTTCTATATATTAGTATCCCGCTCGTCATCATTGCGTATTTGTTTGCCAACAAGTTTACGATTGCTGGAATGGGCGAAGAGTTCTCCATTAACCTCGGCCTGAATTATAAGCAAGTTGTGAATGTCGGCTTGACGATCGTGGCGATGATAACCTCTGTGGTCATTCTTACAGTGGGAACTATTCCGTTTTTGGGATTGATTATCCCGAACATCGTGACGCTGTACCTGGGTGATAACCTGAAGAAAAGCTTGGCGCATACCGCCTTGCTGGGAGCAGTCTTTGTACTGGCCTGCGATATCTTGGGTCGTCTGATCATTTTCCCGTACGAAATCTCGATTGGCTTGATGGTAGGCGTCATCGGCAGCGGAATTTTCATTTTCTTACTCATGAGAAGAAGGGCATATGAACGATGAAAGCAAAAATTGGGGTACTAGCGCTCATATCCGTTGTGTTGATAGCCATATTTATGATGATCGATGCGGGTGGCAACTGGGATTATGTCCTGCCAAGACGCTTTAAGAAAATCCTGGCCATTATCTTAACAGGTAGTGTAATCGCCATCTCCACTGTCATTTTTCAAACGATTACGAACAACCGGATTTTAACGCCGAGCATCATCGGTTTGGATTCCCTCTATATGTTTATCCAGACCTTCGTCATCTTCGTGCTAGGATCTGCAAGTCGCACAGCGATGGACAAAAATATCAACTTTATCATTTCCGTCGGTTTGATGGTTTTGTTCGCCGCTCTTTTGTATAAATTGCTGTTCAAACGAGAGGGAAGAAACATCTACTTCCTTCTATTGATTGGCTTGATCTTCGGCACCTTGTTCAACAGTCTTTCGTCCTTCCTGCAAGTGCTGATTGATCCAAATGAATTTATGATTGTGCAGGACCGCATGTTTGCCAGCTTTAACAATGTGAATACCGACCTGCTGATCATCAGCTGCGGTCTGGTCATCGCCATCGGTTTCTACCTCAGACCTTTTCTCAAGTATCTCGATGTCCTTTCATTGGGCAGGGATGAGGCAATCAATTTGGGTGTAGATTACGATTATGTGGTAAAGCGGCTGTTGATTGTGATCGCGATCCTCGTATCGATCGCGACTGCACTGGTTGGACCGATTACTTTCCTGGGACTGCTCGTAGCCAACGTCGCTTATCAGTTTATGAAGACCTACCGGCACAAGCATTTGCTCATGGGTGCCTCACTGGTCAGCATTATCGCCTTGGTGGGCGGATTGCTGATCGTCGAAAGAGTATTTACGTTCTCGACTACGATCAGTGTCATCGTCAACTTTATCGGTGGAGTTTACTTCATTTATCTTCTGCTAAAGGAGAATAAATCATGATAGAAGTAAAAAATGTCTCGAAACGCTACAGCAACAAATATGTCGTCGAGGATGTTTCCCTGAAGATTTCGAAGGGCAAAATCACGTCCTTTATCGGGCCCAATGGAGCGGGGAAAAGTACCTTGCTGTCCATGATCAGCCGACTGCTCACGAAGGATCAGGGAGAAATTTTGCTGGAGGGTCAGGATATCAGCAAGTCCAAGAGTCAGGACTTGGCCAAGAAGATCTCCATCCTGAAGCAGTCCAATCACATCACGATTCGTTTGACGATTCGCGAGCTCGTAAGCTTTGGGCGCTTCCCTTATTCACAAGGAAACCTGACCCAAGAAGACTGGAAGCATGTAGATGAAGCGATTCGCTACATGGAGCTCGAGGATATCCAGCACAAGTTTCTGGATCAATTGAGTGGCGGTCAAAAACAACGGGCCTATATCGCGATGGTTATTGCTCAAAACACAGAGTACATACTCTTGGATGAGCCGCTGAACAATCTGGATATGAAGCACTCCGTTCAGATCATGAAGGTGCTGCGAAGACTGGTCGATGAGCTGGGCAAGACTGTGATTATCGTCATTCATGATATCAACTTCGCCTCTTGCTACTCGGACTACATTGTCGCTCTGAAGGATGGCAAGGTAGTGGAGGAAGGCGAGACAGACAGGATCATCAACTCGCACATTTTGAAAAGTGTTTATGACATGGATATTCAGATCGAGGACATCGATCAGAATAAAATCTGCGTGTATTACGCGTAAGCAATCTGCTCCCTATTCGTAAAATTATTATGGTGGAGGTCTGGCAAGCGCGCGCTCTATTTCCATCAATAATTTTAAATAAGTACCAACTATTTTATAGAGGTGATAGAAGTGAAGAAAAAATTATCCATGCTGCTCATGACGGGCCTGTTGGCTGTATTTACCGCTGCTTGCGGATCTGCAACGACAGCGCCTGCACCAGCAAAGAATAGCGAAGCTCCAGCTACAAGTGCCAATGCTACTACTCCTGCTCCAGCAGCGGAGAATGAAGAAATTACAATCAAACACAAACTGGGTGAAGCAAAACTGAAAAAGAACCCTCAAACCGTTGTTGTGTTTGACTTTGGTGTATTGGATTCCCTGGACAAACTGGGTGTTGAAGTAACGGGTGTAGCGCAAGCGAACATTCCGCCATATCTGAAAAAATACGAAGATGCAAAGTATAAAAATGCAGGCAGCCTGAAAGAGCCTGATTTCGAGAAAATCAATGCGATGAAACCGGACGTTATCCTGATTTCCGGAAGACAGCAAGAGGCTTATGAAGAATTGAACAAAATTGCGCCTACCATCTTCCTGGGTGTAGATACGCAAAACTACATGCCTTCTTTCACTGAAAACATGAAAACACTGGGAACTATCTTTGGTAAAGAAGCAGAAGTAGATGCAGAATTGGCTAAAATCGATGAGAGCATCAAACAGTTGAAAGAGAAAACGAGTGCTGCAACAGACAAGAAAGCCCTGATCGTCCTGACGAACGAAGGAAAAATCAGTGCTTACGGTCCAGGATCCCGTTTTGGTATCTTGCATGAAGTGTTTGGCTTCGCGGCAGCTGACGATAAAATTGAAGTAACGACTCACGGACAAAGCGTTTCCAACGAATATATCATGGAGAAAAACCCTGACTATCTGTTCGTAGTAGACCGTGGTGTGATCAATGAAGGTGCAGCTTCTACCGCTAAGCAGCTGATTGAGAACGACCTGGTGAAAAACACGAAAGCGTTTAAAGATGGAAACATCGTTTACCTCGATGCGAACTACTGGTATCTCTCCGGTGGCGGACTGGAATCCACTGCACAAATGGCAAACGAAGTATTGAACAACGTGAAATGGTAGTCTTTCACGTAGAGGATTTTCATAGTTGCAATCATGTTGAAGAAATCAATATAGATTGACATTACGCTGAAAAGTGTGTATGATTTTATTCATTGATAATGAGAATTGTTTTCATGTTAGATCGGGGAGGATATATACGATGAAGCGTCACACTGTTTTCTCTAAAATTTTTGCAGCATTCTTAGCGACTAGTCTACTTGCTGGATGCGGGGCTGGATCACAGGAACAAGGGCAGCCGGCACAAAAGGAAAATGCGAATGCCACTGCACCAGCCAAAGATCAGGAAGTCAATATTTATACCGCTAGACATTATGAAGTGGATGATGTGCTCTATAAAAACTTTACCGATGCTACGGGCATCAAGGTAAATGTGGTAAAAGGCAAGGCAGAAGAGTTGATTGAACGATTGAAGCGTGAAGGAAAGAACTCTCCAGCCGACTTGTTTATTACAGTGGACGGCGGTGTCTTGAACAACGCCAAGGAAAGCGACGTCCTGCAGCCCGTGCAGTCTGATCTCGTGAATGCGCAAGTAGCCGAGAAATACCGTGATAAAGATAACCAATGGATCGGATTATCTACGCGTGCCAGAATTATCGCCTACTCGAAAGAACGTGTAAAGCCAGAGCAGCTCTCTACCTATGAGGACCTGGCTAACGATCAATGGAAGGGAAAAGTGTTGGTCCGTTCTTCCAGCAGCATGTATAACCAATCGCTGGTCGCATCCTTGATAGAGCTCAATGGTGAAGAGAAGACAGAAGAATGGGCAAAGGGAATTGTGGCCAACATGAGCCGTGACCCTGAAGGCGGAGATCGTGACCAGGCGAAAGCGATCGCTGCCGGAGTGGGTGATGTAGCCATCATGAATACGTATTATGTGGGCCAAATGATGAATTCCAAAGACCCGGAAGAGGTAAAGGCGAGTGAGAAAATCGGCGTCTTCTTTCCAAACCAGGAAACTACGGGTACGCATCTCAACATTAGCGGGGTTGGTTTGACCAAGCACAGCAAGAACAAAGAGAACGCGGTTAAACTGATTGAGTATTTGACCTCTGAGGAAGCGCAGTCGATCATGTCGAAGCAAAACTTTGAATACCCGGTAAATGAAAAGGCAGAAAAGCCGGAGATTCTGAATACATTCGGAGAATTTAAGGCGCAAGAAATTGACTTTGCCAAGCTGGGCGTGCACAATAAAAAGGCAATCGAGATCCTGAACAAAGTAGGATGGAAATAAATGGTTTTCAAAACCTTGCTGCGCAATATCAAAATGAATACAAATGGCTGGTTGTTCATCAGCCTGATCGGGGTAGCAGTCATTCTGCTGCCCGTTTTCTCTATATTTGTTTCCTTGTTTGCAGAACCCAATGAAAACTGGGAGCACATCAAGCAGTACATGCTGACGAATTATATCCTGCAATCCGTAGGGCTTATGCTTTTTACGGGAATCCTCACGGTCATGATCGGTGTGACACTGGCGTGGCTGATTGCGGCTTACGATTTTCCATTGAAGCGTTTTTTTCACTGGGCACTTGTATTACCGCTCTCGATTCCGCCGTATATCGCCGCTTATACATACAGTGCTATGCTCAGCTATACGGGAGTTGTACAAACTGCGCTGCGCTCCACATTCGGGTTTACGCCTGACCAAAAGTGGTTTGATATTATGTCCTTTCCCGGAGCTGTTTTTATTTTCACGCTGTTCCTGTATCCTTACGTCTACATGCTTACCCGCTCCTTTCTTGAGCGACAAAGTGGATCTTATGTGGAAAATGCGATCTTGCTCGGCCGAAAACCAGTCTCAATCTTTTTCCGGATTGTCTTGCCAATTTCACAACCTGCTATTATTGGCAGTTTGATGCTAGTCATTTTTGAGGTTATAAGTGATTATGGCGTAACCAGTTACTTTGGAATCCAAACCATTTCTACTGCTATTTTTCAGACGTGGTTTGGCATGTACGATGTAGATACCGCACTCAGATTGTCCGCATGGATGATGGCAGGAGTGCTGGGATTGTTCCTGATCGAGAGAATGCTTCGGTATAACCGCAAGTATAGCGCCTCTACCAGCAAGTCGAGTCAACTTGTTCCAAAGCGGCTCAAGGGATTCTCTTCTTTTGCTGCTCTGTTCTTTTGTGGGGCTGTATTTGCCTGTTCTTTTCTGATTCCTGTTATTCAATTGATCGTCTGGTCATTCTGGACATATGAGGATGTCTTAACGGTTGCCTTTTTCGAGTTGACGATCAATACCTTATTCGTTGCTGCCATTGCTACCGGTATGATTATGTTTCTTGCTGTGGTAGTAGCCAACGTGGCTCGTCTGCAACCAAACCGGTTCGGCACAGTCTTATCCAAACTCATGGTGTCTGGTTATTCTCTTCCCGGTGCTATCATTGCAATTGGTGTGCTTACGTTTTTTATTGCACTGGACGAAAGAATGGAGTTTGTCTATCTCCTCTTCGGTTATGAGGATGCCCCCCTGCTGTTGAGCATGTCACTGGTCATGCTGATTGTCGCTTATGTTGTCCGATTTATGGCTACCGGCTACAATGCAGTAGAAGCAGGCTTTGAAAAGGTAGGGATGGTTTATACGCACGCTTCTCGCACGCTTGGCTACGGCATTACCCGAACCTTTTTTAAAGTGGATCTCTTCTTGATCAAAGGTGCGCTTATGGGCGGGACCATTCTCACCTTCGTGGAGATCATAAAGGAACTACCGATGGCACTGTTGCTTCGACCGTTTAACTTTGAGACGCTGTCTACCAAGACCTATCAGTATGCTAGTGACGAGCGCGTGATCGAAGCTGCCATTCCTTCCTTGTTTATCATTACTGTCAGCGTCATTTCTGTGCTTCTATTTCATCAATTAGGAAAGAAGATGGAAAAATGAGCTTTGTAAACATACAAGAGGTTTCCTATACCTATACAAGCAAGCAGCCGCCTATTTTGAATAAGGTTACCTTTTCGATTGATCAGGGAGAGATTGTGGGAATACTCGGCCCAAGTGGAAGTGGGAAAAGCACGTTGCTTCGTTTAATTGCCGGTCTAGGGACACCGGATCGTGGCATGATCTCGATTGCTGACCAGGTAGTCGTGGATGGACAAACCTTTGTTGCGCCGGAAGATCGTGGAGTGGGCATGGTCTTCCAGGACTATGCGTTGTTTCCACATCTGAACGTCGAAAAAAACATTGAGTTTGGTTTGCATCGCATGTCGAGAACAGAACGCAAAGCGCGACTCGACGAGATGATCGAGCTTGTGCAGCTACAAGAGTTCAGGAAGCGCTATCCTCACGAGTTGAGTGGTGGACAGCAGCAACGTGTGGCTCTTGCTCGTGCACTCGCCCCCAAGCCGTCTCTCTTATTGATGGATGAGCCTTTCAGTAATCTGGATACAGAATTAAGGAGCAGCATCCGAGATGAGCTCAGTGCTATCCTGAGAAAGGCAAAGATGACTTGTTTGCTCGTGACCCATGATTATCAGGATGTAAAGGCGATTTGTAACAGTGAAATCACCTTGTAAACGATGGTGGCGTACGCTCATATAGGGTTTCATAGAGGATGGAAACAGTTGAAGGGGCTGCCCTCAAGTAGAGAAATCAACTTGAGGGTCAGCCCCTGTGTTTATTGACCTTGGTATGTTACAAAAGCTTGAATGCCTTCTTCTTCATCCAGTACCAGTTCAATTCCAGCTGTGTAAGGATTGAGCTGCATCTGTGTCTGTAGATAGTAGCGGATTGCTTCAATCAGGTTGACCTCGATGAAGATTTGTTGTCTGCCCAGTGAGGATACCTCTGCGGAAAAACCGTATTCCTCATCCCACATCAGTTCAACCTCGACTTCCTGCGGTTGAATCTGTTTTTTGCTCGCCACATGCATGCAGATGGCGTTGATCAACAATTGCTCAGAGAAGGTTATCTTTTCCATGCGTTCGCTTCCCGTTTCTCACGTTGTGTTTTGAAGTAAACAAAGATCTTGCGGATCAAGACGATGACAGCGACGATCGCCAGCATGTTGATCAGGAAACCGAAGATCGCACCGAGAGCGCCCATGTCGCCGAACAAGCCGCCAAACAGCATACCTGCCAAACCACCCAGCATGAGACCTTTCATGAAGCCTCCACCCATGAAGCCGCCAGATTTGGTAGTCGAAGCAGCAGCTGGTGCGTTGGTTGGGGTTGTAGCTTTATTAGTAGGCGAATTCACACTGGAATTCGGAGTGCCTGGAGTTTGCGTATTTGTAGGTGAAGTCGTGTTGGAGTTAAAGGATTTTTTTCCGGACTTGTAGCCTTTCGCATCTGCCAGATCGTATTGATATCCAGCAGGAGCGAGAACGAGCATGAAGGCAACCAGTAGCATAACGAGTTTTTTCATCGTTTGAGTAGCTCCTCTCTGATTATAAAGCTTATTTATAAGTGTACACTAATATCTTGGGCTGTGACAATGATACATTTCGTGAACGAAGCAGGAATCCACAGGGAAAAGAGCTTGCTTAGTCCAGTATTTTTCCTGGATTTAGAATGTTTTTGGGATCGAATTGCTGCTTGATCAGCTTCATGAGTGGCAGCGAATCCGCATGCTCCTTGGCGAGGTATTTCTTTTTGCCGATGCCGATCCCGTGCTCGCCCGTGACGGTTTCGGGAATGCCGTACACTTTGAGCGTGATTTCCGTAAATACGCCGAGCGTCCCCTCTGAACCGACGAACAGACTGGTGAGGTGATAGCCTGACGAGGATTTTGCGGACAAGCCTCCTGTATGAACCAGACTGCCGTCTGCCATGACAACCTCCAGATCGCGCACCTGACTGCGCATGATGCCATAGCGGACACTGGTCGTACCGCTGGCGTTGGTCGCTGCCATGCCGCCAATCGTCGCGTCTGCACCGGGGTCTACAGGAAAGAAGAGACCATGCTTCTTCAAAGCCTGATTCAGCTGTGTGCGGGTCACTCCAGGCTGAACACGGACGAGGAAATCATCGGGACGAACCTCCACAATCTGATTCATATGCTGAAAATCAAGGGAAATGCCCCCTTGCAGGGGAATGCTATTTCCCTCCAGACTCGAGCCAGCCCCAAAGGGAACTACAGGAATGGCGTGTTCGTTTGCGTACGCAAGGATGGCGGACACTTCCTGTGCAGAAGCTGGAAAGACGACAACATCGGGCAAGACGGGAGTGTGATGAGATTCGTCCTTGCTGTGTTGGTGCAGCATCGTTTCGTTGGCTGTAGCGCGGTCTTCCGCAGTGATGGCTTTTAAATCTGCAAGCAGACGCTCAGCGGATATGTTCATGGAAAAACCTCCCTACATCGTGTTCGGACTTGTTACGCACAAGAACCCCTAACAAGGTTAGAGGTTCGTTCATTTACACGCTTTTCTTCAATTTTTTTGCTGCCCAGTTCCCAAGCGATTGGATCAGCTGAACCAGAACAACGAGGATGACGACAGTAATGAGCATGACTTCGATATCCCATTGCTGGTAGCCGTATCGCAGGGCCAGGTCACCGAGACCACCCGCACCTACAGCACCCGCCATTGCAGTCGCTCCGATCAGACCGATGGTAGCGATGGTCAAGCACAGGACGATACCGGGTCTGGCTTCACGCAGCATGATGCGGAAGATGATCTGGGAGCGGGAAGCACCCATAGCCTGATACGCTTCGATGACACCGCGATCTACTTCCAGCAGCGCTGTTTCCATCAGACGAGCAATGTACGGTGCCGTGTACACAATCAGGGGTACGATGGCCCCTTCAATCCCGATGGAGGTGCCGACAACCAGCTCGGTAAACGGAATGATCGCGACCATCAGGATAATGAACGGCAGCGAACGAAGGACGTTGATAATGGCATTCAGGATGTGAAAAAGGGTTTTGTTTGGAAAAAGGTGATTGCCTTGTGTGATCACGAGCAGGACGCCTAACGGAATCCCGATCACGGTAGCGATGAACAAGGAAACACCCACCATGATCACGGTTTCTTCCAGGGATCTGGTGAATAATGGAATCATCTCGACTAATCGGTCCATTAGTGAACTGCCTCCTCTCGTGTCACGATATCCACTCTGTAGACGGATTCGCGCAAAAATTTGATGCCGTCTTGCACAGCCTGTTCATCTCCGGAAATGTGCAACAGTAAAATACCAAGTGCTGTACCTTTGATAGACGTAATCGATCCGTACAAGAGATTGGTCGTAACCGGGAAGCGAGCCGACAGATGTCCCAGGACGGGATCCAAGGCTGCATCCCCGCGAAAAGCTACACGGAGAATTTCCGCGGCAGGACCGCTTTGCTTGATGTTGGACAAGATTTCAGTCGGTACCTCATCATCAAAAATCGTTTTGATGAAATTGCGGGTAGTCTGTGCTTGTGGGTTGCTGAAAATATCCAGAACGGAGCCCTGCTCAATAACTTGACCATTTTCCATGATGGCGACTTGGTCGCAGATCTTTTTGATGACCTGCATCTCGTGTGTGATCAGGACAATAGTCAGATTGAACTTGCGATTGATGTCCAGCAAGAGATCCAGAATCGACTCGGTGGTCTGTGGATCAAGAGCAGATGTGGCTTCGTCGCAAAGCAAAATCTCCGGATCAGTCGCGAGCGCACGGGCAATCCCGACACGCTGCTTTTGGCCGCCAGACAATTGAGAGGGATAGGAATGAGCCTTATCCTCCAGGCCGACGAGTCTCAGCAGATCCTCAACCTTCTTCTTAATGACATCTTTCGGTACCTTGTTCATGCGCAAAATCTCGGCTACGTTGTCAAATACATTATAGGAAGAGAGAAGGTTGAAGTGCTGAAAGATAATCCCGATCTTCTTGCGTGCCTGTCGAAGCTCTTTTTCCTTCAGCGACAGCATATCCTGACCGTTGACGACTACTGAGCCGCTAGTTGGCTTTTCGAGCAAGTTGATCGTACGGAGCAGGGTACTTTTCCCAGCTCCGCTAAATCCGATCACTCCGAAAATTTGACCTTTCTCTACGTTCAGTGACACGCCTTTCAAGGCTTCAACCTGTTTGTTTCCGACCTTGTACGTCTTATGGATCTCTGTAAGCTGAATCATCTATCCAGTCTCCTTGCTGTGCAAATTTCCTGCCTTACCAGGACGGGAGGACGGCTCCATCAAAGTGTTCGTCGATAAATTTCTTCACTTCTTCCGAACGATATGCTTCTACTAGTTTTTTGATAGCAGGGTTGTCTTTATTCGATTCATTCACTGCAATGACATTAACATAAGGAGAATCAGATGTCTCGGAGAAAATCGAATCTTTTTTTGGAGAGTAGCCAGCAGACATCGCGAAGTTGGTATTGATACTTGCGAGCTCTACGTTGTTCAGGGAGCGTGCCAGGAAAGCAGCTTCCAGTTCTTTAAACTCCAATTTTTTCGGATTTTCAATGATATCCAGAGGAGTAGCTTCGTTTCCTACGCCTTCTTTTAGTTTGATCAATCCTGCTGCTTCATATAGCAGCAATGCACGGGCGCGGTTTGTTGGATCATTTTGAATACCAACAACTCCACCTTCAGGTACATCAGCTACGTTTTTATGCTTGGTGGAGTAGAGACCCATTGGGAATGTAACCGTTTTGTCTACGACGACGATTTTTGTCTTGTGGTCAGCATTGAATTTATCGAGAAACGGAATGGTTTGGAAGCTGTTCGCATCCAGAGCACCTTTATCCAAGGATTGGTTTGGCTGCACGTAGTCATTGAATACGACAACCTCTACTTCCAAGCCTTTTGTTTGGGCAACTTCCTTGACTTTGTTCATGATCTCTTCGTGCGGTCCAGCGGTTACGCCTACCTTCACTTTAGTCTGTTCAGCGGCTGCTGGTGCTGCTTCTTGTTTGGCTCCGCAAGCGGTCAACAAGGAAGCTGCAAGCAACAAGGATGTAAGCAAAAATCCGGTCTTTTTCATAGTAAATTTCTCCCCTTTTTTTCTGTTAAATTCTATATGTTTAAAAAATTGAAGCCCATGACCAAGTGTGTCTAGCAATCAAAAAAACCTCTTCCCGAAAGAAGAGGTTATCATGCAACACGAATAAAAGTCGCTTATACCTCTCTTATCTTCCGGAAAATATCTCCGCTGGAATTGGCACCATATCCAATTGGATAGGTTGCCGAGGTTTCATTGGGCCAGTCCCTCTACCTCTCTCTATAAGAGATGATTACATATGAAGTTAAATTGACACTAATTCTTACTTGGATAGTTGGATTATATAGTTCTTATTTATATCTGTCAAACACTTTTTGTAAGTAAGTAAAGTCGTACGAAGTAGAGCATATTTATCAAGGAAATGAGCAAAATACGAATATTGAACTTGAAAACGACTATGATCATATGTATAATGGGGGAGTAAAAAAGCCTGACAATTACGCTTGCAGGTGATGTTATGACCATACAGGACAATAGCGACAGTAGAAAGAAACTGTCTCATATCTATAATGAGATAGCCAAAGAGTTGTTCGGTTTTGGGACAACTTCACTAAAGGTTACGATTGAGAAAAACCTGATTGCTTTTCAAGCCAAGCACCGACGCTCTCCAAGATCCGATGCGCTCGAAGGCGAGGCTCCTGCACTAAAGCTGGAAGTAGATTTTCGGATGTCGCTTCTCTATAAGAAAAGACTGCGGGAACGTTTGGAAGAAGAAATGGGTCTGCAGCTGGAAGCGATATTGCGTGATTATGACGCTACTACACAGTGGGCCTTTACCAATGTGATCTTGTCGGATTCCACCGAAAAATAAATAGTCAACATTCCTATCTGGGATTTTTTCTTTTGATTTATCTTAAGGGAAGACCCGGTCGGGATGAAACAGACGTACAATTCTTTCGTTTACGAAGAAAAGTGCTCTTGTTTAGAAGAAATTATCTATTCAAGGGTGCTTTTCTTTTGTTTATTTCCTTATTTTTCCTTATTGAAGGGAGTGATGCGGGAAAGATCATCGGTTCTTTGGAGAAAGTAAAGTAAGGGGTTCATGGAACAAACAATAAAGAGATAGGTTTGAATGGAGGACTTTTACATGAAAAAATTATTTACTTCTTTGCTCTCTGTATCCGCACTTTCTCTCGCGCTGGCCGGCTGTGGCAGTGCAGATCAAGCTCAACAGCCAGAGGGAAATGCTGCTGGTGAAGCTCCAAAAGGCGCCCCTGCAAAGCTGGTGATCTCGACATGGGGTTTTTCTGAAGACTTCTTCCGCAAAGAAGTATATGAGCCATTCGAAAAAGAACACAACGTGGAAATTGTCTTGGAAATCGGAAACAACGCAGAACGCCTGAACAAAATTCGCCAAGGCAACTCTGCTGTCGACCTGATCTATCTATCGGACTACTACGCGCAGCAAGGGATCGATGACGGGCTGTTCGAAACGATCGATCGCAGCCGTATTCCGAACTTGAATGAAGTCTATGATATTGCCAAAGCCCCACTCGGAGAAGAGTACGGACCGGCTTATACCATCGGTCAATTCGGTATCGCGTACAATCCCAACCTGATTCAATCCGAGATCAAATCCTGGAAAGATCTGTGGAGTGCTGATTTGACTGGCAAGCTGACTCTGCCGAACATCACTTCGACCACTGGTCCGATGATTCTGGATGCTGCATCGCAAGTTTCAGGCAGCGCGACATTCAACGAAGACCAAGCATTTGCCAAAATGAAAGAAATCAACAGCGGAGTTGTCAAATACTACGATAAAACCTCTGAGTACGTGAACATGTTCAGCCAAGAAGAGATCGCAGTAGGACCGATCATGGAAATGTACTTCAAGGATATCCAGGCAGCTGTTCCAGAAGCGAAATTCGTTTCTCCTGAAGAAGGCGGCTACGCGGTCATGAATACCGTCAATATCGTCAAAGGCAGCAAAAACAAACAACTGGCTGAAGACTTCATCAACTACCAACTGAGCAAGGAAGTACAAGAGAAAGCTGCGAAAGCAAAAGTCGACTCACCTGTAAACACGACGCTGACTCTGACTGAAGAAGAAGCAAAAGGCATTACCTACGGAGAAGAAACGATCAGCAAGTTGCGCAAGCTAGACATGAAAGCTGTCAACGAACAGTCCAAAGCTTGGATTGACCGTTGGAACCGTGAAATTATCCAATAGGCACGGATGAACAGGACAAGGGTATTTCGAGTTGAATATACCCTTGTTTTTTTAGATCAGAATGGAGCAGGGGGTTGACGTATGAAAAAAATCGTATTGGATGTGGACACCGGAGTAGACGATGCGTTGGGCATCATGCTAGCCGTCAAAAGTGGTCGCTTCAACTTGCTGGGCATTACGACAGTCAATGGCAATGTTTCCTTGTCCAAAGCTACGGAAAATACCTGCAAAATCCTCGACTTTTTGCAAGTGGAACAGGAGATTCCTGTCGTTCGCGGAGCATCTCGCCCCCTCTTGCGCCATGTTTACTTTGAGCACCGGATTCACGGCGAAGATGGCTTGGGTGGAGCTCTTCGCGATGTACAGGTGCGCACCGAGGTGAAGGAAGGTTTTGGGCCTGATTTTATGATTGAACAGGTAAAAAAGCATCCGGGCGAAGTGACTTTGATTATGACTGGTCCTTTGACCAATCTGGCTTTGGCTGTAAGTCAATATCCTGAACTGGTCGATCAGGTCAAGGAAGTGATCTTCATGGGGGGAGTTGTGAAGGAACACGGCAATGTCACCCCGACAGCTGAATACAACATGTACGTGGACCCGGAGGCTGCCAAGATCGTCTTTCACGCCGGTTTTCCTTCGTTGACGCTCGTCGGTTTGGACGTGACGCGAAAAGTGCTACTAAACGAAGCGCATATACAGGAGCTGGGCGATACCCCGATGGCTGAATATGTGAAGCAGAGCACCTCCGAGTATACGCAGCGCTATTTTCAAAGAAACGGTGTGCGAGCCTGCGCCCTGCATGATCCTTTGGCGGTCGCGGTGGCCATGTCCCCGGAATTGGTGACCACACGAAAGCTGTATGTGGATATAGAGACGAGAAGTGAGTTGTGTGATGGGCAAACCGTATGCGATTTTCAGAATCGCTTGATGAAAGAGCCGAACATGCAGGTTTGTCTGGATGTGGATGCTCCCGCATTTTTTGAGCAGTTTATCCGTGTGCTGAAAGCCTGACGATACCGGGAACAGGAGTTAAAGCGATGAAGAATAAGGGCTTGTATGTATTGTTATTGCCAGGCGTAGTGTTTTTGACGTTGTTTCTGGTCATTCCTATTGTAATGACGATTGCCTCTACTTTTTTTCAGGAAGGCAGCTTTACTGTACAAGGTTACCTAACCTTTCTTACGGACCCGTACAATTTGAAAATCGTGTGGACGACATTGCGTGTCAGCTTCGTAACAACGATTGTGTGCATTCTGCTCGGTTTTCCGGCATCTTATTATATTTCCAAGCTGGGACCTCGCAAAAAAGGCATTTTGCTGGCATTGGCGATCTTCCCTCTGCTGACCAGCTCGGTCGTTCGGTCCTTCAGCTGGATGATTATTCTTGGAAAGAAAGGGCTCCTCAACAGCTCCCTATTGTCGATCGGGTTGATTGAAAAGCCTTTGGAGATATTGTATACCCCGACCGCTATGATGATCGGGATGATTCACCTGTTTTTACCACTGATTATCATCACCTTGGTAGGGGTGATGGAAAACATCGATCCTGATCTGCTGAAAGCAGCAGAAAGCCTGGGTGCTTCCAAATTCACAGCATTTCGACAGGTGATATTGCCCTTGAGCATGCCAGGGCTGATTATCGGCAGCATTCTCGTCTTCGTCGGCAGCCTGACAGCTTATACGACACCTGCCCTGCTGGGCGGCAAGCAAGGCGTCATCTCGACGTTCCTCTACCAGAATGCGATTACGCTGAACGATTGGCACATGGCTTCCGTGATCGCTACGATTATGATTGTGATTACCTTTGTGGTGATTGGCCTGATGAACAAAATAGCAAAGAAATTAAATCCGAAGGGGTAGAAGGGTATGCAGGAGAAAAATTACGGGTTGGCCCTGTTTACACTTCTCGTGTTCGTGTTTTTGCTAGGGCCGCTCATCATCATTTCCTTTACTTCGTTTGAACCTGGAACCGTCTTGAGGTTTCCGCCGGAGGGCTTCTCCTGGCGCTGGTACGAGAACATTTTTGAAGTGAAGATGTTCATGAAAACGTTTGGTACGTCCATGTTTGTTTCGTTGGCGGGCAATCTGCTTGCTTTGCTGCTGGGTGTTCCAGCTGCCTATGCGCTAAGCCGTTTTCAGTTCAAGGGAAAGGGAGCGCTGAATGCCATCTTCATTTCACCTGTCCTGATTCCCGGCATCGTCATGGGCTTTGCGATGCTCAAGTACGTGATTATTACCTACAACCTGCCTATTTACGCGGGGCTGTTGATCGGACATACCGTCATCATGCTTCCTTTTATTATTCGGGTCGTGGCGTCCAGCCTGTCCAACTTTGACTTCGCTATCGAAGAAGCAGCTCTCAGTCTCGGGGCCGGACGTATCGAAACCTTTTTCAAAGTGGTACTGCCCAATATCCGTTCGGGGATCATTGCAGCCATTCTGATCGCTTTTCTGGAGTCGTTCAATAATGTGGACATCTCTGTCTTTATGACAGGTCCAGGGGTCAGTACGCTGCCGATCCAGATGCTTACCTACGTGGAAAACAACTTCGATCCGACGATTGCCGCACTTTCTGTTCTGCTTATGATCATTACGGCGATCTTCATGTTTGTCATCGAACGTCTGATGGGTCTTTCCTACTTTACAAAACGATAAAGTAGTTTTACTAAACGGTAACGGAGGCATCAAAACATGGCATTGCTCACGCTGGAAAACGTATCGGTTGCCTACGACAATCAATACATTTTAGAAAACTTCCACTTGAATATTGAAAAGGGCCAGTTGATTTCGTTGCTCGGTCCGAGCGGCTGCGGGAAGACGACCACTCTTCGCCTGATCGCGGGATTTCTGGAAGCGAAGGACGGCAAATTTTTGTTTGATGGAAAAGATTACACACGAGTACCGGTGAACAAGCGCAATTTTGGATTCGTCTTTCAAAGCTACGCCTTGTTTCCGCATATGTCTGTGTACGATAATGTTGCGTTTGGCCTTCGTTTGCGAAAAGTGAGCGAGTCCGAAGTGAAAACGCGCGTGCGGAACATCCTGGACGTGGTCAGTCTCGGTGGCTTTGAGAAGCGCTTCCCCAAGGAATTGTCCGGCGGTCAAAGACAGCGGGTGGCAATTGCCCGTGCTCTCGTCATTCAGCCTGATCTGTTGTTGTTCGACGAGCCTTTGAGCAACCTGGATGCCAATCTGCGGGTCAACATGCGTGTGGAGATTCGCCGCATTCAGCAAGAACTGGGGATTACTACGGTATATGTGTCGCACGACCAGGAGGAGTGCTTCTCCATTTCGGATCAAGTGGCGATCATGAACAAGGGTGTCATCGAGCAGCTGGATGATCCGGCGACGATCTTTAAATACCCCAAGACCGAGTTTATTGCGCGTTTTATTGGTTTCAACAACTTTATATCCTTTGGTGAGCGCACCGAACAAAATGGTGAAATCGGGCTGCGAGTTGGCAACCATTCCTTTAGCGCGGCTCATAATCCTGGAACTGCCAATCCGGGAGCGAAAAAATGCGCGATGCGTCCGGATGACCTGATCGTGACGACAGAGGCCGAAGCGAGTCAAAGCGAAAATCGTCTGGCAGGCAAAGTGAAGATCAGTACGTTCTTGGGTCGGAGCTATCAATACGTAGTGGAGACCGATCTGGGTGATTTTACAGTCAATCAGGAAATGGAGACTCCTTATAAAAGTGGACAGGCAGTCAATCTGCTTTTCCCGAAAGACAAAATGGTGCTGGTGGACTAACGACAGGAGTGTTTGAACATGAAAGTGGACTTGCTGATTGAGAATGTTCATGTCTATAACAGCTATTTCAAGAAGTTTATAGCAGGAAATGTAGCCGTGCTGGACGGCAGATTTCTCTACATTGGTCAGCGTGGTACCGATACATTTGAAGCGGCGGATATCCTGGCAGGCGAGGGGCGTTATCTGGTCCCTGGACTGGTCGATATTCATTTGCATATTGAGAGTACGATGGTGACGCCGGAGACCTTTTCATACGGCTTGATTCAAAATGGGGTGACCACGGTCGTCCCTGAGCCGCATGAGATGGCTAATGTGTTCGGGATCGAGGGAATCAAGGAAATGATTCGTGCGAGCCGCGATTGTGTCGTCGACATGAAGTACGCGATCCCCAGCTCGGTGCCAGCCACCTCGATGGAAACGACCGGAGGGACTGTGGAGGTCGCCGATATCGAGGAGTTGCTGCGGTCGGAAGAAATCATCTGCATGGGCGAGATCATGAACTACGTGGACGTGATCTCGGACCCGAATTGCAAGACCAATCAGATCCTGGATTACTTGCGTAAAAATTACCCGGACCTCGTCATTGAGGGACACGTTCCAAAACTGCTCGATCTGGAGCTGCACCAGATTCTTTATGCCGGAGTCAATTCTGACCATACGCACCAGACGGTGGAGGGACTGGAAGCAAGGATCGGGGCGGGCATGTTTATTGAGATTCAGGAAAAATCCATGACGCCTGAAGTGGTGGAATACCTGATTGGGCATGAAGTATCCGAGCATTTTTGTTTTGTGACCGATGATGTCATGACGGATTCGCTGTTCAAGCGTGGTCATTTAAATCATATCGTAAAAAAAGCAATTCAGATGGGAATGACGCCTGAACAGGCGATCTACGCTAGTACGTTTACGCCGGCACGCCGGATGAAGATGAGTGACCGAGGTGCGGTCGCGCCGGGCAAGCTGGCTGATTTCCTGCTATTGTCCGATCTGCAGGCGTTTACGATTGACTGTGTCTATAAGAACGGGAAAAAGGCGTATGATGCTGCCGAAGAATACATCCAAGTGACCAAAGAAAAACAATTTCCTGCTCATTTTTATCAAAGCGTTCAGCTGAATCCGCTGACAGAAGCAGACTTTTCTGTTCGGATGGATGTGCCGGACAACCGCTATCCGTGCCGCGTGATGCTGGTACAGGACGGCTCCACCTTTACCGAGGATCACCGCGGGATTGTCGAGACGCGGGAAGGGCAGCTGTGCTGGGAGGAGAGTCCCTACGGCCTGATCGCTGTTTTTGAGCGCTACGGGATAAATGGCAACCGCGGGTACGGTCTGATCAGCGGCGATACGATCAAGCGGGGAGCCATCGCGACCAGCTACTCTCACGATAATCATAACTTGCTCGTAGTCGGTCACAATCCGAGGGATATGATGCTGGCTGCCAACGAAGTGATTGGCATGCAGGGTGGTTTTTGTGTCGTGGAGGACGGACAGGTGAAGGCTCGTTTGCATTTGCCGGTAGGAGGAATCCTGACGGAAGAGCCACTGGAAAAAACAGCGAAGGAAGTTGAACAGCTGCGCCGGGCGATGGAAGAACTGGGATACAAGCACTACAATCCGATCATGTCGATCAGTACGCATTCCTTGCCGGTAAGTCCAGCATTAAAAATTACGGATCTGGGCTTGATTGACGTCAATGCTGGAAAAGTCGTTCCTTTGCTGCTGATGTAAATGTAGAGGAATGTAAATAGCGCGCCACTCAAGAAGCCGTCTGGGACTATCGCCTGACGGTTTCGTCTGTTTGGATGTTTCTGTTGATGAGAGGTAGGCACTTTGCTATAATCGGAACTTAAATATTGGGATTGCCTTCCCTGGTTAGGACGTATAAACAATGGTTGAAACCTATTCTTTATCTGGAAAGTGGCGTCAGTTTCTAACGGTGTTGCTGCCTATTTTGATTTCACAACTAGCGCTATTCTCCATGACTTTTTTTGATACGATCATGTCAGGCCACGCCAGCCCGATCGATTTGGCTGGAGTTGCGATTGGATCGAGTCTATGGGCACCCGTCCAGGCAGGTCTGACAGGGATTTTGATGGCAGTGATGCCAATGATTGCCCAAATGGTGGGGGCAGACAACAAAAAACAGGTGCCGTTTACGGTGATGCAGGCCATGTACATGGCAGTGGTCATCGCGGTGGCGGTGATCCTGCTCGGAGCTTTGGTTCTGAACCCGGTTCTGAATATGATGGGACTTGAACCGGATGTTCGCCAGATTGCATTCGATTACCTCGTCGCCTTGTCATTTGGAATCATTCCTTTGTTTCTCTATACGGTTTTCCGTTGTTTTATTGATGCACTAGGACATACTCGGGTCACCATGGTCATTACGCTCATTTCCTTGCCCATCAATGTCGTGCTGAACTACGTCCTCATTTTCGGGAAATTTGGTTTTCCGCGATTGGGAGGAGTAGGTGCCGGTTATGCAACGGCGATCACCTTTTGGTGTATTTTATTGATCAGTCTGTACGTTGTGAAACGTGTGCAGCCATTTGTGGAGTTCGGTCTGTTTACCGAGTTTTACCGCATTTCCTTGAGCGCGGGCAGAGAGCTGCTCAAGCTGGGACTGCCCATCGGCTTCTCGATCTTTTTTGAAGTGAGTATTTTTGCTGCTGTCACACTGCTCATGAGCGAATACAGCACGATCACGATTGCGGCGCATCAGGCTGCGATCAACTTTGCTTCGTTTATCTACATGGTGCCGATGAGTATCTCGATGGCCTTGACGATTCTGGTCGGGTTCGAGGTGGGGGCGAAGCGTTACAAGGACGCCAAACAGTACAGCTATCTGGGTATCGGCAGCGCACTGTTGCTGGCGCTGTTGTTCGCGGTGGTTCTGTATGTGTATAACGAACAGGTAGCAGGGTTCTATACGACGGATAAGGAAGTGCTGCGGCTCACGCAAACGTTCTTGATGTATTCGATTCTGTTCCTGATTTCGGATGCTGTTGCAGCGCCGATCCAGGGGGTGTTGCGGGGGTACAAGGATGTGACCGTACCTTTTATCGTTGCGTTGGTATCCTATTGGGTCATTGGGCTTCCGCTGGGATACGTGTTGGCCCAATACACCTCCTTTATGGCGTATGGCTACTGGATTGGACTCATTACGGGCTTGGCTGCCGGAGCTGTCTTTTTGTTCGGACGTCTGCTGCGGCTGCAAAAGCGAATGATTACCGAAGCAAATTCATAAGGATGGTATGAAGGACTGGCGGAAAATCCCGATGCAAGGGATTTTCCGTTTTTCTGTAAGAAAAAACGGGAGGCTGGATGCAAGAGTTGGGGAAAATAAGAGAAATTTCACTCCTAATTTTTAGTTAGAACGTATATACTTTCATTAATGGAATTATGGAAGAATATCTGACATGGAATGTAGGGAAGGGGGAACTATGGATGTCGTATGATTTTTTATTGAAGCTAGGTATTGCACTTTTTCTTGGATTATTAATTGGCGTAGACAGACAGCTCAAGCATAAGCCGCTTGGTGTCAAGACGAGTATGGTGATATCCGTAGCCAGCTGCTTGATCACGATTGTCTCGATTCAATCCGTGCCGAAGTTCTCCGTACCTGGAGTAACCAATATGGATGCGATGCGTCTGGCAGCACAGATTGTGAGTGGGGTAGGTTTTCTCGGTGCAGGTGTGATTCTGCGCAGAAGCAATGATGTGATTTCCGGCTTGACGACAGCTTCGATGGTTTGGGCAGCTTCCGGGCTGGGAATTGCAGTTGGAGCAGGCTTTTACTTTGAAGCGGTGACGGCAACAGCCCTTATCATCCTGGCGATCAACCTGTTTCCTTTCATTCTGAAATGGATTGGTCCGAGCTCCTTGCGCCAACGCGATTTGTCGATCAAGATCATCGTGCAGGGCAATGGCGATCTGGACGATGTCTTCAGGCAGATTAAACACCTCCACATGCAAGTGAAAAGAGTGAAGGTAAAAGATGTGGATAACGGACAGAAGAAGCTGGAAATGATGATTGCTGCCTCGGATGATACGTATACCACAGATATATACAGTTCCTTGAAGCATGTGGATCACGTCGTTTCAGTAGAAGTGGAGAGCAGATAAACAGGAAAGACCAAAGACCGATTGTAGCCAAAAGTGAATGGTGCATCGGTCTTTTTTCATACAATAACTGGGCATGATAATGAGGTGAGTCTTTCAGATGCGTGGTCCCGTAAAAAAGGAGGAAGCGTGATGGATTACAGAATCGAAAGGGATACCTTGGGCGAGATCCAGGTTCCCGCAAGTGCGTGGTGGGGGGCGCAAACCCAGCGCAGCTTGCAGAATTTTCGCATCGGAACCGAGAAGATGCCGCTTGAGGTTGTCCGCATGTTTGGCGTGTTGAAAAAAAGCGCGGCTTTGGCTAATCACAAGCTGGGCAAGCTGGACGATGAGAAGGCAAGAGTGATCGTGGCTGCTGCCGATGAAGTCATTGCAGGTCAGTGGGACGACCATTTCCCGCTCGTCGTCTGGCAGACGGGAAGCGGCACCCAGTCCAATATGAACGTAAATGAGGTGATCGCTCACCGCGCCAACTCCATGCTGGAGCAAAGCGGAAGCGCCGTGCGCATTCACGCGAATGACGATGTGAACAAATCGCAAAGCTCTAACGATACCTTCCCTACTGCGATGCATCTAGCCGCTCTCGTTGCCGTCGAGGATCAGGTGCTTCCCGCACTTGCCCGGTTAAAAACCACCTTGGAGCAAAAGAGCAGCGAATTCATGAACATCATCAAGATCGGCAGGACCCATTTGCAGGATGCTACGCCGTTGACACTCGGCCAGGAGGTGAGCGGGTGGGTTCACATGCTGGATAAGAGCGGACGCATGATCCTGGAAAGCGCGCAGTACCTCCGCGAGCTGGCGATTGGCGGAACCGCAGTCGGGACGGGAATCAACGCACATCCCCGTTTTGGAGAAATGGTCGCTGCCGAGATAACACAGCAGCTGGGCAAGCCCTTTCAAACGGCGACGAACAAATTCCATGCGTTGACCAGCCACGACGAGCTGGTGCATGTTCACGGTGCGCTGAAGGCATTGGCGGCAGATCTGATGAAAATTGCCAATGACGTCAGGTGGCTCGCGAGTGGACCGCGCTCCGGTATCGGTGAGATCTCAATCCCTGCCAATGAGCCGGGCAGCTCGATCATGCCAGGTAAAGTAAACCCGACACAGAGTGAAGCCATGACGATGGTAGCCTGCCAGGTGATGGGCAATGATGCGGCGATTGGCTTTGCCGCCAGCCAGGGAAATTTTGAGTTGAATGTATTTAAGCCGGTCATTATCTACAACTTCTTGCAATCCACTCGACTGCTGGCAGATACTATGCATTCGTTTACGGACAACTGCGCAGTCGGAATCGAGCCCAATCAGATCGTCATCGAGCGCAACCTGAAAAACTCCCTGATGCTCGTTACAGCGCTGAATCCTCACATCGGCTATGAAAATGCCGCGGCGATCGCCAAGCTTGCCCACAAGGAAGGCTTGACGCTAAAAGAAGCCGCGATCAAAAGTAATCTGCTGACGGAGGAACAATTTGACCAGATCGTACGTCCCGAGCAGATGATTCACCCCAGAGAGTAGCCACAAGCCCATAATGAGAGCCGATCGTGCAGCTTTGTGCGATCGGTTTTTTTACGAACCCTTGTTTTGTCTTAAAGAAGACAAGTACACTAATAGAGGTCGATGATGAAAAAAAGTAAGAGAAGGTGAATTCTCTTGTTGCATAGAGCAGAAGAAGTATTGCAGAAATATTTTGGCTACCCGACGTTTCGGGAGGGGCAAAAAAAAATCATCACGAGCCTGCTGGAAGGCCACGACACCGTAGGTATTATGCCGACAGGCGGCGGGAAGTCGATCTGCTATCAGGTTCCAGCGATGCTGTTCGAAGGTGTGACGATCGTCGTCTCACCTCTGATCTCGCTGATGAAGGATCAAGTAGACGTATTGGTCAGCATGGGGATTCCTGCTACACAGATCAACAGCTCGCTAACATACAGCGAGGTTAGGGAGAGAATGCTGCAAGCCGCTCGCGGCGAGTACAAGCTGATCTACATTGCGCCCGAGCGGCTGGAATCCGATTCCTTCCAATCGTTGATCCAGGATGTACCGATCTCTTTTGTGGCCGTGGATGAAGCGCACTGCGTCTCCCAGTGGGGGCATGATTTCCGACCGAGCTATTTGGAGATTGCCCGCTTTCTGGACTCGCTGCCCCAGCGCCCTGTAGTCGTAGCACTGACAGCGACGGCTACACCGGAAGTTACGTCCGATATTCAACGACAGCTGTCCTTGGAGGGCGAACAGATCTTCATCACAGGCTTTGGTCGAGACAATCTGAATCTGTCCGTGCGCAGGGGAGAGAACCGCCGCGATTTCATTCAGGAGTATATACGTTCCAACGGTCAGCAAGCCGGGATCATTTATGCGGCCACGAGAAAAGACGTGGATGCGCTCCATGCTGATTTGAACAAGCGCGGATTTTCTGTGACCAAATATCACGCAGGACTGACAGAAGAAGAACGCGCAGAGAACCAGGAGGCATTTCTGTTCGATGACGTGCGCACGATGATTGCCACCAATGCCTTTGGAATGGGAATCGACAAGTCCAACGTCCGCTACGTGATCCATTACAACATGCCGAAAAATCTGGAGGCGTACTACCAGGAGGCAGGGCGTGCAGGACGGGACGGCGAGCCGAGCGAGTGTGTCCTATTATTCCAGCCGCAGGACATCCAGACACAGACCTTCTTCATTGAGCAAAACACGCTCTCCGATGAGCGGAAGGAGCACGAGTACAAGAAGCTGTACGCCATGATTGATTACTGCCGCACCCCACGCTGCTTGCAGCAGTACATCGTTCATTATTTTGGCGAGACCTCAGCAGCTGAATGCGGCCGTTGCGGCAACTGCACCGATCAGCGTGAGCTTGCCGACATCACGGTGGAGGCACAAAAAATCTTTTCCTGCGTCAAGCGCATGAAGGAGCGTTTCGGTGCTGCTCTGGTAGCTCAAGTGCTGAAAGGCTCCAAAAATAAAAAAGTGACCCAATTTTCCTTTGATCAACTGCCTACCTACGGCTTGATGAAAGAGTACAAGGAAAAAGAGATCGTCGATTTGATCCAGCTCTTGATCGCAGAAGGCTACCTGCAGGTGACAGAGAGCCAGTACCCGGTGCTCAAGCTGGGGGAAAAGGCCTTGCCCGTTCTGCGCGGAGAGGAGCAGGTCTGGCAAAAAATCGTGATTCGTCCCGTGCAGCAGACAGAAGACGACGACTTGTTCGAGCGTCTACGCAGCCTGCGCAAGGAGATCTCGCAGCGTGAGGGTGTGCCGCCCTATGTTATTTTCCATGATAGCACCCTGCGTGAGATGAGCAGCTTATGCCCGAAGGATAAGAAAGAAATGCTGCAAATCAAGGGAGTCGGGGAAACCAAGTTTGATAAATACGGTCAACCCTTCCTGGACTGCCTGCAAGTCTACGAGGCACAAAAAGGTGTAAAGTCAGGTGGCTGACAGAAGTAAACTGGGAAAAAGGGGGGACAATGATGAAATTGCAAAGCGCCTCATCCAGCTTAAAACGCAATATCCGGTCCAATTCATACGTGGGAACTGTGATCGCGAAGTCGTCCTCGCTTTCGACGAGAAGCCACTTCGTTCTGAAATGTCAGCGAAGGGACGTGAAAAGACGGAGTGGGTCGCCAAACAGTTAAACCGAGAACATCGAGACTTTTTAGCCCTACGATGGAGAAGCCGCTGCTCACCTGCTGATGACCAGCACAGATCCGCAGGTGAAAGAATTCATCGAGGAGAATGTGCTCAATGTCCCTACTGCTGCCGAAGTAATAGAAGTGTTCGAGAAGATATCTAGGAATCAACGATTGTAAACAAAGTACAAAAGGACAGCTAGGCTTGTTGCCGAGACTGTCCTTTTGCTATTGAACATTTTGTTTCGCACTCATATGGCCTGAGAATGTTCATCTCAAAAAAGTTCTCCCCTGAGTCCGAATCTGTTGGTTTTTTTCGCCAGGTAAGCCAGAAAGACCAACAGGATCAGGCCTTGGAAGACGATAGCTCCGGAGATCGAATTACTCATGTAGGTAAACAGGTAGTAGATTCCGGAACCTACTGCCATCAAGAAGTTTTCGATAAAGTTCTGAATGGCGATGGTTTTCCCGGAGCCCACCATCTTCTTTCCTTCCTCCTGCAAGATCGTATTCATCGGAATGATGAAGACCCCGCCCATAAAGCCTACCAGCAGCAAGAGACAGATCGCGAAAAACGTGACGTGAATCCAAGGAAACAGGACAATCACCAGGAACATGCCAAAGCCATAGATGATCGAGCGTGTAAATTGGTGCAGCGGTATGAGTTTGGGAGCCAAAAAAGCTCCCGCGATAATGCCGATCGAGGTAGTCGCCAGGATCAATGAAACCGAAAAGTGCTGCGGATCGATCGCGAGTGCTGCGGGAATCCAGGCAAGCACCGCGACACGCAAGACAGCTGAACTCATCCAGAAGGCGCCCGTTCCGACGAGGGCAAAGTTCGTATCCGGCCGTTTCATCAAAGCTTGAAAGTCAAGGAAGAAACGACGAGCTTCCGTACCGTAGCGAATCGCAGCATTTCCGTGCATGCGTGGGATGAAGAACGTCATGAACAATGACAGCAGGTACAGCGCGAGACAGATGCCAGAGGAAAGGAACGGGTGCGTCATGGAAGCAATTGCACCACCCCCGCCAATCCCGGTCAGAATCGCGATAATCGTATACGCTTCGATTCGTGCATTCGCATGAAACAGCTCATCCTCGTTCTTCGTCAGCTCCGGTAAGATTCCGTATTTGGCTGGGGAGTATACGACTGCTCCCACACCTACCGTGAAGTAGCAGAGCATCAGCAGCAGGATGCTGGATTGATCGATCACGAACAGCAGCAGGACACCGAGAGCTTTGATCAAGTTGCCGATCACCAGTACGAGCGATTTGGGATGCTTGTCGGCAAAAGGCCCCACTAGCGGAGCGAGAAAAATATAAGGGAGAAAAAATGAGATCGAGACGAGCGCGAGCATGGCGGGAGAAAAGCCATTCTCCCGCAGCAGGTTCGCGATCACGAACAAAATCATGTTGTCGGCAAAGGCGGATAGGAACTGTGTGAAATACAAAGCCTGCAAGGGCTGTAATCGCGTTTTCATGATGGATCGCCTCCACGCTCAGCCCATTGCTTGAGGCTGACGTAATCTGTTTTTCCACTGCCCAAAAGCGGCAGGGATTTGGTGTGACGAATGGTTGCAGGGACCAGTAACGGTGAAAACTGGCGTTGCTGGATATAGGCGCGAAGCGGGCTTAGCTCTGCACGATCGTCAGTTGAATAGAGCAGGACGCGCTCCCCTTTGCGCGGGTCATTGATCGTGATGGCGGCAAATCCAGAGTGACCGAAGCACTGCATGGCCAGCTCCTCGATCAGGTTGAGGGAGACCATTTCCCCGCCGATTTTGGCGAAGCGCTTCAGGCGGGACTTGATGGTCAGGAAGCCTTCTGCGTCTGCTTCCACCAGGTCGCCGGTCTGGTACCATTCTTCTGCGGGCAGAAAGCCTTTCCCGTGGATCATATACCCTTTCATGACATTGGGGCCTTTGACAAGCAGCTGCCCGCCTTGCTCGATTCCTTCCACGGCGTCCAGTCGATACGACATGCCAGGCAACAGGCGGCCTACCGTACCCTGCTTGTTGGAAAGAGGCGTGTTGAGTGACAGGATGGGAGAGGTCTCGGTAGCGCCGTAGCCTTCAAAGATACGTACTCCGAATTTCTCCATCCACATTTGACGGACATCGTCTTTCAGTTTTTCAGCACCAGCGAAGACGTAGCGCAGTGAATAGAAATTGTACGGATGTGCCATCCGACCGTATCCAGCCATAAAGGTAGATGTGCCGAACAGGATCGTCGCGTTCTGATCGTAGACCAGCTCGGAAATGGCTTTGTAATGTAGCGGACTCGGATACAGGTAGACCGGAACTCCTTTGACGACTGGCAAGAGCGTACCTGCTGTCAGGCCAAAGCTGTGAAACATCGGCAGTGCATTAAAGAACTTGTCACGTGAAGTGATGTCAATCACGCTGGTCACCTGTTGAATATTTGCAAACAGGTTGGTATGTGTCAGCACCACGCCTTTTGGTTTGCTTTCGCTGCCTGAGGTGAACAGTATCAGCTCGTTATTGCCGGTCTGTGCAGGTTGTTTGGTCAGGAAGCGGAACAGGGCGGCCACTTTGTCAAAAGCGGTGGCAGATGCTTTCAAATCTTCCAGGTAGACGATTTTCATGCTGTCTTCCAGTCCGGCGATGATGTGGTCCAGCTTCCCTTTTTCGATAAATACGCGGGAAGTCAGAATCGTTTGGATCCCAGCAGTTTCGCAGCAGTCCAGCAAAGGGCGGACACCCAAGGAAAAGTTCAGAATCGCAGGTGTTTTGCCGATGCGGAACAAGGACAGCAACGTGATCAGGTGACCGACAGAGTTGGGCAGGAACAGTCCGACCGTTGATTGACCCAAAAGCGATGGACGGAGCTTGTTGCCGAGCAAGTAGCTGCCGACCAGCAAAGTCCGGTAGTTGACGGCAGCAGTGAGATCTTTTGCGATTTCCATTTTGGCGCCGTTGATTTTCGAGGCGCGCAGGACTTCATCGAACAGGTTGACGTTTGGCTTCATTTGACTTTGGAACAGCTCGTTTTGCATGGTACGTAAAACCAGATCGCTGGCGGATGCTTTTTGATCACGCATCGACCGTGTTTTATCGTGTTCGATGGTATAGGGATTGCTGATGGTGATCGTCACTTCCGGGAACCATTGCAGGCGCAGCTTGCCTTTTAAGTAAGAGAAAATGGAGCGCTGCAGACCTTGGATGATGACCGGATAGACGGGTACGCCAGTGCGCATCGCGAGATAACCGACACCACTGTAAATTTTCATCAAGCCGCCCGTAGTCGTGATGCGACCTTCTGGGAAAATCACCAAGGTTTCTCCTTTTTTCAAGATCCGCAGCATTTGGCGAATCGAGTATGGATTGAGCGGATCAATCGTGATGTGCTTGCGGAAACGAAGGAAAAAGGCGAACTTTTTGGCGATCTCTGTGTTGACGACGAAGGTCGCGTTTTTCGGCAAGTAAAAGGAGAGCAGGACCGCATCCAAGAGAGATACGTGGTTAGGTGTAATCAGTGATGGTTTGGAGAGATCCAATTTTTCAAGACCTTGCATGCGAGGGCGGAACCATAGCACTAAGATAGTTTTTAAAAGGGCGTGAATCAAAAACATGTATACCACACCTTTACAAAAAGGATAATTGCTTAGCTCTCATTGTAAAGAGTGGGGGGATATAAAAAAGTACCAACTTTTATTGGTACCTGATCATAAGTCCTGGTCGAAATGTAAAGGCAAGCAGAGGAGGGAGTCGCGGAAAGCCGCGCCAAAGCGATTTAGAATAGCTTGCGCTGGCTTGCTTTGGCGGCGGCTTCCTTGCTCGTTTTGACGCCCATTTTTTTGAGGATGCGGTTGATGTGGTTTTTGATCGTGCGCTTGGTGATATGAAGAGATTGTTCGATTTGGGTTTGCGTTTGTCCCTGATGGATGAGCTGCAGGATGTCCTTTTCTGCAGGAGAGAGCAGCTTTTGGTACTCATCGTTTTTCAGGCGTAAAAATTCATTGCGCAGGGCCGCGGCAGCCGTGGGATGGATAGCGGATTGCTTGGCATGGGCAGCGCGGATCGCATCGGGAATTTCCTTGAAGCTGGACTTGCTGATGTAGTTGACGGCGCCAGCCGAAAAGGACTCGACTATCACCTGTTCATCGGTCAAGGAGGTAAGCATGATGATTTTACATTCCGGTTGCAGCTGGATGAAAGCGATGGCGGTCTCGATTCCGTCGAGATTGTTTTCCGTCAGGTTGATATCCATCAGCACAACGTCTGAGTCAGCCGGTGTGAAACGTTCCAGAGCCTCTTCTTTGGTGCCTGCTTCTCCGATGACGGTGAGGTCAGGCTGGTTATTCAGATAATCGACCAGGCCTTTGCGCCAGACCGGGTCGTCTTCTACGAGGAATACACGGATAGGGTCCATAAGAGTGCCAAGCCTCCTTTCGCAAACGATTTATTCGTGGACGATGCGTTTTTTCGGAAACAGCAGAAAGACGGTCGTTCCTTTTCCGGGTTCGCTGGACAGCTCCAGCAGCCCTTGGTGCTTTTGCATGACATGATAGCAGTAGGAGAGCCCCAGACCGAAGTTGTGCCCGGTCCTCTTCGTCGAGAAAAAGGGGTCCAGCACATGCGGGAGATTTTCCTTGCTGATGCCAGTGCCAGTATCGGTGATGGCGATGACGAGATGCTTCTTGGAGAGGAACATCTGCACCTGGAGGGTACCTCCGGCTTTCATCGCTTCGATCGCGTTCATGCCCAGATTGGCGAGGACTTCCCGCAACTGGACGGGGTCGCATACCAACTGCACTTCTTCCTGCAGCTCCAAGCTGACCTCTATCCGGTTTTTCTCTGTATAAGGCTGCAGGGTATGCATGACCTGCGTGATGATCTGGCTCGGAAAGACTTGGTCCTCGCGCAGGACCACCTCGCGCAGCTGCTCCTGGATGCGCCCTACCATGTTGAGGATGTGCTGGGAGGATTCTATCAATACCTGTGTGTCTTCCTTCAGATCAGGCTGATTGGTATTCTCTGCGTAGGTGTGCATCCGGTCGGCGTAGAGAGCGATTTTGCCTACTTCATTTTTAATCGTATGGTTGACGATTTGCGCACCAGAGGTCATAGCACGCAGCGTGCTGTCCAGACGCTTTTTTTCCACGCGAAGCCGAACGCCGAGAAAGCCGTATTTGAGACTGACGGCGACGATGAAAATGAACTGGATCGCCACGACAAATGTATTGTAGCGCCAAGCCTCGTAGTCATTTTGGATGCGCATGACATAGATGAATGTAAAGACAAAAAAGAGCGGGACGATGATCAACAGATTGGTGTAAAAACGATTTTTTTTGACGAGTGGGTCTTTTTCCTGCCTGTACAGAATAATGAGAATGGAACAGGCTGCCAAAAAGTACGGAATGACCCACGCCACCATGATCCAGTAATTAAAGGACAGTACTGGATAGAGCGGCGTAATCACCAGCATGATCAGCGGTGGAATCAGCGAGAAATACTGCGTGATTCTTTTGACTTTACGAGAGAGCGAGTCGCTGGAATGGACGGCAAACATCAAAAAGGTGTAAGGCAATCCCACCTGGCAGACGAAAGAAGCGAGTCTGCTCAAAAAAGTAAGTGTTTGGAGCCAGTCAGGATGCTGAGCGAAGGTATCGGCCCAAATGACGAGCACGTATTCATCGATCACACCCGATAAAAATCCGCCGCCTCCCACAAAGGCTGTCGCACTTGCCCAGCGAATAGCGGTGTGGCGAGGGTCGGTGAACAATACAAAAAATCCCAATGCCCAGATGGTAAACAAAACGAAAACCAGCATGGCGGTAACAGTCCCCTGTCTCTTCAATGCAAGACATAAACAGTGTCTTGTCATTTCATTATACCGTAGGAGCAGGCAAGGGTCAGAAAATAAATAAAGGTCTCGAAATAAGGAAGGTTTTTCCTGTTTGATATGGAAATCAAAACCAACACGTCTGGAGCGGCAGGTGATGGTATGAAACGGATTGACCTGATTTATCAAAAGCTGATGGAATTGGGCTCTCAAAACAAGGTGAGTGCCAGCGACCTGGCCAAAATGATGGGATTGGCCCGAGCAAATGTAAGCAATGATCTCAATCAGCTATGGAAAGAGGATAAGGTTGTAAAAATCATAGGCAGGCCTACTCTTTTTTATGTAAAGCAAAAGGACGATTCGCTGTATCAAGTGGAAACGGCGCTGGACCGTTTGGCCAAGTCGAATAAAAGCTTGCGGACGCAGATCGAACAGGCAAAGGCGGCTGTGCTGTATCCGCCACGCGGCATGCACTGCCTGATCTTGGGGGAAACCGGTGTAGGGAAATCGGTGTTTGCAAACTGGATTCACGAGTTTGCTGTCGATACAGGCAGATTGAGTCCAGAAGCGCCGTTCGTCGTCTTTAATTGTGCCGACTATGCCAATAATCCACAGCTTCTGATCAGTCAGTTGTTTGGTGTGAAAAAAGGGGCGTATACCGGTGCTGAGAATGATCGCAGAGGATTGGTGGAAAAAGCGGATGGAGGCATCCTGTTTCTCGATGAGGTTCATCGTCTGCCGGCAGAGGGGCAGGAGATTTTTTTTACTTTCATGGACAAGGCTACCTTCCGGAGGGTTGGCGAAACAGAGGTAGAGCGCACGGCGCAGGTGCAAATCATTTCGGCGACAACGGAAAACCCGGAATCAAGCCTGCTCAAGACGTTCATCCGGCGGATTCCGATGATTATCAAGCTGCCTTCCCTGGCTGAGCGCGGAATCGAAGAGAGATACAACATCGTGATTGATTTTTTCCGCGAAGAAGCGTTTCGATTGGGGCGTGAGATTCAGATTTCAGCCAGCGCCATTCACGCTTTTTTAGCCTATCACTGCCCCAATAACATCGGACAATTGCGTACGGATATCCAGCTCACGTGTGCGAGTGCGTATGCCGATTTTATTTCCACGCGAAAAGGGCAGCTGCACGTCGCTGTTCAGGATTTGCCTCATCATGTGAAGCAGGGCCTGCTGTATGCCAAGGAGCTGCGTCCTGCGCTGGAAGAGTTGTTTGGCATAGATCACAAGAGCTTTGTCGTCCAGCCGCAAGCGGAGAGCATCCAGGTGGAAAGGGAGCGGGATGATTCGGCGGACAGCGTCTACGAAAAAATCGAACAGAAAATCGCGGAGCTGCGCGATCAGGGCGTCAGTGAAGAGGAACTGGAATTCGATATCGAAAATTACTTTACACCGTTTATCAAAGGGGTTCACCAGCGAATCAACAAAGAAGATATGGGGCGTATCATCGATCCCGTCATCATCCATCTGGTAGAAGAAATCGTCCGGTATGCAGAGGGCAAGCTGGGCAAAATTTTGAGTCAAAAAGTGATCTTCGGACTTGCCTTGCACATTCAGACCTCGAAGGAAAGGCTGGCCCAAGGGAAGCAAATCATCAATCCACATATCAACAGTGTGCGAATGAAGTACAAGAAAGAGTTTGCGGTAGCGTTGGAATGTGTGCGAATGATTGAAGAGACTATCCTGATGGACCTGCCGATCGGAGAAGCGGGTTACCTGACGATGTTTTTCGTGTTGGATGACGAAAACCTCCAAGCCGAGCGGGAAACGATCGGTATTCTCGTCATTACGCACGGCAGTGGCGGAGCAACAGCGATGGTAGACGTCACCAACCGCTTGCTGGTTACGCAGTACGCGAGAGCGATTGATTTGCCCTTGGAAGTGGATTCATCCAGGATTTTGGAGCAAGCCATCGAGGTGGCGCGGGAGATCAGCGGCAGTGCAGGGCTTTTGTTGCTGGTGGATATGGGTTCTCTGCTCACCTTTGGAGAGATTCTACAGGAGAAGCTGGGCATCCCGGTCAAAGTCATTCCGCTGGTCAGCACACCTCATGTGATCGAGGCGACGAGAAAAGCGATGCTGGGTCATTCCCTGGAGGATGTGTATCGCGCTGTGGTCCATCTCGCATTGGAACAAAAGGAGTACCAGCTCAAGGAGAATACGGTTCGTACGGCGCCTGTACTGGCTATTGTAGCTGCTTGTCTGTCGGGTGAGGGCAGTGCCTTGTTCTTGCAAAAGCTGCTGGAATCCCGACTGCGCTATGATGCTGCCCTGCTGGAGTTCGTGCCGCTGCAGCTGGTCGACAAGGCAGAAGCACGCAAGCAGCTGAAGGCAATCAAGGAAGATCGCAAAGTGTTGTGCGTGGTCAGCAACTACATGCTGGACAAAGACTTGCGCTGCTATGGCTTGGATGACGTGCTGACCGGAGAGGCATTGCAGGACATCCAGCAGACGATCGATCAGGAAGAAGCGCTGGTCATGATGGAAGAGATGCTGCGCGTGCATCTGAAGATGGTGGAGGGCAAGACCGTTTTGCGTGATGTGCGGACGTGTGTAGCCCGAATCGAAGAGCGTCTGCACCGAAAACTGGATTTTGATACGCGGATCGGAGTCTACTTGCACATGTGCTGTCTGGTCGACCGATTGAAGACGGACGAGCACGCTATCCACTATGCCAACAAGGAGCCCTTCCTTTCAGAGCATAAAAAAGTCTACAGTCTGATACGGCATGAGCTTCAGCCGATTATTGATAAATATGAAATAGTCATTCAGGAAGATGATGTTTGTTTTATCATGAACTTTTTTATATAAAACACTAACCAAAATAGTGTTTTATTTTTTTGTAAAACTTAGAAATGATAAAACACTAAAGCGTTTTCAACAAAACACCACTGAAATGGGAAAAGTTAAAAATTATGAATAATGGAATAATATAGCTGATTTTTATGTAAGCGCATACATGTGAAGGTGTTTTGGCATGGCGCTTGCTTTATTTCCCAAGTAATCCATGCGAAAGGAGGAGATGGAGTGAACATTTTGCTTTGTTGTGCAGCTGGAATGTCTACCAGCCTGCTCGTGCAGAGAATGGAGCAGGCAGCAAAGGAGAAAGGGTTGACGGCGAAAATCTGGGCTGTGTCTGTTGGAGAAATCAAGCAGCACATTGAGCAAGCCGACGTACTCCTGCTGGGACCTCAAGTTCGTTATAAATTGGCGGAAATGAAAAAAGAGGCGGATGCGCGAGGAATCCCTGTCGATGTCATTCAAGCAATCGATTACGGAACGCTAAACGGCAAGAATGTACTGGAGTTCGCAATGGGTCTGAAAAAGTAGAGGAGGGTAAGTATGGCGGGATTTATTTCTTTTTTGGAAAAACGCGTCATGCCGGTTGCCGGTCGGATAGCAGAGCAAAAGCATCTGCAAGCCATCCGTGACGGGATTATTTTAACCTTGCCACTGTTGATCATTGGCTCTCTTTTCCTCATTATCGGTTTTCTTCCTTTCCCTGGCTACAGCGACTTCATGAGTGCGACGTTCGGAGAGAATTGGCTGACCAAATTGCTGTACCCCGTTAACGCTACTTTTGACATCATGGCTCTTATTGTATCTTTTGGCGTGGCTTACCGTTTGGCAGAGAAATATAAAGTGGACCCATTGTCGGCAGGAGCGATTTCGGTAGCGGCTTTCCTGCTCGCTACACCGTACAAGACCATGTTTACTCCTGAAGGAGCTTCCGCGGCTGTGGAGGTAGGCGGAGTGATCCCAGTTGCTTTGATGGGCAGCCAAGGACTTTTCGTTGCCATGCTTCTGGCGATCATCTCTACAGAAATCTATCGCAAAATCATTCAAAAAAATATCGTCATTACGATGCCGGACGGGGTTCCTCCAGCTGTATCCCGTTCGTTTGTTGCCTTGATTCCTGCATTCGTCGTATTGCTGGTAGTCTGGCTGCTTCGCATCCTGTTGGAAAATACCTCGTTTGAAAGTATTCACAACATTGTCTCTGATCTTTTGGCAGTGCCACTGAATGCTCTCGGCGGAAGCTTGATCGGAGCGATCATTGCCGTCCTGTTCGTTCATATGCTTTGGGCTGTTGGGCTGCACGGTGCCGCAATCGTCGGGGGTGTCATGAGCCCGATCTGGCTGTCCTTGATGGACCAGAACAGGGCAGCGTTTCAGGCGGACCCGAACGGAACCTTGCCAAACGTCATCACGCAGCAGTTTTTTGATCTGTGGATCTATGCCGGGGGCTCCGGTGCAACGCTGGCCTTGGTCGTACTGATGCTCCTGAGGGCAAAGAGCCAACAGATGAAAAATATAGGAAGACTGTCGATCGCTCCAGGTTTGTTCAACATTAATGAGCCTGTGACATTCGGGATGCCGATCGTCATGAACCCACTTCTGATCATTCCCTTTATTATTGCTCCGGTCGTCCTGGTGATCATCAGCTATTTCGCAATGGCCACCGGATTGGTTGCAAAGCCGAGCGGCGTGGCAGTTCCTTGGACCACACCGTTGATTATCAGCGGATACTTGGCTACCGGCGGTAAAATTTCCGGAATGGTGCTGCAGCTGTTTAACTTCATCGTTTCACTTGTGATCTACTATCCGTTCTTCCGCATGTGGGATAAGAAAAAGTTGGCTGAAGAACAGGGTTCTGCAACGTCAAATACCAACCATTCGCTCAATATGTAATCTGCAGCAGAAAGGGATTTGCGATGAAACTCATTGTAAATGCAGACGATTTTGGGTATTCGAAGGGTGTCAGTTTGGGGATTGTTGAAGCTCATCGCAACGGGGTGGTTTCCTCGGCAACGATGATGGTGAATATGCCTGGCTTTGGGCATGCTGTACAGCTCGCCGAGGAGAATCCAAAGTTAGGCGTGGGTATCCATCTCGTACTGACCTGTGGAAGTGCTGTCCATCCGCAAGTGGCTTCCCTGACGGATGACGCAGGTGCATTCCGTCGCGGACAGCAGCATCTGCATGATGCCATACCAGAGGAAGTGGAACGGGAATTTGTCGCTCAGATTGAGCGGTTCTTGCAGAGTGGTTTGCCTTTGACGCATCTGGACAGTCATCATCATGTCCATGCGCATGAAGCGATTCTGCCGATCGTGCTCCGGCTGGCAGAGCGCTATCAAGTTCCGATCCGCAATCCATGGACGCTTGCCGGGAACAGAAGTAACAAGAGAATCGTCACGACGGAAGGCTTCTCGCATCGCTTTTATAGAGATAACCTCACGCCAGCGACGTTCATGGAGATCATGGAAGAGCTCAAGGGATATGCAACGGCGGAAATCATGAGCCATCCCGCCTATCTTGACGAAGACGTGCTTGTGGGCAGCAGCTATAATCTGGCACGCACACGCGAGCTGCAGATTTTAACCTCAACACAGGTGAAGGATTACGTGAAGCAAAATGGGATACAGCTTGTTACTTTCAAAGATATTGGATAGGTGGAGATAGACATGGACCATACGGAGGCAATATTTCAATTGATCCTGCATGGAGGAAATGCCCGCAGTTTGGCGATGGAAGCCATTGCGCTGGCCAAGAATAAAGACATGGCCGCGGCAAAACAAGCTTTGAACCGTGCAACAGAGGAATTGACGAAAGCGCACCACAACCAGACCACATTGATCCAAAAGGAGATATCCGGAGAAAAAATGGAGCTCAGCATGCTGCTGATCCATGCTCAGGATCACCTGATGAACGCAATGACCATCAAGGATTTGGCCACAGAATTTGTAGAGATGTACGGCCGGGTTCACGAATGTAAGGGGGCAGGAGTGTGAGGGGAATCAAGATCGTAACCATTGGGGGAGGATCCAGTTATACGCCAGAATTGGTAGAGGGCTTCATTAGGCGATACGAGGAGCTACCTGTTCGTGAGTTGTGGCTGGTCGATGTGCCAGCGGGGGAAAAGAAGCTGCAGACGGTAGGGGCACTGGCAAAGCGAATGGTGGAAAAGGCAGGGGTACCGATTGATATCCATCTGACACTGGATAGAAGAAAGGCGTTGAAGGACGCTGACTTTGTCACCACACAGATTCGTGTCGGACAATTGGATGCACGGATCCTGGACGAAAAAATTCCACTCAAATACGGTGTGATCGGTCAAGAGACGAATGGTCCCGGAGGTCTGTTCAAAGGGCTTCGCACGATCCCTGTCATCATGGATATTTGCAAGGACATGGAGGAGCTGTGCCCAGATGCCTGGCTGATCAATTTCACTAACCCGGCAGGCATGGTGACGGAGGCAGTACTGCGCTATACCAACCGGCGCAAGGTCATTGGATTGTGCAATGTTCCGATTGGCATGAGAATGGGCGTTGCAACGATTTTGGGAGTCGATCAATCGCGAGTCAGCATTACGTTCGCGGGACTCAACCATATGGTGTACGGAACAGGTGTCTACCTGGACGGGGAAAATGTAACGGCACAGGTCATCGACAAGCTATGCGGCGAGCAGTCGGGGATTACGATGCAAAACATCCTCGATCTGGGCTGGGATAAGGATTTTATCAAGGCGTTGGGCATTTTGCCTTGCCCCTACCATCGCTACTACTACCAGACGAAAACGATGCTGGAGCATGAGCTGGAAGAAGCGCAAAAAGGCGGGACACGAGCAGAGGTTGTCAAGCAGGTGGAGGCGGAATTGTTCGCACTCTACGAGGATCCGGATCTGGCTATCAAACCGCCGCAATTGGAGAAGCGCGGAGGAGCTTACTACAGCGAAGCCGCCTGCGATCTGATCCACTCCATATACAACGACAAGCGGGACATCCAGCCAGTCAACGTCCGCAACAATGGCGCGATTGCCAGTATTCCGGACGATTCTGCCGTAGAGGTGAACTGCGTAATCACCAAGGAAGGACCGATCCCGATGGCGGTAGGGGATTTGCCTGTCGCGGTTCGCGGACTAGTACAGCAAATCAAATCGTTTGAACGGGTAGCCGCGGAAGCTGCGGTCACAGGTGACTATCATCTGGCGCTCCTTGCGATGACGATCAATCCACTCGTACCATCGGATGCGATAGCCAAACAGTTACTGGATGATATGCTGGAGGCTCACAAGGAGCATCTGCCACAGTTTTTCAAACCTGTCACTTAAGCTTTGACCGTTAATCAACGCGTGGAAAAGGGAGAGATGGGATGATCCGTTTTACAGAGATCGTAAACGTGAGTGGTGGACTACATGCTCGCCCGGCGTCTGTATTGGTAAACAAGCTGAATCAGTACGGTTCCACTGTGAAAATTCTCTACCAGAACAAGCAGGCCAATGGCAAAAGCATCTTAAACGTCATGGCATTGGGTGCCAAGACTGGGGATGAGGTCACTTTTGAAATCGAGGGCTCGGATGAACAGGAAGCTGCTGACGGCATCCGGGAGCTGTTTCAACGAGATTTTGCCGTATAGGCTGGTCGTGAATCGCAATCAGGTAAAAGGAAAAGCCAATCGTCGGGAAGGACTGCCCGGTCGATTGGCTTTCTTTCATTCATCATGCTGGCTTGAATTTGTGGAAGACAACGATCACCTTGAAATAGTCACCGTCAATGTCGATAGAAAGGTTGCCACCCTGTAGCTCGACAATGCTTTTGGCAATCGCTAGACCAAGGCCGGAGCCTTCTGTGTTGCGGGATTCATCAGCTCGTTTGAATCGCTCAAACAGTTCATCGGCATCAAAGTTGATCTCGTAAGCGGATACGTTCTTGATGGTCAGCTGCACTTTATCCGGAAGCTCGATCAAATCGACGTGCACTCTGGTGTTGGGTAAGGAATATTTGAGTGCATTGCTGATCAGGTTTTCAAAGACGCGCCAGGTTTTCTTGCCATCCAGCGGAGCATAAATCTTGTTCTGCTCGATGTTGACGCGGAAGGTAAGCGAGGATTGCTCGATTTTGTCATCGCATTCGGCTAGCGTTTGCCTCAGCAGGGCTGCGACGTTAACCTGTTCAATATTCAGCTCCACGGAGCCGCTTGCCATCTTGGCTGCTTCAAACAAATCGTCAATCAAGACCTTCAATCTGTCTGTTTTTCGCTCCAGCACATTCAGATAATTGCTGCGATCTTCCGTCGATAAGTCTTCACGCTTTAACAAATCGACGTAATTGATGATAGAGGTGAGTGGCGTTTTCAAGTCGTGGGACACATTGGTAATCAACTCGGACTTCAGTCGCTCGCTTTTCATCTGATCATCCAGGGATTGTTTGACACCCTGCTTGAGATTGTTCAGCGCGTGGGCTGTATTCGCCAGTTTGCCCTTGGTCTTCCCTGCATCGATCACCACGTCGAAATTGCCTGCGGACATCTGTTCAACACCGCGCGTAATTCGATTTAACAGAGCTGTACGTCGGAGGATGTAGGGCAGCACGAACATGACGTAGAATACCGAGTACAGAAACGCAAGGAAAAGGAAGATGGGTTCGCTTTTCATAAGCGCAAGCAATCCGACACCGGCACTCACACACATTCCGATGGTCAATCCCAGCAAGATGACCAGTTTGAAAAACATTCCCCGATCTGCAAAGCTATCTCGCAGCAGGGAGAAAACCTTCATATACAGACTGTTTTGCCATTGTTGGGAAAGAGACTCCGGATTTTTATAGATGCTCCAGGCTTCTACCACATATAGCAGGAAATAGGCGGTCAATGGTGTCAGCAGAGCCAGTGTAGAAAAATGATCGAAGCCGATAGGCAACCAGAAAAAATTGGTTTCAAACGTGAAGACCAGATAAATGACTCCTGCAGGCAATAAGGATAGCAACCGGACATCTAATGGGATGCGTCGTAAGAGTGATTGGCTTTTCGCGACGAGAGGATGTTCGAGCGCCTGATTTTGTTTCAAATAACGGAACAGCACAACAGCTCCGATGAGGCATATCATCAGTAGGCCGATTTCCTTCAGCAGTCTTTCGCGAATGGACTGATAGTAAGTAGCGTCATCGATGATTCGATGATAATAGCCATCAATGACAGCTTCACTGGATGCTTCTGAGCGGGCGAAAGCGGGCGAATAGCTTTCAGCTACTCGAGGGATATAGATGATCCCCTCCCACTGATTTTCCTGAAAAAAACGCGACAGTCCCCAGCTTCTTTCTCCTTTGCGCTGCGGAAGCTGTACGGAGATGAGTGCGTTTTGTCTGATTTCGGCTTCTGTGGGCTCGTAATCCAGATTGGTGTAAACCTTGTTGTTCTTCTTATCTTGTATAGCGTATTTAAAAGTGCCATCTCTTAAGAGTAAGTTGAATTTCAGATCTTCGACTTTTTTGTCTTTGGCGGAAGCAATTTCTTTTACCTTTGCGTCATATTCTGCCTGGATCTGTTTCACCGCGTTGGTTCGCTTGTTTTCTCTTTCGGTTGTAAGCAGGGCTGCCTGACTGTCGTTGCCTGCTGCGCGTGCTTCTTCAATTCTTGTGTTGTATTGTGCGCTGAGGTTTTCCTCTAGCTGGTTTAGCTTCTGATCGCGTTCCATCGAGAGATCATCAAGCAGGTCCCCATCGACTTTCTGCTGAGATGTTTTGTCAGCATAGGCAGCGTAATCAACATGTACTTCCTTTAAGAGTTTTGCAAAGATCGCCAGTTCATCGGTGATTTGATAGCTGTTTTGGTTGAGGAAGTAGTCTTTATCCAAATATCGCCGGTCGTCGTAAATATCGGCTACGACAAGCGCAATGATCGTCGTCACCAGGACGAAGGCGAGCAGCGCGTGGGCTATGTAACGCTTACTTTTCGATTTTATATCCAATTCCCCACACCACTTTCAAATATTTTGGTTCTCTCGGGTTGATTTCGATCTTTTCGCGAATCCGTCGAACGTGGACGGCGACCGTATTTTCTGCGTTCATATACGGCTCCTTCCAGACTCGTTCATAGATTTCCTCGATGGAAAATACCCGGCCTGTATGACTCATCAATAGCTCCAGGATCTTGTACTCAGTAGCAGTCAAGCGCACTTCATTGCCATCGACGGAGACGGTTTTGGTGTGTTTGTTCAAGGTCAGTCCCCGGACGTTGACCTCATCCTGATTCTCCTTGTAATGGCCCAGGTTCGTGTAACGACGCAGCTGGGATTTTACCCGCGCTACCAGTTCCAAAGGATGAAAAGGCTTGGTGACATAATCATCGGCTCCGATATTCAATCCGAGGATCTTGTCTGTGTCCTCTGATTTGGCAGAGAGCATGATGATTGGAATATTTTTCTCCTGCCTGATCTTGAATGTCGCAGTAATGCCATCCATTTTCGGCATCATGATGTCGAGAATGATCAAATGGATGTCTTCTTGCTCGAGGATGGAGAGAGCTTCCACACCATCACCTGCCTTGAAGACGGTGAGTGACTCGTTTTTCAGGTAGATCTCAATCGCATCCCGGATATCTGGCTCGTCATCCACGACGAGGACTTGATAGCTTTTCATGGTACCTCCCACCCAATCGATTATGGTTTTATCTTACCGATCAGCTTTTACAAAATAGTGGTGAAAATGATTACAAATTTCTTAAGAATCCTGCCTGTCCATCTCCATAACGATTTTCATCTGTTCGTGGAATAAGGTAAGATGTGATGAGGATACGAATGAAAATGGTGATTCAGATGCTCGAATGGACAGGGGAACGGATTATTCCCAAGCAGCTCAAACCGACAAACGGCATGCTGCTGGAACATATCGCCCGCTATTATTTTGCCACACCCTACATCAAAGGGAGAGTGCTAGATATTGCATGCGGCACAGGCTATGGCAGCCATATGGTAGCTAAGGAGCGAAAGCGCGAACTGACCGAACTAATCGCCGTCGATAACGACGATGATACGATCTATTATGCTAATCGCGAATACAATCATCAGAAAATCATCTATCAAAAAGAGGATGCGCTAGACCCAGATCTGCCGGAAAAGCTGGGCATGTTCGATACAATCCTGAGCTTTGAGACGATCGAACACGTAGCGGATGATCAACGCTTTATGGACAACCTGTACCAGATGCTGAAGCCGGGCGGCATGCTAATCTTGTCCAGCCCCTTTGGAAGAGGGCGTGGAGTGCCGACAAGCGAACCCTTTCACGTGCATCAATTGACACCTGCTGAATTTGAGGAGCTGTTTGTTCGTTTCCGGGAGACGGAGATCTACTACCAGCGTGGTGTTACTTTTGAAAAGCCACGAGATGGCGTACGCTATTTTATCGGTGTGGCTGTATGCACAAAATAACGAAAAAAACGAGAAAAAACTTCCAATAGAGGAGGAGACGTTCTGGCTACTTTTTTGTCACTAGGAATTGGCTTACCCTTACATGATACATTAAAAGCAAATGGGATTACGGATTCAACGCCAGTACAGGAAAAAGCCATTCCGCTGCTTTTGGCGGGAAAGGATGTGGTGGCGCAGGCTCAGACAGGGACTGGAAAGACGCTTGCCTTCCTGCTGCCGATTCTGGAAAAGGCAGATCCGCTGGCAATGCATGTGCAGGCTCTGATCTTGACTCCGACGCGCGAGCTGGCTTTGCAGATCACGACGGAGGCCAAAAAGCTGTTGGCCAAGCTGGACGACATTCACGTGCTGGCGGTCTATGGAGGGCAGGATGTAGAACGGCAAATGAGAAAGCTGGAAGGCAAGAAACAGATCGTGATCGCGACGCCAGGCCGCTTGCTCGATCATATGCGACGAGGGACGATCGAGCTGTCGACGGTGTCGATGCTGGTGCTGGACGAAGCGGATCAGATGCTGCACATGGGTTTCCTGCCAGAGGTGGAGGAGATCATCAAAGCAACCTCTGTGGATCGGCAAACGATGCTATTCTCTGCTACGATGCCGGACCAGGTGCGTTCACTGGCGAAGCGTTTCATGCAGAAGCCGGAAGATGTTCGTGTACAGAGCAAGCAGGTTACGCTGAAGGATATCCGTCAAATCGCAGTAGAGACGACAGACCGGGCCAAGCAGTCCACCCTGCGTGATCTGATCGATCAGCAGCGGCCATTTATGGCAGTCATTTTTTGCAGGACGAAGCGCAGAGCCAATACGTTGAACACCGCCTTGCAGGGGTATGGCTATCTTTCAGACGAGCTCCACGGAGATTTGTCGCAGGCCAAGCGTGAGGACGTGATGAAGCGTTTTCGGGAAGCGAGGATTCAGCTGCTGGTCGCGACTGATGTAGCGGCGCGGGGGCTCGATGTGGAGGGTGTCACTCACGTATTTAACTACGATATTCCGCAAGATGTGGAGAGCTATATTCATCGGATCGGCCGTACGGGCCGGGCAGGAGAACAAGGAGTTGCGATTACGCTGGTCGCGCCTAAAGACCGTATGCACCTGGAAGCGATCGAGGCAGGCATACGCCTATCTCTTGAAAGAAAACGCATGGAAACGGCAGCACCGGCGAAGCCCAAGCAAGAGCAGAAAAGCCGTGACACACGGGAGTATAGGGGAGCCAAAGCAGAGCAGGCTGGAAGAAGCAAAGGCAAGCCGGTGGAACGCGGCAGACGTAGTGATGGGGGTAATGTTAGCAGCTCTGGTCGTAATACCAGCAATTCCGGACGAAATGCCAACAGTTCACGCAATGCCAACAAGCAAGACAGTCGAAATACGAATCAACGCCAAGCGAGGAAACGTACCCGATCTTAAACGGAGTAGAAAAAGACCGCTCGGACCTGTAAACAGGCTGAGACGGTCTTTTCGCTTTTCTTTGCGTTCTAACAGGATCAGGAGTCAGGAAACAAGCGTGAACGGGTAAGAAAACGAAAACCCTCGGGGCCTTCGAGCGAAAACATGCCGCCTCGCCCTTTCACCACGTCGATGATCAATTGGGTGTGCTTCCAGTATTCGTACTGGGCCTTGCCCATGTAAAACGGGCACCCTCCAATTTCGCCTAACAGAACGTCCTGCTCGCCGACGAGAAATTCACCGAGCGGGTAACACATGGGGGAGCTGCCATCACAGCAGCCACCGGATTGGTGGAACATCAGCTTGCCGTGCTTTGCCTGGAGCCGCTCAATCAGTTGCAAGGCTGCATCCGTTGCGAGCACTTTTTCCGCTGCATTCATGATTTAAAAGAATCCAAGTGCCTGGTCGCTGTAGCTGACCAAGAGGGTTTTTGGTTTGTTGATAATGAGAGAGCATCATTTTATGGTTTTCGCGGCCGATCCCTGAGCTCTTGTAGCCGCCGAACGCTGCGTGAGCAGGGTAAGCGTGATAGCAGTTGGTCCATACGCGTCCTGCCTGGATTTCACGACCCATGCGATAGGCTGTATTCATATCGCGGGTCCATACACCCGATCCGAGACCATAGAGAGTGTCGTTCGCGATGGAAAGAGCTTCTTCGGTATCCTTAAAGGTTGTTACTGCCACGACTGGACCAAAGATTTCTTCCTGGAAAATGCGCATTTTGTTGTGCCCTTTGAATACAGTAGGCTGGATGTAGTACCCTCCTTCCAGATCTCCGCCCAATTGCGCGGATGCTCCTCCGATCAGGCAGTCTGCTCCTTCTTGCTTGCCGATGTCGAGGTAGGAAAGGATTTTTTCTATCTGCTCCAGCGATGCCTGCGCTCCAATCATGGTATCCGTATCCAGTGGATTGCCCTGCTTGATGGCCGAAACCCGTTGCAGAGCGCGCTCCATGAATGGTTCGTAGATGCTTTCGTGAATCAGGGCGCGGGATGGGCATGTGCACACTTCGCCTTGGTTGAGAGCGAACAACACAAAGCCTTCCAGTGCTTTGTCCAGAAAAGCATCGTCTTTGGCGAATACATCGGGGAAGAAGATGTTCGGGGACTTGCCGCCCAGCTCCAGCGTGACAGGGATGATGTTTTGAGAAGCGTATTGCATGATGAGGCGACCGGTCGTTGTTTCACCCGTGAAGGCAATTTTGGCGATACGGTTGCTGGAGGCTAGCGGTTTGCCTGCTTCCAGGCCGAAGCCATTGACGACGTTCACTACGCCTGGAGGAAGCAGATCGCCGATCAGCTCCATCAACACGAGAATGGATGCAGGAGTTTGTTCAGCTGGCTTCAGGACGACGCAATTGCCTGCAGCCAGAGCAGGTGCCAGCTTCCAAGTAGCCATCAACAGCGGGAAGTTCCACGGAATGATCTGCCCGACTACGCCAAGCGGCTCATGGAAATGGTACGCGACCGTTCCGTTGTCGATTTCACTGAGGTTTCCTTCTTGTGCGCGAATGCTGCCGGCAAAATAGCGGAAGTGATCGATCGCCAGTGGCAAATCAGCAGCGAGCGTCTCACGGACCGGCTTTCCGTTATCCCATGTTTCGGCAACAGCCAGAGTCTCCAGATTTGCTTCGATCCGATCCGCAATTTTCAGCAGGATATTGGAGCGCTCCGTTACCGAAGTCCTCCCCCAAGCAATCTTGGCTTCATGTGCGGCGTCCAGAGCCAGTTCGATATCGTCGGCTGTGGACCGAGCCACCTCGCAAAATACCTTGCCAGTCACTGGGGTCACATTTTCAAAGTACTCTCCTTTGACAGGTGGAACCCATTTGCCCCCGATGTAATTGTCGTAGCGATTTTTGAAGGTTACTTTGGATCCGGCTTGGCCGGGTTGTGCATAGATCATGCGAACGCCTCCTCACATCTATCTCATGTACGGTACGATCTCTTCATTCAGCAAATCCCATGCCACCTGAAACGAGCAAGGTATGACAACGTTTTCAAAAACACGCACAAAAAATATGTATCATAATGGAACAGTTTGCGTTCTATAGTAGAACAATGCCAGACGAGAGAATCATGGTATACTGGAGGAGAATGATAGTGCAACGAAGGCTCCGCACATAGCTTGACGCAGCCAAGTTTTCTAGTGGGAGGGAAGGGAATTGTCGACGATTGTTTTGCAGTCATGGAAGCGCTGCCAAGAATCGAACCTCAAAGCCACAGAGAATGCACATGATCAAATCATATCCATGAATCGAATCAAAGAAATCATTCAAGAAAATCACCTCCTGATTCGCAGAAGTCTTCCGTTGTTTGAAAGATTGGAACCCTTCTTATTGCACACGGAACACATCGCCCTGCTCGCTGACCGACACGGAAACATTATCCATACAGTGGGTGATCCGACGTTTGCCAATCAGGCGCAAAAAGTACAGCTGCAGATCGGGGCGAATTGGAAAGAGGGGCACAAGGGAACCAATGCGATCGGAACGGCTTTGATCGAAAAGCAGCCCGTTCATGTGCAGGGAGAACAGCATTACTTTTTGGAAAATCAGTTTTTGACATGCTCAGCGTCACCGATTTTTTCTACTGCAGGTGAACTTCTGGGTGTCGTAAATATCAGTACGAGAAAAGAATACAATCATCCACTCGCTCTGACGCTTGTCTGCATGGTTGCCGAAGCGCTGCAAAATCACTTTCTGTCGGCAGAAGCCGATCGCATCGTGACGTTGCCGCAGGCTGACTCTCGGACCCAACGATCGTTGCCGCTGATCGGACTGGATCGCGATGACCGCATCGTAGGAATGAATGAATCGGCGAAAAGGCAGCTGGGTTCTGAAGTAATGGGCCGGGTCATAGAGCAGATGGATGCAGGTATGGAAAACACGATACAGGATAAGCGAAAGCGGATATGGCCTTCCGCTTCACCCGCCCTGCTGAAGCCTTTTCCTCGTCTTGCCGGAACATGCCCGCGATTCTTGCAAGCAAAAATGCTCGGGCAAAAAGCAGCTCGCGTCGATTTTCCGGTGCTGCTTTTGGGGGAGAGTGGAACGGGCAAAGAGCTGTTTGCTCAGATGATCCATGGAACAGGTCCGCGAGCGCAAGAGCCATTTATTGCGGTAAATTGCAGCTCGATTCCGGAAAATTTGATTGAGAGCGAATTATTTGGTTATGAAGGCGGTTCTTTTACCGGAGCGCAACGTGAAGGAAGGATCGGCAAGTTTGAGGCGGCGAAGAGAGGGACGATTTTTCTCGATGAGATCGGGGACATGTCGCTTCGCTCTCAGGCTGCACTATTGCGCGTCTTGCAGGAAAAGGTCGTGACACCAGTCGGAAGCAATCAGTCCAGACCGATCTACGCGAGGGTGATTGCCGCTACACATCGGAATTTGCCTGAGGAAATCAGGGCAGGACGTTTTCGTGCAGACCTGTACTACCGGCTCAAGGGCGTCATGATTCAATTGCCGCCTCTGCGCAGTCGAACCGATATTCCCGAGCTTGCCCGGCACCTCTTGCAGCAGCTTTCTCCTGAGGGTGTCGCTCCGTCCATTTCCAGGGAAGCACAGGCGTTGCTTGTGTCTCATTCCTGGCCAGGCAATGTACGGGAGCTACAAGGTGTGCTGATCCAGGCGGCTTTTTTGGCGGACGGCGAGGATATCGAGGCTGACCACATCCAATTGGAGGGGCTGGACGAAGTCAGGGACGTTTTGGAATCAGAGGATGCGCTGCCCTCGCTAAAGGAAACGGAGAAGGAGGCCATCAGACGAGCTATTCGCACAACGGGAGGCAATGTAAGTCAGGCAGCCAAGCTGCTTCAGATCGGGCGCAATACACTTTATCGAAAAATGGCTGAGTACCGCATTTCTTTGCCTGCTACCTGGGAGGAGCTATGATCGCTTTATATAGACTAGATAAAACGGTGGAGAGTAAAATTGCTGCTCTGCTGGATACGGAAGAACATCCTGTCGTGTACTTTTACTCGATCCGATCGATTCTGGACCATATGATGACGCCATTCGTGGTCATTACCTCTGAGCCGTATGCGGAAGAGATGGCGTCCCTCTCGCTTCCTGTGGTTACTTTGTCCATCGATCTGAATGACATCAAGGATAAAGTCGACAGCTTGCGGGAAGCGGGAAAGACCGTGGAGCAAATCGTCGTGTGCGCTTCGGAAAATGAAAAGAGCTGGCTGGAGAAGGAATTCGAGCTACAACCGGATACGGTAGGCTGCCCATGCCTTTTTCATGCCACAGAGAATGTCAATCTGCGAGGAGCAGAAGAGCCATTTACCTATCTCGCCCCCGTGTGGGATACCAGTATACGCCGATCCAAGCCGCCACACGGGGAATGGCATCTGGTGGAGCCGTCGCTTTCCACGATCAGACGAGCTGTGCAACAGGCTGTTTCTCTGGTTCCATTCACTCGTGATCGGCTGAGAGAAAAATTGCTCATGGGAGCAGTAGTCGATTCCTTGCACGATGCTGTCATTGCGGTAGATCGCCAGAGCCGCATTACACTGGTCAATGAGCAAGCGAAAATGCTGCTGGGACTTTCCGGGGATGTGCTGGGAAGGCCGATCACGGATTACATTCCTCATTCGGATATGCTGCGCGTCCTCAAAACGGGTCGGCAGGAGCTGGGGGACGTGGCGACGGTAATGGATCGCTCGATTGTCATCAACCGCATTCCGGTTATCGTGAAGGATCAGGTCGTGGGTGCGGTCTCCAATTTCAAGGAGATCAGCGATATTCAGAAGATGGAGATGTCTCTGCGTAAAAAATTGCATGAGAGCGGATTGGAAGCAAGATATCGGCTGGAAAATATTATTGGCACCTCTGCGCAGATCCGGGAAACCAAGCAGCACGCAGCTCTTTTTGCCAAAAGCAATGCGACGGTATTAATTACAGGCGAGTCGGGGACGGGGAAGGAATTGTTTGCCCAAGGCATTCATCTGGAAAGCGGACGGGCATTGGGGCCGTTTCTCGCCGTTAACTGTGCAGCATTGCCGAAGAGCCTTTTGGAAAGCGAGCTTTTTGGGTACGAAGAAGGCGCATTTACCGGAGCGAAAAAGGGCGGCAAGCCGGGGTTGTTTGAATTGGCTCACGGCGGAACGCTATTTCTGGATGAAATCGGGGAGATGCCCTTACGGATTCAGGTGCATTTACTCAGGGTGCTGCAGGAACGGCGGGTTCGACGTGTAGGTGGAGAGCGTGTCATTCCGGTAGATGTTCGTATCATCGTAGCTACCAATCGCAATCTGGAAAGGGAAATCGAGAAGGGGCAATTTCGCTCCGACCTCTACTACCGGATCAATATGCTCAAGCTGGAGGTACCTTCGCTGCGCGAGCGTCTGGACGATATACCGGCGCTCATCGACAGCATGATCCAGGAAATGAATGAACAGCATGAGCAAAAAATAGTCACGCTGGATACGGAGATCTACCTGTTGTTCCAGCAACATCATTGGCCGGGAAATGTACGGGAGCTGCGTAATGTGGTCGAACGCATGGTGCTGCTATCAAGGGATGGAATGGTACATGTGGAAGATGTGGCATGGTTATTTCAAGGCAAGAAAAGAATTTCGAGAACCGATGATGAATATTACGGGAGTTTGATTCCGCGGTTTACGGAAGAGATGAACCAGGAGGCTTCGAAGATCAGGGATGCTTTGGAAAAGGCCAAACACAATCGGACAGTGGCAGCCAAAGCATTGGGGATGGATCGCACTACGCTGTGGCGAAAGATGAAACAGTATCAGATCGAATGAATGCTACCGATTTCTCTATAGGAATATGCGTTCCAGAATTCATGAACGCGGCACTTTGCGTTTATAAGATCGTACTATTCGACAAAGTGTTGCAACGATTTGTTGCAACACTTTGTTTCATTTGTTTAGTTTGGCCCTTTTATCCGTTTTTTCATTTAGTTGAATGGAAAGCGTTTTTAGCTTTCGACACGATTCTTTCTTTTTGGCACGGAACATGCAAGATATTTAGGGTGAATTGTCTAAATATTTCGGTGATTATTGGGGGGAGTCGATTGCTACATTATTCAATCGCAGTGATACCAGGAGACGGAATCGGTCCCGAGGTTATGAATGAAGGGCTGAAGGTGCTCAAAGCAATAGAGGAAAGTCACGGAGGTATCCGCTTTGCTTGCGATGAGAAGCCGTGGAACTGCGAGTACTATCTGAAGAACGGCAGAATGATGCCGGAAAATGGTTTGGACGTGCTGAAAGATTACGATCTGATCTTGCTGGGTGCTATCGGTGCTCCGGGCGTACCCGATCATATATCAGTTTGGGAATTGATTCTTCCGATTCGCAGAGCCTTTCAACAGTATGTCAACTTAAGACCAGTCAAACTTCTTCGTGGCCTGGAAAGTCCATTGCGCTACAAGGGTCACGACGATCTTGATTTCGTAGTCGTTCGGGAAAATACAGAGGGTGAGTACTCCAACATGGGCGGTCGGATGCATCAAGGCACTCCGTTCGAGATGGCTGTACAGAACAACGTCTTTACCCGATATGGTACCGAGCGAATCATCAAGTACGCTTACAATCTGGCAGAGAAAAGACCGAAAAAGCGACTGACTGCGGCAACCAAATCCAATGGAATTAACCACTCCATGCCTTTCTGGGATGAAATCGTCAAGGAAGTGGGACGTGAACACGCAGGGATCGAAACAAATCTGTACCATATCGATGCCTTGGCTGCCTATTTTATTACACGCCCAGAAGAGTTTGATGTTGTCGTGGCGAGCAACCTGTTCGGCGACATTTTGACAGACCTGGGAGCAGCCGTTGTGGGTGGACTTGGTCTGGCGCCTTCTGCCAATATCAATCCTGAAAGAGAATTCCCGTCCATGTTCGAGCCGATTCATGGCTCCGCACCAGACATCGCAGGCAAGGGAATTGCCAATCCGATCGCACAAATCTGGAGTCTGAGCATGATGATGGACCACCTGGGCCTTCCGGAGATCGGAAAAGTCATTCTGGATTCCATCGAGCAAGTTCTGATCGACGGCAAGGTACAAACTCCTGACCTTGGAGGAAAAGCAACAACGAAAGAACTGGGAGACGAAATCGTCAGCCAGATCTACAAAGCAACTCGCTAGGAGCATACCATCTACTAGGGATCATGAGTGGGCGACCGCAAACGTCTTGGCGGTCCCCATGATGATACAGGCAGAATCGGCCATGTAAGAACAAGGAGGAGTAGGAGTATGGACGCTAAAATCTATGATTTGTACATCGATGGAGAATGGGTCAAGACAGAAAATTACATTCCCGTTTTTCACAAGTTTACCGGCGAGACCATCGCTCACATCGCAAAGGCGGAACAACATCACGTATCCACAGCAGTAGAAGCGGCGCATAAGCAGTTTAAGCAGGATACGTTGACACCCTTCCAGCGCTACAAAATCTTGTTGAAGGCTTCTGAACTGATGGAAGCGCGTCGAGATGAAATGGAGCTTTCCCTGATTCGCGAAGTCGGCAAAACGCGCAAGGATGCCATGAACGAGCTGGATCGCACGATCAACACCCTGCTCTTGTCCGCTGAGGAAGCGAAGAGAATCCATGGAGAAATGGTGCCGCTGCAATCGACAGAAGGATCTGAAAATAGACTGGGTTTTACCATTCGTGTACCGAAGGGAGTCATTGGCGCTATTACGCCTTTCAACTACCCGCTATTGCTTAGCACCCACAAGATCGCCCCGGCTATCGCTGCAGGAAATACAATCGTGGTGAAGCCTGCCACCGTAACGCCGATCGCGACGTATTTGCTGGTAGCGATTCTGGAAGAGGCAGGATTGCCAAAGGGACATATCAATATCGTCACTGGCGCAGGAAGCCAAGTAGGCGAATGGCTGCTGGACGAACCAAAAATTGCGATGTACACCTTTACTGGTTCGGGTGAAGTGGGCCGTCATATCAAGGAACGCAGCGGCATGCGCCCTGTCGCCCTGGAGCTTGGCAACAACTCTCCAAACATCGTGCATCTGGATGCAGATCTGACACTGGCTGCCCGTCAAACAGCAGCACGCAGCTTCCATAACGCAGGTCAGGCGTGTATCGCGGTTCAACGCATCTACGTCCACGAGTCTGTGGTTCAGGAGTTTACCGATCTGTATGTTTCCGAAGTGAAGCAGTTGAAGGTAGGCAATCCGGAAGATCCGGATACCGATGTAGGACCAATGATCAGCGAAAAAGAAGCAGCGCGTACAGAAGAATGGGTACAAGAGGCGATCAGCCAGGGCGCCAAGTCCCTGATGCCTGTGAAGCGCGAAGGAGCCCTGTTCTACCCAGCAGTCCTGGTAGATACCAAGCCCGAAATGAAGGTGGTGTGCCGGGAGGTATTTGCTCCAGTTGTTACCATCATTCCATACAGCGATCTGGATGAAGCGTTTGAACAAGCCAATGATTCGGAGTATGGTTTGCAAGCAGGAATTTTCACTCGTGATTTAAATATTGCGATGAAGGCAGCACGCGTGTTAGAGTACGGGGGCGTAGTGATTAACGACGTTTCCACCTATCGAAACGATGTCATGCCGTATGGTGGAGTTAAAAATAGTGGTCTTGGCAAGGAAGGACCTCGTTATGCCGTCGAAGAGATGACAGAAGAACGCATGGTGGTGATCAATCTATGAGCAGACATCTATTAGAGGGAAAAACAGCGATTGTTACGGGTGCCGCATCTGGAATGGGGAAAGCAATTGCCAAACTATTTGCACAAGAAGGCGCGAATGTCGTCCTTGCCGATTTGAACAAGGAGGCTGCGAAGGGAGTAGCGCAAGAGCTGCCTGAGGGTAAAGCTCATGCTGTGCAAACCGATGTAGCCAATGATGAGAGCGTTGCCGCGATGGTAGCGGAAACCATGTCCGTTTTTGGATCCGTCGATGTCCTGGTCAATTGCGCAGGTGTGCCACAGGCGTTTACCCCGATTGAAGAATTGACTTTGGATATGTGGGACAAAATCATGTCCGTTAATACCAAATCCATTTTCCTGACTACCAGACATACAGTACCGCATATGAAGGCTGCAAAACGAGGCAGCATAATTAATATCGCTTCGATTGCTTCCATCCGTGCCCGTCCAGGACTGAATGCGTATTGTGCTTCCAAGGGTGCAGCGGTTATGCTCAGTAAAGCACTGGCTCTGGAATTGGCTACAGACCAAATCCGCGTCAACGTGATCAACCCTGGCCCGGCGGAAACGCCTATGCTGGGCAAGTTCATCAGCGGAGATGCTGAGACAGTGGAGGCTGGGAAAAAAGAGATCTTTATCGACAGTGTGCCGTTGGGCAAGCTGATCCAACCGGAAGATATTGCCCAAGCCGCTCTGTATCTGGCTTCTGATCTGTCCAAAATCGTAACGGGCGAAGTCATGAATGTGGATGGCGGAAGAGGTATTTAACGTCGGTTTCAAATTTACAAACCTATATAGAAAAACACAAACAAAACCATTTAGGGGGTAAAGAGAGAATGATGCGTAAAAAGTGGGGGTTCGTATTATCGAGCCTGATGTCCGTATCTTTGTTGTTGACAGCGTGTGGAGGGGGCGGCGGCCAGCAAGCTGCTCAGCCTGCTGGACAAGCTCCGGCGGAGTCGGCAGCACCAAGCGGCGATGGTCAAAGCTTTGTGTTTAAAGCAGGTCACTCTTTGACAGAGGACCATCCTTACCACGTATCCTTGAAAGACATGGCAAAAAGAGTAGAAGAAAAGTCGCAAGGCAAGGTCAAAATCGAAGTTTATCCACTAAGCCAATTGGGTGCTGAACGGGAATTGACAGAAGGACTTACGCTGGGAACTGTAGACATGGTGATCACGTCGACAGCGCCAGTAACCAACTTCTATCCGAAGCTGGGCGTGCTCGACCTTCCATTCCTGTTTGAAAGCCGCGACCATGCGTACAAAGTGCTGGACGGGAAAGTGGGTCAAGATATCCTGAAAGACATCGAAAGCGCGAATATCATAGGTCTGGCCTGGGCTGAAAACGGCTTCCGCCACGTAACCAACGGCTCCAAAGTCGTCAAAACACCAGCTGATCTCCAAGGCATGAAGCTGCGTACACAAGAGAACCAAATTCACTTGGCAGCCTTTGAAGCATTGGGTGCAAAACCAACTCCGATGGCATGGACAGAGGCTCTGACAGCCTTGCAGCAAGGTGTTGTTGATGGACAGGAAAACCCTGCGATCGTTGCAAACACATACAAGCTGTACGATTCGAAGCAAACGCAAATGTCTTTGACAGGTCACGTTTACTCCGCAGCCATGATCCTGTTCAGTAAACCAGTATGGGACAAGCTGCCTGCAGATGTACAAACGCTGCTGGCTGAAGAAGCAAAAGTCGCTGGGAAAGAAGAGCGCGAGCTGATGATCAAAATGGAAGAAGAGTCTTTGCAAGTGTTGAAAGACAATGGCATGACGATCACAGAAGACGTAGACAAGCAAGCGTTCCGCGATGCGATGAAGCCTGTATATGAGAAATTCGCAGGACAAATCGACCAAGATCTGCTCAATGAGATTTTGAATACGAAATAATTGGCGGAGGGGAGAAAGGCAGTCTGCTTTTCTCCCTCTTACCCTGAGAAAGGAGGACTCGTGTGGGCAAGATTGTTTCTATCATTAACAGCATCACTCGCTACTTTGTCAATACCATCATGGGTGTGATGGTTGTCGCTGTCTTCCTTCAAGTACTGTTCCGGTTTTTCCTGGATCAGCCTCTGGCTTGGACGGAGGAGTTGGCCAGGTACTTGCTCGTATGGTTGACGTTTCTCGGCTCCGCCTATGCGATGTCAATTAAAGCGCATATTGGAACCGAATATATTCAGAAATTTTTGTCTCCAATGGCAAACAAAATTGTTTTATCGGTGGCTGCACTGCTCTCCATACTTTTTTTTGCCGTAATGATTTATCAGGGGTATCTGCTGTCAGTCAGAAGCATGACACAGACCTCGCCTAGCTTGCTCGTTCCCATGGGATATATCTACATGGTGATACCGATCAGCGGAGTTTTGCTTATTATGAATGTTCTCCATGTGACATGGAAAGACATCACCGGGAAGGAGTGAAAGCACTGTGGGAACGATACTTTTTTTAACACTGCTGGTTCTCCTGATTATTAATGTGCCAATCGCCATTGCACTCGGTTTGTCTGTAGTTGCAGCTTTTGTCATTGAGGGGAACATCCCTTTACTTGTCGTGATCCAGAAAATGTTTAACGGTACAGATTCATTTCCACTGATGGCTATTCCATTCTTCCTGTTGGCTGGAAAACTGATGGAGACGGGCGGAATTTCAGCCAGATTGATTACTTTTGCCAATACAATCGTGGGTAATCTACCGGGTGGTTTAGCGATTGTTGCCGTCATTGGTTGTACATTTTTTGCAGCTATTTCAGGTTCTTCGGCGGCTACGACAGCAGCTGTCGGCGGAATTCTGATTCCGCATATGGTGAAAAAAGGCTACGATGTGCGTTTTTCGGCTGCTCTGCATGCAGCAGGCGGAACCATTGGTGTCATGATTCCACCGAGTGTGCCACTAGTCTTGTACGGTGTGGCAGCGAGCACATCCATCAATGATTTGTTTATTGCAGGGATTGGTCCGGGAATTCTCGTCGCCATCTCGCTTGTGATTTACGCAATTATTGTAAGCAAGAAGCAAGGCTGGGGCGGAGGAAAAAAATATTCTGCCGGAGAAATTTGGAAAGCGTTTAAGGATGCGATTCTTGCAATCATGATGCCAGTCATCATTCTGGGCGGCATCTATGGAGGAATCTTCACTTCAACGGAAGCGGCTGTAGTTGCGGTCGTATATGGTTTGGTTGTCGGTCTGTTTGTTTATCGGGAGATCAAGTGGAAGGATTTGGGATCCATTTTTACCAGTTCTGCCAGCTTGACTGCTGCTATCATGCTCATTATTGCGACTGCCAACTCGTTTGGATTCCTATTAACCAGGGAAAATATTCCTCAGGAAATCGCTCAATTCATGCTGGGGATTACAGATAGCACAATTATTACCCTGTTGGTCATTAATATCTTCCTGTTGATCATGGGTACTTTTATGGAAACGTCTGTCATCATCATTCTGTTGACGCCGATCCTGCTGCCAATCATTCTGGCATTGGGTATCGATCCAGTCCTTTTCGGGGTCATCATGGTTGTGAACTCCGCGATTGGAATGTTGACGCCACCGGTGGGAATCAACCTCCTGGTAGCAGGGAAAATTTCACAGTTGCCGAATGCGGCGATCGAGCGTGCAGTGATTCCATTCCTAGTTATCATGATCATTGACCTGTTGTTGATCACCTATATACCAGAAATCAGCATGTTCTTGGTTAATCTGAGTAAGTAACGAAGGGGAGTATCTCAAGTGAGCTATATTGAAGAATTGGTAGGGCTACTGGGTAGTGAGCGAGTAACGACCAATCCAACCGTTCTGGAGCATCATAGTCATGATGAATCCTATCACGCACCACGCTTGCCAGAGGTAGTCGTATTTCCGCAAGACGCTGAAGAAGTCAGCCAGATCATGAAGCTAGCCAACGAGAAGAAGATTGCAGTCACACCGTTTGGTTTGGGAACTAGTTTGGAAGGGCATGTCATTCCATACAACGGCGGGATCAGCATGGACTTCTCCCTGATGAATCAGGTGCTGGAAGTTCGCCCCCAAGACTTTTTGGTTCGGGTCCAGCCAGGTGTGACACGTACGCAACTGAACAAGGAATTAAAAAAGCACGGTTTGTTTTTCTCTGTCGATCCGGGTGCAGATGCTACTGTTGGCGGGATGGCAGCGACCAATGCCAGTGGAACGACTTCTGTACGCTACGGTGTGATGCGTGACAACGTACGCGATCTGGAAGTGGTATTGGCAGATGGACGCATCATTCATACGGGAAGCATGGTCGCCAAGTCTTCGTCCGGCTACCATTTGACAGGCTTGTTTGTCGGATCAGAAGGTACATTGGGTGCTTTCACAGAACTGACATTGCGCGTATACGGGATTCCTGAGGCTACAATGGCCGCGCGTGCGAGCTTTCCTACCGTTCAGGATGCCGTGAACACAGTGGTGGACATTCTTTCAGCCGGTATTCCAGTAGCGCGTATCGAACTGGTCGACGAACGTTCTATCCGTCAGGTGAATCTGTTTAAGGAAACGGATTATCCGGAAAGCCCAACGCTGTTTATCGAATTCCACGGAAGCGAGCAAAGCCTGCAGCATGACATCGAATTTGCTCAAGGCATCGCAGGAGAGCATGGCTGCACGCAATTCTTGTTCGAGACGGATTCCAAGGCACGCGCTCAGCTCTGGGATGCGCGTCATAACCTGGCTTACGCGTTCGTGCACAAATCTCCCGGTAAAAAAATGATGGTCACTGATGTATGCGTGCCCTTTTCAGAGCTGGCAGGTGCAGTCGTAGATGCTCGTGAATCCATTGATCGTTCGGGATTGGACGGAGCTGTACTCGGTCACGTTGGGGACGGAAACTACCATGTGATCCTCATGATCGACTTGGACGACAAAGAAGAGGTTGCCCGCGCAGACAAGCTGAACGCACACCTGGTCGAATACGCACTGCAACGCGGCGGCACCTGCACAGGCGAGCATGGAGTTGGTGTAGGGAAAGCCAAATATCAGAGGGCCGAGCATGGAGAGTCTCTGGACGTGATGAAGTCGTTCAAACAAGTATTGGACCCGAATGGCATTTTGAATCCTGGAAAAATCTTTGAATAAACATAGACAGGACAACCTTCCGAGCTGCATGCCAGCAGTGGAAGGTTGTTTTGTTCATTTCCTGATGAAAAGCATGAAATGAAAGGAGTTATCCTATCGTTTGTGGAATGTAGAAGGTTGTATGCCAATTTCACGAAATGCAGGGGGATACTGATGAAACCGATTGTCGAGATTGCCAGGCAGGTAGGGATTTCAGAGGAACATCTGGATCAATACGGTAAATATAAGGCAAAATTGGCGGCTGAGCTATGGGATGACATCAAGGATCGGCCGGATGGCAAATTGATCCTGGTTACGGCGATGAACCCGAATCCGGCAGGTGCAGGGAAGACCTTGACCACGATTGGGTTGTCCCAGTCTCTCAATCTGATTGGGAAAAAGACTGTGGCTGCTTTGAGGGAACCATCTCTTGGACCGTGTATGGGAATAAAAGGCGGAGCTACAGGAAGCGGAAAAGCGCAAATTCTTCCCGCAGACGAAATCAACCTGCATTTTACGGGAGATATTCATGCGATTACATCCGCACACAATCTGTTGGCTGCAATGGTGGACAATCACATTCATCACGGCAACGTGCTGCGCATCAACACGAAAAAAATCGTCTGGAAGCGCGCTATGGATATGAATGACCGGGCACTACGCAATATTGTGGTGGGACTGGGCGATGGAAACGGCATGACACGTGAAGACGGTTTTATGATTACGACCGCATCCGAAATCATGGCTATTTTGTGCCTGAGTGAAAATATAGACGATCTGCGCGAGAGATTGAACCAGATCATTGTCGGCTACGATCAGGATGATCAACCCGTTCGTGCGAATGATATTCAGGCAGTAGAGGCGATGTGCGTGCTGTTGAAGGACGCAATCAAGCCCAACTTGGTACAGACAATTGAGGGGACACCTGTGCTGATTCACGGGGGGCCTTTTGCCAATATCGCACATGGCTGCAGCAGTGTGGTAGCGACCAAAACAGCACTGAAGCTGGCTGATTATGTCGTGACTGAGGCTGGATTTGGAGCCGATCTGGGCGCAGAGAAGTTTTTCAATATCAAATGTCGAAAAGCAGGTCTCACACCGTCAGCGGCGGTTGTCGTCATTTCCGTTCGCGCCTTGAAATTCAACGGTGGAGTCAAAGTGGCGGATCTGCAAGCGGAAGATCTGCAAGCCGTGAAGCGCGGCTTTGAGAACGTGAAGCGTCATATTGAAAACATTCGCAAGTTCGGTGTGCCTGCTGTGGTAGCCGTCAATCACTTTATTACCGATGCTCAGGCAGAGATAGATACGGTATTCGAGCTTTGCCGGGAGCTTGGGGTAGAGGCATCCTTGTCCAGTGTTTGGGAACATGGTGGAGCCGGTGGCGTAGACCTGGCTGAAAAAGTAGCGCGTGCCGCAGAGCAGTCCTCCGAATTCCATTACCTGTATAACGAAGAGCAATCGATCCAAACAAAAGTGGAGACGATCGTCCGGGAAATTTACCGCGGCTCCGATGTGGTGTATGCGCCTGCAGCGTTAAAAACACTGCGAAAAGTAGAGGAAATGGGCCTGTCGCATCTTCCGGTGTGCATGGCCAAAACGCCGTATTCCTTTACGGATCGGGCAGATGTTTTGGGGGCTCCGACCAACTTTACGATCTCGGTCAGTGAGATTCGCCTCTCTGCGGGAGCTAGATTTATTGTTGTGTTGACCGGCAGCTTGATGACCATGCCAGGTTTGCCGAAGAAACCGGCTGCGGAATCGCTGTATGTGGACTCAAAAGGGCAAATTAACGGCCTGTCTTAATAGAAAATAGTGGGAAAAAGCCGCTTTTCATGGAAGAGCGGTTCTTTTTCTTATCATTCATTGCTTTTTACGTAAAGGCATGGTACGATTACGGTTGTGTTCTTTCTAGGGTGCTACGTACAATCAGGGATAAAGGGCATGTTCCGGATCGTAAGGAATAGTGCCCTTTTTTAGTGAGAATTTTATAGAAGAAGGTTTGAAAAAAAGGAGACTGAAAAGCATTGACTACTTTTTATGATTTTGGATTACATCACTCTATCGTACGGGCGCTGGGCAGCATGGGTTTTGAAGAGGCGACCGCGATCCAGGTACAAACCGTACCTGTAGCGTTGCAAGGGAAAGACCTGATCGGTCAAGCGCAAACAGGAACAGGAAAAACGGCTGCCTTTGGTATTCCACTCGTAGAGCGTCTCGACGAGCAAAGCGGAAACATCCAAGGGGTTGTTTTGACCCCGACACGTGAATTGGCTGTGCAGGTTGCCGAAGAGATCAACAAGATTGCGCAGTTCAAAAATATCTCTGCCTTGCCAATCTATGGCGGTCAGGACATTACACGTCAGATCAAGGCGTTGAAAAAACGTCCACAAATTATCGTGGCTACACCAGGTCGTTTTATGGACCATATGAGAAGAAGAACGATTCGTCTCGATGCGATTGAAATCGTCGTGCTGGATGAAGCAGATGAAATGCTGAACATGGGTTTCATTGACGATATCAAGGAAATCCTGCAAGAAGTACCAGATCAGCGTCAAACTCTGCTGTTCTCAGCGACCATGCCGCGCGCGATCCAGGAAATTGCTCAGCAATTCATGAATGATCCAACCATGATCTCGGTAAAGGCAAAAGAAGTGACCGTACCGAATATTGAGCAGCAGTATATGGAAGTGGCAGAGAAGCAGAAGTTTGATGTACTGTGCCGCTTGTTGGATATCCACTCTCCAGAACTGGCTATTATCTTTGGCAGAACCAAGCGCAGAGTAGATGAGTTGTCCGAGGCACTGACCAAGCGCGGCTATGGCGCAGAAGGCATCCACGGAGACCTGAACCAGGCGAAGCGGGACAGTGTACTGCGCAAGTTTAAAGAAGGTACGATTGAAGTCCTGGTAGCGACTGACGTGGCTGCTCGTGGATTGGATATCAGCGGCGTGACGCATGTATTCAACTTCGACATCCCACAGGACTCGGAGAGCTACGTACACCGGATCGGAAGAACGGGGCGTGCAGGGAAAACCGGTCAATCCATTACCTTTGTGACACCGCGTGAAATCGACCATTTGCGTCTGATCGAGCGTGCTACCAATCGCCGAATGGAGCGTCGTTCCGTTCCAAGCATGAACGAGGCGTTGGAAGGACAGCAGCGTATGGCTGTAGAAAAGCTGCTGGAAGCGAGCGGAAGAGACAATCTGGCTGAATACAAAACGCTGGCTGAACAGCTGCTGGAGGATGTGGACTCCGTAACACTGGTATCTGCTGCCCTCAAGATGCTGACGAAAGAGCCGAATACAACCCCTGTTCACCTGACTGAAGAATCGCCTTTGCGTGTGAGCAAGAAAAAATTCCCGCCAAAAGGTAAAGGTGGTCAAGGCAGCGGTTTCGGTGGAAAACGTCCATTCCGTCCTCGTTCCGGCGGAGGGGAGTATCGTGGCGGTGGCGAATATCGCCCGCGCAGTGGCGAGTATCGTCCAAAAAGCGGTGAATCTCGTCCACGCTCTGGGGAGTCCAGCGGCAGAACGTATAATAAACAACGGTAAGAGAAAAAATAGCGATACAAAGCCGATGCAAAGCAGGATGCATCGGCTTTTTGTATTTTCAATTCAATTTTGTCAACATTGCTGGCGACAAAGTAGCGCTTTGAATTTGTTGAGATGCAAATGTAAACGCTTTATATTCTAGGTAGATAAACGAATAGTTTAGTTTTGTCATCAATCAATCAACAGGTAAAGAACAGGTAAAGGAGGGTTCAGTATGGAGATGGTCACAAATAACGAGTCATCAGGAGGAATTCGGGTCAGAGTACAAAAGTTTGGACGTTTTTTAAGCGCGATGGTTATGCCGAATATCGGTGCTTTTATCGCGTGGGGACTCATCACTGCCTTATTTATCCCAACAGGCTGGCTGCCGAACGAAGACCTGGCTAAGCTCGTAGGACCGATGATTACCTATCTGCTTCCGCTTTTGATTGGTTATACAGGAGGTAAAATGATCCATGATGTCCGCGGGGGTGTCGTAGGGGCGGTTGCTACGATGGGTGTAGTCGTAGGGGCTGACATCCCGATGTTCTTAGGCGCGATGATTATGGGGCCACTCGGCGGATGGTGCATGAAAAAGGTCGACCAGATGCTGGATGGGAAAATTCGCACCGGCTTTGAGATGCTGGTCAACAATTTCTCAGCCGGTATTGTAGGCGGTATCCTGACGCTTCTGGCGTTTAGCTCGATTGGTCCAGTGGTGGAGGGATTGAGCAATCTGTTGGCCGCTGGGGTACAAGGAATTGTGAATTTGGGTCTGTTGCCATTGGCAAACATCCTGATCGAACCAGCCAAGATCCTGTTTTTGAACAATGCGATCAACCACGGAATCTTGAGCCCGATCGGTCTGGACGAGGCGGCAAAAGCAGGGCAGTCGATCTTTTTCCTGCTGGAGACCAATCCAGGTCCTGGTTTGGGGATACTATTGGCGTATTGGCTTGTTGGAAGAGGCAACGCCAAGCAATCTGCTCCAGGGGCAGTAATCATTCACTTCTTCGGTGGAATCCATGAGATTTACTTCCCATATATCTTGATGAATCCGCGTCTGATTCTGGCTGTAATCGGTGGCGGTATGGCTGGAGTGTTCATCTTCACTCTTCTGGGAGCAGGTCTGGTGGCACCTCCGTCTCCAGGTAGTATTTTTGCCCTGAGTGCGATGGCACCGCGTGGTGGGCTGCTTCCGGTGCTGGCGGGTGTAGTTGGAGCTACCGTTGTTTCCTTCCTGATCGCGGCAGCATTATTGAAAATGAGCAGTCAATCCAATGATGACGAATTGGAGCAGGCTACAGAAAAAATGAAGGAATTAAAAGGAAATCAAGTAGCTGCTGCGAAAATGGAAGAGAGTACAGTGACCATGGCTTCAGAAGTCAAAAAAGTGGTATTTTCCTGCGATGCAGGCATGGGATCCAGTGCGATGGGTGCGGCAACTCTGCGAAAAAAATTCAAAGAGGCTGGTCTGGATGAAATCACCGTCATCAATACAGCGATCAACGATATTCCAGATGATGCGGATATCATCATTACCCACAAATCGCTCACGAGTCGGGCCCAGGTCAAAGCACCTGCAGCAGAGCATATTTCCATCGAAAACTTCCTGAACAGTCCCGAGTACGACAAATTGGTCAAACGTCTTGTATAAAGGAAATAACGCTAGTGAGAGCTAGCGTTATCCTTCTTTCTACTAGGGGGATGGAAAAGTGAGTGTATCTTCGCGGCAAAGGGCGATTATTGAGCTGTTACTGCAAGAGCCGAAGGGTTGGACTGTAGGTGGCATTGCCGCTCAAATCAAAGTAAGTGCACGAACGATTCTCCGTGAACTGGATAGCTTGGAAGCGTTGTTTCATCAGAATGGGCTGGAATTCGTGCGCAAAGCAGGTTCTGGAGTGGAGCTGCTGGGTACCGACGAGCAAAAACAACAGCTGCGTATCGCGGTCCTGCAGCAGGCAACAACGGAGTTTACGGCGGAGGAACGGCATGTGATGATTCTCTGTTCACTCCTCGAAGCTACAGAGCCCGTCAAGCTGATCTCGCTCGCCATCGATCTCAAGGTGACGAAAGCTACGATCAGTCATGACCTGGATGAGCTGGAAAGCAAGCTGGCTTCGGTGGAGCTTTCCCTGTTGCGCAAAAGAGGGTATGGGGTTGAGCTTTTAGGTTCAGAGTCAGCGAAAAGAAGGGCGATCAGCCGTTTGATTGCCGACCATCTGGACGATCACGAACTGATTGGGATCATCAAGGACAACATTCAGCATAAGTCCATGCGTGATGCCGATTCCTTGACAGAACGACTGTTGGAGCTGATCAACAAGGAAAAGCTGATCAAGGTTGAAAATGCTTTAAAGCTGCTGGAACACGATTTACCTTATCCCCTTGCCGATAGCGCATATATTGGGCTGGTTACTCATCTTGCGCTGACGGTGGAGCGTGTGGAAAAAGGGGAAAACATTCTTTTTGACGAAACGACGCTCATGGAATTGTCGCAAACAATGGAATATCAGGTTGCCCAAAAAATTATGAAACAGATGGAGCAGTTATTTCAAATCGAGATGCCTACTGCAGAGATCGGGTACATCACGATGCATTTGCGAGGGGCCAAGCTGCGGAACTCCCAGGATGAATGGCTCTGGCCAGTGAATGCAGAGCTGATGGATATGACGCAGCGGCTGATTCAGTTTTGTGAAGAGCGGTTGGGTGTATCACTCAGGGATGACAATTCCCTTTTCCACGGGCTGCTCACACACCTAGAGCCTGCGCTCTATCGACTGAAATCCAAATTGGAGATACGCAATCCGATCCTGAATCAGATCAAGAGCAATTACCCGGAGCTGTTTGCGGTAACGCGTGAGGCATGTACCCAATTGTTTCCTGACTTGGTCGTGCCAGATGAGGAAGTGGGTTATCTGGTCATGCATATCGGGGCAGCGGTAGAGCGCTCAAAGCAGGAACAGCAGCGATATCGGGCATTGGTGGTCTGCTCAAGCGGTATCGGGTCCTCCAAAATTTTGGCGACGCGATTAAAAAAGGATTTTCCGGAGATCGTCAGTCTGCAAAATCTGTCTGTATTCGATGTGGGGCGCATCCCCAAGAGCGAGTACGATGTGATTATCTCGACGATCCCGTTACCAATAAATACGCTGGAATATGTTGTCGTCAGCCCCTTGCTGCCACCGGATGATATTCAAAAGATCAAGGTGCATTTGCATCAGAAGGGAAAAATGCTGTCGGTTCAAAAGGAAATGATAACGCCAGCTACCTTTGAACAGCCGTTCAAGCGACTGCGTGATACGCAACGGTACACCAGTTATGCAGTCGAACTGGTGGACGGTCTGCAGATACGAACCTGGACCAATGAAGGCCAGGGCATCAAGGAGCTCATGCTGCAGATATGTACAGAGCTCAGATTCAGTGGAATCATTCGGCAGGAAGAAGCGGTGGTGGAGAAGCTGCTGCAGCGAGAAAAGCTTGGAGGTTTAGGGATTCCCGGCACTTCAATGGCTTTGTTCCACGGCAAGTATGAAGAGGTGAACAAGACCTCCTTTACGATCCACCTTTTGCGTGAGCCGATTCTCTTGAAGTCGATGGATGAGCAGGAGATGTCTGTTCGGAGGATATTACTGCTTCTGGGCCCCCATGACGTGGGCAAGGAAGGGCTGGAAGTATTGAGTGAGATCAGCTCCATGCTGATTGAGGAAGAGATGCAAGCAGTCCTGGAAACAGAGGAACAGCAACGAATTGCAGAGTATCTGGCAGAAGGATTATTTGCCTTTTGCCTGAAAAAGACAGGATTGGAGAGAAAGAGATGACACAAATACTGACGAAAGAAAAAATCATGCTGCAGGCAAAGCCAAAAGATAAGCAAGAAGCGATCCGTCTGGCTGGTGAATTGCTGGTGAAAGCAGGTCACGTAACAGAGGAGTATGTCGCAAAAATGCAGGAACGCGAAGAGCTGGCGACTACCTATATCGGCAGTGGTGTAGCAATTCCACACGGAACCAACGAATCCAAGCAAGAAATCAAGTCCACGGGAATTTCCGTCGTGCAGGTTCCGGATGGGGTTGATTTTGGCGAGGGAAATACAGCATATCTTCTGTTCGGGATCGCAGCAGTCGGGGATGAACACTTGGAGGTCCTGTCGGAGATTGCCATCATTTGCTCGGAGGAAGAAAACGTCAAGCAGGCAGCACAAGCGAAGACTGCGGATGAGATCTTGGCCCTGTTTGAAAAGGGGTTGTAAGTCATGAAAAAGGCCGTACATTTTGGAGCTGGAAATATTGGGCGTGGCTTTATCGGTCTGCTCCTGAATCAGGCAGGCTACGAGGTCGTGTTTGTCGATGTGAATCAGGAATTGGTCGAAGAGCTGCAGTCCAGGCAAGCGTATCAGGTTCAACTGGCGATGGAGGGAGCTCCGTTGACGACCGTTGAGGGTGTTACGGCAATAGATGGTCGCGATGAAAGTGCCGTAGCTGACGCGATCGCAGGCGCTGACCTTGTCACAACAGCAGTGGGGCCACATGTGCTCCCCCACATTGCGGCGGCCATAGCGCAGGGTATTTCCCGGCGAATAAAAGGAAACCAATGTACCTTAAACGTGATTGCCTGTGAAAACATGATTGGCGGAAGCGAGCACTTGAAGCAGCATGTGTTTCGCTTTTTGGACGAAGAGTCTCAGAGCAGGGCAGACCAGCTGATCGGTTTTCCAAATGCTGCCGTGGATCGCATCGTACCCTTGCAGCAGCATGAAGATAAGCTGCTCGTGACAGTAGAGCCTTTTTTTGAATGGGTCGTGGATCAATCTCAAGTGATCGGGGAATTGCCGCAGATCGAAGGCGTTACGTATGTGGATCGCATCTGGCCATATATTGAGAGAAAGCTGTTTACCGTCAATACAGGTCATGCTGTCATCGCTTATCTGGGTTATCAGAAGGGGATTGCCACCATCCATGAGTCGATAAAGGATGATTCCATTTTGAAAGCCGTTCGTGGAGCCTTGGAAGAAACGGGAGCCTTGCTGGAGCAAAAGCATGGCTTTGACAAGGACACGCAAGACAAGTACAGGGAGAAAATTCTGGAGCGATTCACCAACCCCATACTGGCCGACCGGGTGACTCGAGTAGGACGCAGCCCGATCCGCAAGCTTTCCCCGAATGATCGGCTGGTGGGGCCGGCGATGCAATGTGTGGAAAAAGGAATTGTACCCGAATATCTGGGCTTGGCTATTGCTGCAGCTCTGCGGTTCGATGACCGAGAAGATCCGGAAGCTGTGAGCATCCAGCAGGATATTCAACAGTCAGGGTTGAAGCAGGCGTTGCACAAACATACAAACATACCGGAAGGACATCCGCTTGAGGCGATCATACTCAGACACGCAGCGTCTCTATAACGGATGCAAGGTATAGATGGGAAAGGTGGGAGTCAGATGTCTCGAAAAATTACGGGTGTGAAAGCTTCAGCGGGGATTGTAATCGGCAAAGCGCTGCTACTGGACAATTCGGATTTGCACATTCAGTCCGTCTTGGTCGAAGATACCGGCACTGAAATGAGTCGTTTTCGGGAAGCTTTGGAGAAAGCAAAAGAGGATCTGCTGGACATCAGCGAGCGTGTAGAGCAGGAGTTGGGGACGGAGCATGCGGATATTTTCAGAGCGCATCTGATGGTCCTCGAAGACCCGGAATTGGTCGATACGGTACAGGCCAAGATCGAGCAGGAGAAAGTCAATGCAGAGCATGCCATGCATGAGGTGGCACAGAGCTTTATCAGGCTATTCGAGCAGATGGATAATGAATACATGAGAGAGCGTGCGTCGGACATTCGGGATGTGACGAAGCGAGTTCTCTCACACTTGATGGGCGTAGAGCTGTCTGTGCCCAGCCAATTGCAGGATGAAGTGATTATTGTGGCCAAGGATTTGACTCCGTCGGATACAGCTCAATTGGATCGACGCTTTGTAAAAGGCTTTGTCACGGATATCGGCGGACGCACGTCGCACTCTGCCATCATGGCACGGTCGATGGGAATTCCCGCTGTCGTAGGCACGCGTGACATGACGCGTGAGGCACAGGCTGGTGTAACCCTGATTGTGGACGGACACGAGGGAATCGTGATCATTGATCCGAGCGAAGAAGAGATTGCGGCCTATCAGGAGCAGCAAATCCTATACGACAAGCAAAAAGAGGAATGGGCACAACTCGTGGGGACAAAGACGATGAGTAGAGACGGCCATCATGTGGAGCTGGCAGCCAACATCGGAAGTCCGCAGGATTTGACTGACGTACTGGCCAATGGGGCTGAAGGAGTCGGGCTGTTCCGCACGGAGTTCCTGTATATGGGGCGAGACGAATTGCCGACTGAAGAGGAGCAGTTCCAAGCATACAAGCAAGTGCTGGAACTAATGGATGGAAAGCCAGTCGTGATCCGCACACTCGATATCGGTGGCGACAAGCAACTCCCTTACTTGGACTTGCCGGAAGAAATGAATCCATTCCTGGGATTTCGGGCCATCAGGTTGTGTCTGGACAATCAGGATCTGTTCCGAACGCAGCTGCGCGCCCTGCTGCGAGCCAGTGTTCACGGCAACCTGAAGATCATGTTCCCGATGATCGCAACGCTGGAGGAATTCAGACAGGCAAAAGCGATCCTGGAGGAAGAGAAGCAAAGCATGCAGGACAAAGGCTTTGTTTTCACACAGCCATTCGAAGTGGGGATCATGGTTGAAATCCCGGCAGCCGCGATGATGGCGGACGTATTTGCAAATGAAGTGGACTTTTTCAGTATCGGCACCAATGATCTCATCCAGTATACCCTGGCAGCAGATCGCATGAATGAACGGGTTGCGTACCTGTACCAGCCATATCACCCAGCCGTACTGCGCTTGATTCGTCAAGTGATTGAGGCGGCACATGCCAAAGGAAAATGGGTAGGAATGTGCGGAGAAATGGCGGGCGATCTCGTAGCGATCCCGATTTTGTTGGGGATGGGACTGGACGAATTCAGCATGAGTGCCAGCAGCATATTGCCTGCTCGCCAGCTGATCAGCAGAATGAGCCGTGATGAAAAGGCAAAGGATACGGAACAGATCCTGTCGATGAGCACCTCGGAACAGGTCGAGGATTTTGTGAAAATCCAGCTAGCAAAGGCTGACAACTAGGGGGTACTTCAGATGGTAGAAAAGAAAATCGTCATCGGGCTGTCACATGGTCTTCATGCGAGACCTGCTGCCAGCTTCGTGAAAATGGCAACCAGCTTTACCAGCGAGATCAAGCTGGTGAAAAACGATAAAAACGTCAACGGCAAAAGCATTATGGGCGTTATGGCCTCCGCGATTGCCAAAGGCGACGAAATTACGTTGATCGCGGACGGATCAGATGAAGTGGAAGCTTTGGCGGCGTTGGAGAAAATGCTGTTGGAGGACGAGTAGGCACGCATAGAGCAAGATAAAAAAAAGCAGCCCTTGCACGGTGTGATTGATCCGTGCAAGGGCTGTTTTTGGTTATATCAATAAAAACGTCAACATGGATAGCAAAACGGAAGTTACGGTCATGGCGATTAACGGACGAGATGCTTTACGCAGATCGCGCAGATGAATGTTCAGACCCAGTCCTACCATGGCCATTGCCAGAATAAAAGTGGTGACGGCCGCTGTAGTCGAGTGAAAGGCTTCGTTCACAGGGATGTGGGTACCCAGAACGTAGCTGCCGAACAAGCTCATGAAGAGGAAACCGAGCAGGAACCAGGGAAAGGCGATTTTGGTATGGCGATCGCCATCCGTATTTCCTTTTCGCTTCATGATCAATAGCAGCACCAGACAGAGCGGAACCAGCAGCAATACACGTCCCAGCTTGGCTAGCAAAGCCATCGCCAAGGCGTCCTCTCCAGCAGGTGCAGCAGCCAATGCGACATGCGCCAGCTCGTGCAGACTCAACCCGGACCAAATCCCATACTCGACCGCTGTGGCAGGCAAAAACGGCAGGAGGATGGTATACATCACCGCGAACAACGTGCCCATGAGCGCAATCATCCCTACACTGATCGCTGTCTCATCGTCTTTTGCCCGTACGATGGGTGACACGGCAGCGATAGCAGCAGCGCCACATACGCCTGTCCCGACACCGACCAGCAGAGAGAGCTTGGGTTCGGCTTTCAGCCATTTGGCGATCAGCAGCGTGAGGAGAATGGAAAATACGATGACTCCAGCGTCGTATACAAGCAGTCCAAGTCCTTCGGAGAAAATGACCTCAATATTCAGCTTTAATCCATATAGAATAATGGCTGTGCGAAGCAACTGCTTGGCGGAGAATTGAATCCCGGTGCGTAGAGCCTCCGGGTAACCGAAAAGCTGTCGATAGGCGACAGCGATAAAAATCGCGCAAGCCATCGGGCCGACACGGTCAAAGAAAGGAACCTTGGACAATCCGTAGCCCAATAAGGCTACCAGGAATGTAAAAGCAATGCCTCCCATCCACAAAGGAAGAGAAGCCTGATTTCTTGCCGGGGCAGGTACCGTGGTGGTAGATGTTGCCTGGTTATCTACAGCAAGCTTGCTGTTACGATGGGGTTGAATGCCCAAACTATCAGTCCTCCTCAAGTTCTACACTCTCAGCATACGGGATTCACTTGTATAAGGAAAATAAATCATTGCTATAATGATGATAAGTAATTGCGTATAATAGTGAGGAGAAGCGGAGGGATAGACAGATGGAGCAACAATTGCGCGTGCTGATTACGGTAGCAGAGCGTCAAAATTTTTCCCGCGCAGCAGAAGAGCTGCACATGACGCAGCCAGCGGTGAGCCAATATATCAAATCGCTGGAGCAGACGCTTGGCTGCAAGCTGTTGGAGCGCAGCAACAAATTCGTCCGCTTGAACAAGGCTGGTGAAATCGTCTATCACCATGGCAAAGAAATCCTGGGCCTGTACGAACACATGCAGAACCTGGTGCATGATTTGATGCATACGCCGAGCGGCCACTTGACGATTGGGGCCAGTTACACATACGGGGAATACGTACTGCCGCATGTAATTGCCAGGTTGCGCGAGCTGTATCCGCTGATTACACCGACCATCACGATCCACAATTCGCGCGTCATTTCAGCACAGGTAGCTACACGCGAGCTGGATGTCGGGATCGTCGAGAGTGAATATGCAGGGGATAAGTTGGAAATGGAGCCTTTTGCAGATGACCGGATGTACATGATCGTCTCACCGGATCATCGATTGGCTCACCAAAAGGAGGTCAGCAGGGAGGAACTGGCGGAAGAAACCTGGATTGTGCGTGAAGAAGGCTCTGGCACCAGGGAAGCAGCGGAAAAAATGTTCCGTGATTTGCAGATCGTGCCAAGAAAACGCATGGAATTCGGCAGTACCCAGATCATCAAGGAATCGGTGGAAGCTGGACTGGGTATCAGTCTGATTTCCTTTTGGGCGATTCGCAAAGAGCGGAGACTAGGCACGCTGAGCACCTTGAAAATAGCAGGAACGCCTGTGACACGAAAATTTTCGTTGGTCACGCAGTCCCATTCATTTCACACGAAAGCTTTGGAGCTTTTTCTTGATCTGCTGCGCAAGCACAAGACTCTGCCTGAAGAGGGATGATTCTGCGAAAACGCTTGCATTTTCTGCTTCCTTGTCATACAGTAGAGACACGGATAAAGTGACAGAATATACGAACATTTTATCCAACAAGTGAACATGTAAAAGGCAAAGGTGCCAGGAACAAGAGGGTTGCTCCCTGTTGTTTTGGCGCCTTTTTTGTTGTGTCATCATGTAAATTTTGCGCTGAAACACAAAGAAAAGTCGGTTGGAAAGGAGCGTGACAGGCATGGAAAAACCAATTCGCGCAACACCGCTTGCCGTACGACTGATTCCGAACGTGGACCCACAATTTGCAGAAAAGCTCAATCTGCCTTCGCACATACGCAGCTTGGGTCTTTTAACCTCGACGATTGACGATGTCGGGTACACGGCCATCGATGAGGCGACGAAAAAGGCGGTTGTAGAAGTGGTGTATGCCAAATCGTTTTACGCAGGCTCAGGCCATGCTTCCGGTCCGCTGTCAGGCGAGTTTATCGGAATCATTGGAGGAGCGACGCCATCGGAGGTGCAGAGCGGTCTGGATGCAGCGGTTTCGTTTATGGAGGGCGGAGCGTGTTTTTACGCATTAAACGAAGAGGGTACTCATGCTTATTACGCCCACGTCGTCTCGCGTACGGGGAGCTATTTGTCCGGGATGGCGTCCATTCCAGAGGGAGAACCGTTGGCCTATCTGATTGCGCCGCCTTTGGAAGCCATGTACGGCATCGATGCAGCACTGAAGGCAGCAGATGTAAAAATGGTGCAATTCTACGGTCCGCCCACGGAGACCAACTTCGGTGGTGGCTTGCTGACTGGAAGCCAATCGGCCTGCACAGCGGCTGCGGAAGCTTTTGCCGAAGCGGTGAGAAGTGTGGCGCGGCAGCCAGTCAAACGATAGAGAAGAGAGTAGCAGGAGGATAACGATATGAACGTTCAAGCCTACGCACTCGGCATGATCGAAACGCTGGGACTACCTGCTTTGGTCGCTGCCGCTGATGCCGCTGCTAAGGCAGCGGATGTCCGGGTCGTGGCGTATGAGGGAGTAGATGCGGGAATCGTGACCGTTTACGTGATCGGAGATGTGTCTTCCGTGCAAGCAGCGGTAGAGGCTGGATCGGAAGCAGCACGCCGAGTAGGGCGACTGCTTCACTCGCACGTCATTCCCCGGCCAGATGATCAGGTGCCGAAGCTAATCAGGCAGTTGGCAAATCCGCCTTCCAAGGAGGAAAGCCCACCGACCAAAACAAAAGCGACAGGAAAAAAGAGTGACCGGGATCGTCAGGAAACCGCGCAGACACAGGATGAGGGAGGTGAGCTGACATCATGATGCTGGATGCGGATCTTTCTTCCATTCAGGAAGTGCGCACAGCTCTCGCTCAAGCCAGGGACGCGCAAAACAAGCTTGCCACCTACAGTCAGGAGCAGATAGACGCCATCGTAGCGGCGATGTCTGCGGCAGGGATGGAAGCAGCTGAGAGGCTGGCGGCAATGGCCGTAGAGGAAACTGGCTTTGGCAACGTTGCAGATAAAAAGGCAAAGAATCTGTTCGCTGCCAGGGATGTATACGAAGCGATGAAAGCCCAAAGAACGGTCGGCATCATCCGCAAAGATGAGGAAAACAAGGTATGGGAGGTAGCGCATCCTGTAGGCATCATCGCGGGAATCGTCCCGTCTACCAATCCGACGTCCACCGCCATGTTCAAGGCAATGATTGCCGTAAAGGCAGGGAATGCGATCATCATCAGCCCACATCCATCCGCCGCAACGTGTACATGGGAAGCGACCAACTTGATGGTGCAGGCCGCTGTGAAGGCAGGGGCGCCGGAAGGCTTGATCCACTGTATCCGTACCCCCACCTTGCAGGCGACACAGGAACTCATGAAGCACAAGCTGACCGATCTGATTCTGGCAACGGGTGGAACGCAGATGGTCAAGGCAGCCTATAGCTCTGGCAAGCCAGCGTACGGCGTAGGACCGGGTAACGTCCCTGTCTATATCCACCAGAGCGCGGATTTGAGCCAGGCAGCGAAACAATTGGTCCAGAGCAAGACCTTTGATTACGGAACGATCTGCGCGTCGGAGCAGGCTATGATCGTCGACGAGAGCATCAAGCTCCAGTGGGTGGATGCGCTCAAGCGTGAGGGAGCCTATTTTCTCGATGAACGCGAAAAAGAAAAAGTGGCAGCAGTCATCTTGGTCAACGGTTCGCTCAACGCCAGCCTCGTGGGGCGCTCACCGCATAAGATCGCAGAGATGGCAGGCATCACGATCTCTCCCCAGACACGTGTCCTGATCGGTGAGGAAACCAAGGTGGGCAAAGCCTTCCCGTTTTCTGTCGAGAAGCTGGCCCCCATTCTTGCCATGTACACCGCTCAGGACACACAGGCAGGTTTTGGGCTTTGTCGGGAGCTGCTGGAGCTGGGTGGCCTGGGGCACACGGCAGGCATTCATGCACAGGATCAATCGGTGATAGAAGCATATGGCAAAGCCATGCCTGCTTCCAGGATTGCGGTCAATACTGGTACGACGTTCGGAGGAATTGGAGCAACGACAGGCATCCTGCCTTCGCTGACTCTTGGCTGTGGGGCGCTTGGCAACAACATTACCTCCGACAATATCGGCCCCGCACATCTTTTCAACATCAAGCGAGTTGCGTTTGGCATTCGGGAAATGCCGGAATCGCAAAGGGGAAAGGGTGAAGTCGATTCGGCGCAGGAAGCCGTCGTGCAGGCTCTTTCCGGGATGAACATCTCGATCAACCGAGATGAAATCAAAAGCATTATTCAATCGGTTCTCGCCGAGATGAAGTGAAGAACGATGGCAACCAGGTAAGTCTGGTTGGACCACTAAAAGGAGGAAGAGAAAATGGCAGGAGAAATGTCCGCACTTGGAATGGTAGAAACAAAAGGATTGGTTGGGGCCGTAGAAGCGGCAGACGCGATGGTCAAGGCGGCCAATGTCAAATTGATCGGCAAGGTGCACGTAGGCGGAGGTCTGGTCACCGTCATGGTACGTGGTGATGTGGGAGCGGTGAAGGCGTCGACGGATGCAGGAGCGGCTGCTGCGGAAAAGGTGGGCGAATTGGTATCGGTGCACGTGATTCCGCGTCCTCACGGCGATATTGAGCTGATTCTGCCGAAGCTAGAAGGATAAAGCCCGATGTCATTGATCACAGAGTCCGCTTTGCGAGCCATGCACAAATCCGGCATACCCACGCCTTTTCTTTTGGGAAAGGGAGACAGATTGACTCCGGCAGCAGCAGACTTCTTGAAGGGGAGAGGAATCCCAGTGAAAGCGTTCGATGACCAGGCAGCCAGCAATCAGGCAGCCCAGGCAGCACAAGAAATCCCGCTTGGCGTGTCCAATCGCCATGTCCATCTGTCCCCTGAGCACGTGGAAAGACTTTTTGGAAAGAACCATCAGCTGACTCCGATGCGCGAGCTCTCCCAGCCCGGACAGTTTGCTTGCGAGGAGACCGTCACACTGGTGGGACCAAAAGGAAGCATTCACGGTGTACGAATTCTTGGCCCAGCTCGCCACGATACCCAGGTGGAGATTTCGCGCACAGACGGCTTCGTGCTTGGAGTAGCAGCTCCCCTTCGCATGTCGGGGGATATCGAAGGGACACCTGGCTTGGTGCTGGTGACAGGCAGAGGGACCGTTGTGTTGGAGAAAGGCGTCATCGTAGCCAAGCGCCATGTCCACATGTCCCCGCAGGATACCCAGCAATTTCAGGTGCAGGATGGAGACACGCTGATTTTGGAGACTCAAACAGACCGGCCGATTCTTTATCCGGATGTCGTCGTTCGTGTCGACAAGCGCTATGCCTTGGATTTCCACGTCGATCTGGATGAGGGCAACGCAGCCAATGTAAAAACGGGTGACCGGGTGAAGGTGATCGGGAAAAACGGCCAGTTTTACTCCGACTATCGGAGGTGATACACGAGATGCAGATCAACATGAGAGAGATGGTAGAAGCCATTACCAAGGAGATTTTGCAATCCCTCACGCAGGAAGAGCAGCAAAAGGCACCGCGCATCCTGTATGTCTTTTGTGACAGCCAGGCACATGAAGCGTATGCAGATCACTTCATTCAGCTGAAAAAGCACGGGATTTGTCACGATCTGCTCTTTTTGGACGGGGAGACCTCCTCTTGGCTGGGCATGCATAAAATCGAGTGCGGAGGAGCCGGGAAAATCATTGCCGCAGATGAGTATGCCCCAGCCCCCATCGAAGTTCCCGAGCAGTATGCGGGTATTGTCATACCCGAGATCGATCTCGACAATGCGGCACGCATCGCTACAGGGTTGAAAGGCACAATCAAAGCAGAGATCGTATTTGCAGCCCTGGTCACGGGTAAATTCGTCGTGGTCGGCTCCGATTCGCCCGGCTTGAAAAGAGCCGATCGCCGCACACTCCAAACACTTACCCTGCCACCTGCCTACGAAAGGATTTTTCAAGGCCATGTCGAGCAGATGAAGGAACTGGGAGTGGAGTTCATCGAGCAAAAGCGATTGGCCGAACGCGTCATCGTCAAGCTGAAAGGAAAGCAGCCGGATACGCCATCGAGGAATAAAGCTCCCGTTCAGACTTGGGGTGGCGAGCTGGAGGACACGTTTGCAGGAAAGCTGCTGACTGCGGACTGGATCCGGTCCCAGCCTCAGCTTCGAGACACGACCCTGCAGGTGAAGAAAGGAACGATTGTCTCACCGTTGGCACTTGATACCATGCGCGAGCGCGGCGTTACGATCCGCTATCTGGGAAAAGGGTGATCGCATGTTTCTGGGAAAAGTGATCGGCAGTGTCTGGGCCACGCAAAAGGAAGCGGGCATGGAAAATTTGAAGCTGATGGTGGTGCAGCCCGTCGACTGGCGTGGCCGGGAAGGCGGGCAAACGGTTATTGCAGCAGATCGGATCGGTGCCGGGATCGGGGAGCAGGTAATCGTTTCTCGCGGTACCCCAGCGCGCATTCTCTTTTCGAACAACAGTGTTCCCATCGATGCGGTGATCGTCGGAATCGTCGACTCATACGAAGTGCCGGGAGCAGCAGAAGAGGAGGATTAGGGAATGGAACAGGAACGTTCACGGGTAATCCAGGAGTTCGTTCCGGGAAAACAGGTGACACTCGCACACGTCATCGCCAATCCGGATGAGATGCTCTACACCAAGCTGGGCATCAAAGAAGCGGGAGCGATCGGAATCCTTACCTTGACTCCGACAGAGACGGCGATTATTGCCGCTGACATTGCTACCAAGGCAGCAGATGTCGAGCTCGGCTTCCTGGATCGCTTCACAGGCTCGCTGATTGTCGTGGGGGATGTTTCCGCAGTAGAAATGGCCGTAGAAGCCGTGAACCGCGTCTTGCATGAAAAGCTGCGCTTCACCCCCGCCCTGGTCACGAAGTCATGAGCAAGCGTGTGATGATCATCGGTGCGATTGAAGCGGGAAAGTCCTCGCTGATCAAAGCACTCTTTGGCGATGAGCAGCCGGCAAGGAAGACGCAAGCCTTGGAATATTGGGACTGGGCGATCGATACGCCTGGCGAGTACAGTGAGAATCCCATGTTTTACCGCACGCTGATGGCGACCGCGTTGGAAGCGGCGCTGATCGTGATGGTGCAGGATGCCTCACGTGACAGAAACTACTTTCCGCCGGGATTTGCTCAAGGCTTTCCCCAGGAATGTGTAGGGGTGATCACCAAAGTGGACCATCCAGTGGCCGATCAGCAGCGGGCGAAGGAATACTTGCGCCAGTCGATTGGCGAGGCGAGGATCTTTCCTACCTCGGCGTATACGAACGAAGGTATAGAGGAATTACGAGCTTTTTTGCAGGAGCAATTGAAACGGTAAAACCTACCTCTTTTCGGGAAGGGATATTTGTGGGAAAATTACGACAATATCACATTGCGATGAAGAGAGGTACATATGCAATCCTTGCGGGAACTTTGTCTTTCAGCTACCACGCTGTGTGAAGAGGATATTCAAATCTTGGAGGATCTGGCCGCGAAGCTGCAGATCTTTGCTGACTTGTCACAAGCGGATATGTTTATCGATTGCTCGACAACTGACCATAGCTCGGCACTGGTGGTTGCTCAAGCCTCTCCCTCTACCGCGAAGTCCTTGTACAGCGGTTCGGTCGTGGGACAATTGGCGACGGCAGTGAATGAGCCGGCCGTCATGTATTGCCTGACGACGGGAAAACCGGTGATCAGTTCGCGGGGTGTCTCCCAGGAACAGGTCGTAATGCGGCAAAGCGTGGTTCCCATCAAAAATCAAGCGGGCAGCACGATTGGCACGCTGATCACGGAACAGGATATTTCCAAGCAGGTGGAACAGGAAAAGAACGTGGAAATGCTCAAGGAAACGACAGAGCATCTGAGTGAAACCCTGATTCAATTCGCTGTGCCAGACATGCCGATCACATCGCTTCTGCACGAGGGCATGATCTTGTTTGACCAGACGGGAACCATAACGTATGCCAATGAAAGAGCGCATGAATTACTGCATCAGATCGGCTACGGGTCACCGGAGAAGGGAGTGCGCATTGAGGAAATTTTTGCTTGGCGCGTCTCTCCGGAGTATTTTGTCCGACACGGTGGCTTTATTCAGGAGGAGCTGTCCAAAGGTCGGACTTACATCATGATGAAGGCCGTTTCTTCAGCACGAAAGCCTGACATTATCGGGGGTATCATCCTGCTGCGGGATATCTCGGATATCCGTGAAAAAGAGAAGCAGCTGATGATCAAATCAGCGGTGATCAAGGAGATTCATCACCGGGTCAAAAACAATTTGCAGACGATAACCAGCCTTTTGCGCCTGCAAATGAGGCGTTCGACTTCACAGGAAATCGAAAAGGTATATCGGGAAAGCATCAATCGCATAAACAGCATCGCTATCATACATGAGTACTTGGCCCACGATGGGCTGGAAAAAATTGATTTCAAAGAAATTCTGACGAAAATATCGAAAATTATCGTCTCTTCCATGAGGCGTTCGGAGCAAGCGATCCAGGTGGTGGTGACGGGCGAATCGGTCTATTTACCTTCGAACAAGGCCACCTCGTTTGCCTTGATTGTGACGGAGCTGGTGCAAAATTGCATGATCCACGCATTCGCTGAAATGCAAGAGGGTGTGATCGCGCTCGAGCTTGTTCCCAAGGAGGACTTTGTCAGCCTGTCCGTGACGGATAACGGCATTGGCATGGCAGACATGCAGCACGTTTTGGAGAAGGGACATTTAGGGTTGAAGATCGTGGATACGCTCGTCCGAGAAGACCTCGAGGGCACGATCCACTTCCGAAATACAGGCAATGGCACGGAGGTTACCATTCTCTATCCGATTCATAAGGAGGATGCAGATGACACAGCCCAAGATTATCGTAGTGGATGATGAACCCATCATTCGCATGGATTTGCGCGAGATGCTGGAAAACGAGGGATATCTGGTTGTCGCGGAGGCCAAAAATGGCGAAGAGGCAGTTTCGTTGGCTCATCGCCACAAGCCTGACCTGATCATCATGGATGTGAAAATGCCCATACTAAATGGCGTCAAGGCCAGCCAAATCATCCGCTCCTTTTCGGACAGCTCGATTCTCCTGCTGACGGCGTACAGTCAGAAGGAGCTGATCCAGGATGCACGCAAGGCGGGTGTGACCGCTTATCTGGTGAAGCCGATCTCGGAGGAGGACTTGATACCTGCAGTGGAGATCGCGCTCAGCCAGAAGGAAAAGGAAGTGGCGCTCAAACGGGATATTGACGAGCTAAAGCAAAAAATCGAGGATCGCAAAGCCGTAGAAAAGGCAAAAGGAAAGCTGATGGGAAGCCTTTCGCTGGAAGAAGGCGCTGCCTACCGCTGGATGCAGCAAGTAAGCATGCAACGACGCGTGCCGCTGGTGAAGCTTGCCCAGGAAATATTGGCAGGTGAGCACAAGATAGAGCCTCTCGCTTAGAACACAAGGCAAGTGAGAGCGACAAGTGAACAGCGACCCAGGCAAAGGTGCCTGAACGATTCCGAATGCGCGTGTATTCGGTTGTTCAGGCATCTTTTCGTATTTCTGAAGGTCACAGCTTCAAGGAGGGGGCTATGGAGGAGCAATGGATTAAAAGTGTCGGAATTGACGTGGGAACCAGTACGACTAAAATGATCGTCAGCAGGCTGAGGCTGGGACGCATGTCCAGTACCTTTTCGTTGCCGCGCTTTCAGATCGTGGAAAGGCAGCTGCTCTATGCCAGTCCAGTCCATGCCACCCCTCTCCTTGGGGCAGATGAGGTTGATGCAGAGAGGATCGGAGCCATTTTGAGGGATGAGTATAAAAAGGCCGAGATCAGCCTGTCCGAGATCAAGTCGGGAGCAGTGATCATTACGGGTGAAACAGCGAGTAAAAAGAACGCGCAGCATATTTTGCACCTGCTGGCTGAACGATCGGGTGATTTTGTTGTCGCGACAGCGGGAGCTGACCTCGAAGGCGTTTTGGCTGGAAAAGGAGCAGGAGCACAAAAGCGTTCTCAATCCATTCAAGGCAACATCGTCAATGTAGATATCGGTGGAGGGACCGCAAACGCCGCTTTCTTTTACAGGGGAAGGGCGATTGCAACAGTTACGTTTCACGTCGGGGGCCGCTTGATACGGCTCGATGAACAGGGGAGAATTCAGTATGTTTCTCCCCATATCGGCTCGTGGCTTGCAGCGAAAAATTTGTATGTGCAGATAGGTCAGACCGTCACCTTTGAGCAAATCGAGGAAGTAGCCCGACAGATGGGACGGAGCATGCTGGATTATCTCAGCGGCAAAGAGAGGAAAGTATCCGGGTTGCTCGTAACAGGAGGGCATCTGCAAGAGGTACTCCCGATTGAGGAGCTGTCCATCTCAGGCGGGGTTGGCGAGTTGATGCGTACCCAACAGGTAGGAAATATAGCAGAAGTGAGTCGATACGGTGATTTTGGCCCCCTGCTGGGTCAAATGCTGCGGCACGAAAGGGAGCAGGGGAAGGTTGCGTTTCGCTGGACAGAGCCGGAGCAGACAGTGCGGGCGACTGTTATCGGAGCAGGGATGCAGAGCACAGAGATTAGCGGCTCCACGGTGCATATCAAGCCTGAGCTTTTACCGATCAAAAACATCCCGATCTTAAAGCTGGAATTGACCCAAGAGCATATGATTGAGCCGCTGCGACTGCGTCAGGAAGTGAGGAACGTGTACGAGCTGGGACAGCGTCTGTTTGGGGAGTCAGGTGGCATCCCCTTTGCGCTTGCTCTGTCAGGCATCGGCTACTGCTCCTATGCTTGGCTGCAGCTCTTGTCGCAGGAGCTCTCTGAACAATATACAACGATTTTCCCCAGGAGCAGGACGATGGTCGTCGTCTGTGAAACGGATATGGCCAAGGCTTTGGGGCAGGCGCTGTCACTGCGGTGCAAGGGAGTGCCTGAGATTATCTGTATTGATCAAGTACGTGTGGAATATGGTGATTACATTGATTTGGGTGAACCGATATCCGGGACGATCATTCCCGTTGTCGTAAAAACGCTTGCATTCGATGAACAGGCGTAAAAAGGAGGGGTGGATGACATGAACTTGAAAACGACAGTGCTGGGTCAAACCTATCAGTTCCGCGATCTGAAGGAGGTCTTTGCCAAAGCGAATGAAGAGAAGTCTGGCGATCAGCTGGCGGGTATTGCGGCTGCGGACTCCCGCGAACGAGTGGCCGCCAAGCAGGTGCTGGCAGATCTGACTTTGGCCGATATTCGCAACCACCCGCTAGTGCCGGCAGAAGAAGACGAGGTATCTCGGGTGATTGAAGCGGGTATCAACGAAAAGATTTACCAGGAAGTCAAAAACTGGAGTGTAGCCGAGCTGCGTGAATATATTTTGAGTCATCGTGCTGGCGATAGCGAGCTCAAGCGAATTAGCCGCGGGCTGAGCAGTGAGATGATTGCGGCAAGTGCCAAGCTGATGAGCAATCTCGATCTGGTCACAGCTGCTGCGAAGATTCGCAACATCTCGCATTGCAACATCGCAATCGGTCAGGCGGGTGTACTGGCGGCAAGGGTCCAGCCCAACCACCCGGCAGACAATGTCCAGGGCATTAAAGCAGCGATCTACGAGGGGCTGAGCTACGGAAGTGGTGACGCAGTGATCGGCATCAATCCTGTCATCGACACCGCAGATAGCGTGAAGGACATTCTGCTGATGACCAAAGAAGTGATGAACAAATGGGACATCCCTACACAAAATTGTGTACTGGCTCATGTCACGACCCAGATGAGGGCGATTCGGCAGGGGGCTCCAGCCGATCTGATCTTCCAAAGCCTGGCCGGAAGTGAAGAGGGAAATCGCGCATTTGGCATCGATGTCGCCCTGCTGGATGAAGCCGACGAGCTGATTCGCAAGGAAGGGACGGCGACAGGGCCGAACTATTGGTACTTTGAGACCGGGCAAGGCTCGGAGCTTTCAGCAGAGGCGCATTTTGGGGTCGATCAGCTGACGATGGAATCGCGTTGCTATGGATTGGCCAGAAAATACAAGCCGTTCATCGTCAATACGGTAGTCGGCTTTATCGGTCCCGAGTACTTGTACGACAGCAGACAGGTCATCCGCGCTGGCCTGGAAGACCATTACATGGGCAAAATGCACGGCTTGCCGATGGGATGCGATGTTTGCTACACCAACCATATGAAGGTAGACCAAAATGACATGGACAATCTGGGTGTGCTGCTCTCAGCAGCAGGGGTCAATTTCGTCATCGGAGTAGCGATGGCCGATGATGTCATGCTTAACTATCAGTCGACGAGCTTCCACGACATTGCTGCTTTTCGTGAAGTGCTCGGCTTACGTCCGGCCCCTGCCTTTGAAAAGTGGCTGGAGAAGATGGGGATCATGGAAAATGGCAAGCTGACCGCGATCGCAGGCGATCCGACGATCTTCATGTAAGAGGAGGAGGTGAACCAGGATGGAACAGCAACTGGATATGCTGGTAGACAAGGTAGTGGCTGAACTGCAGAAAAAGCTCACTGAAATGGCCCGGCAAACCGGTCATCCAAAAGAGCAGAAGCATGACGAAGCAGTGGCTCACGAGACTGCCGGTGAGGAGCAGCCTGTTGTAGCGGAAGAACCTGTGAGAATGGCCCAAGTTCCCCATCCTAAATGGCAGGAGGGTCTTGTGGAGCTGTTGGACAGCACCCCTGCGCGTATCGGGGTGTGGCGTACGGGTGTCAGGCCGTTGACGAAAACCATGCTTCAGCTAAGGCGTGATCACGCGGCTGCTGTGGACGCCGTGTATGGCGAGGTCAGTCAGCCTTTGCTCGATGAGTTTTCCCTTTTTACGGTGGAGACGCAGTACGACAATACGGAAAATTATTTGAAGCGTCCGGATATGGGGCGCATCCTGAATGATGAAGGCGTGCGCCTGTTGCAGGAACGCTGCCAAAAGAGACCACAGGTGCAGATCGTGGTATCGGATGGGCTGAGCGCCAGTGCTGTCGACGCCAATTTGCGCGACGTTCTCCCATCCTTGATGGATTCCCTGAAAAGCTACGGGCTTACATGCGGAACATCATTCTTTGTAAAAGGTGGCAGGGTAGCCAGCATGGACCATATTGGAGAACTGCTGCAGCCCGAGGTGCTGGTGCTCCTGATCGGTGAGCGACCGGGCCTGGTGACCGCTCATTCGATGAGTGCGTACATGTGCTATCGTCCACGCAAGGGAATGGTAGAGTCAGAACGTACCGTCATCTCCAATATTCATCGACAGGGCACTTCCCCGATCGAGGCAGGTGCTCACATCGGCACGATCCTGAGCAAAATGCTGGAGCAAAAAGCGAGCGGAGTAAAGCTGGTCTTATAATTCAATAGGAAACCGTCCATGCAGGTCTGGGCGGTTTCGTTGTTTTCATTGTCCGTCCTATGTTCCCAGAGTAAAATGAAGGGGAAAGATTGCGGTAGGATTGTTCTGGAAATGACGTGACAAAGGAGAATATCCAATGAACTTGATCGAGACCAGCAAGCGAATCTTGACCCAATGCATGGCATTGCAAGCAGGAGAGACCTTTTTGGTAGTGGCAGACGATGTGAAGCGGGAATTGGGAGAGGCACTGTGGGAAGCGGGCAGACAGCTTGGTGCCGAAGCCGTCTTGATGGTGATGCAGGAGCGGGAAAAATCAGGGCAGGAGCCGCCAAAGGCTGTTGCGGAGGCCATGAAAAGCTCCGCAGTGGTCGTATGTGTGACCGAGCATTCCTTGACCCATACCAAAGCGCGCAAGGAAGCTGCGGCGAATGGAGCCAGATTGGCCACCATGCCGAGCATTACCGCTGATATGTTTCTTGAGGGAGCCATTACGGCAGACTATGTCCAGGTGAGAAGTTTGACAGAAAAGGTGACGGAGCTCCTGAGTGCAGCGAGCAGCGTACGGATCGAGAAAGAGGGCAAGAGCTTGACCTTCTCCATCGCGGATCGAAAAGGAGTACCCAGCACGGGCATGTATGTCAATCCGGGCGAGTCTGGCAACCTTCCTTCCGGTGAAGCGTACATTGCACCCGTGGAAGGGACGGCAGAGGGTCAGATCGTAGTCGATGGCTCCATCTCCGGCATCGGAAAAATAGATACACCCCTTTTATTAACCATACAAAACGGTCGGATTACCGGGACAGAAGGGGAATCGGGTGAACGCTTACTGCACATACTGGGTGAGCTGGATGGCAGGCTTCTCGGTGAATTCGGGATCGGAACCAATGACAAGGCCAGAATCACGGGTGTTGTTCTGGAGGACGAAAAGGTGTACGGGACCATTCATGTGGCGTTTGGCAGCAACAACACATTTGGCGGAACGATTGCAGCAGGCGTACACATCGATCTCGTGGTGAAAGCGCCAGACGTTTATTTGGATGACCGATTGATTATGAAAAAGGGTCAGCTTATCGACCTGCCATAGCAGTAATGGTGTTAAAAGCCTGGTTCACAGACCGGGTTTTTTCGTGAAAACACGGTGGCTCCTGCTTGGATAAGGACTAATTAGACGTTTTCTTAACGTACGTGGAAGAGGTGAGATGATTCCCTCTTGCGTTTCGTGTAAAATAATAGAAACAAAACTCGGATGTGGTGTGATGCATTTGCTGGAGCAAGTCTTTGCTATCATTTCTGTAGTCAATCTGATCTTGGCTGCAGTTTTAATTTTTATGGAGCGACGCAATATCGCGGCTACCTGGGCTTGGCTGATTGTTCTTCTGTTTTTGCCGGGCGTCGGGTTTATTGTGTATTTGATATTGGGACATAAGCTGAGCAAAAAGAAGCTGTATCGGCTGCAGGAAGGCGAGTTTTCCCATTTTCGAGCGGCAGTAGACAAGCAGAAGCTGCTTTTGGAGAGTGGCGATTTTCCGGTTCATGACCCGGCAATGGAACGGCATCGGGACATGATCTATATGAATGTTGTCAGCGACGGGGCTTATTACACTCAGGACAATGCCGTACAGGTTTTTGCTGAAGGGGAGCCTTTGTTTGATACCATGCTCGAGGATATTGAAAAGGCCCGGCACCATGTTCACCTGCTGTACTACATCTTTCGCAATGACGAATTGGGCAAGCGCCTGGTGCAATTGCTTGCTGCCAAGGCGGCTCAAGGGGTAGAAGTGCGCGTCCTGTACGATGCTGTAGGTTCGGCAGCGCTATCCTCGCGCGTCTTTCGTCCCTTGGTTGCGGCAGGAGGAGAAGTAGCCGCTTTTTTCCCGTCGAGCATCCCGTTTGTCAATTTCCGGGTTAATTTTCGCAACCATCGAAAGCTGACCATCATCGACGGCAAGATCGGCTATATTGGCGGTTTCAACATCGGGGATGAATACCTGGGCAAGAGCAAGTATCTCGGGTATTGGCGAGACACGCACTTGCAGATACAAGGAAACGCTGTCTACATGCTGCAAGCTCGCTTTTTCCTGGATTGGAATTTGTCTTCGCCAAAGCGGATGCAGGAATCCCCTGTCTATTTTCCGGTGATCGGCGAGCTGGCGAATGGGGTAGGTGTTCAGATCGTGTCTAGCGGTCCGAATTCCGAGAAGCAGCAGATCAAGCATGCTTATCTGAAAATGATCTACAAGGCACGCAAAAAGATTTACCTACAGACCCCTTACTTCGTGCCTGACGAGAGTATCCTGACAGCGATGAAGATGGCAGCCATGTCTGGGGTAGATGTCCGGTTGATGGTTCCTGGTATTCCCGATTCCAAGATGGTGTTTTGGGCCACGCACTCTTATCTGGGGGAAATGCTGAAGAGCGGTGTACGCTGTTACCTGTATGAAAAAGGCTTTATGCATGCCAAGACACTGGTTGTGGATACGCAGATCGCTTCGGTCGGAACAGCCAATGTAGATATTCGCAGCTTCAAGCTCAATTTTGAGACGAATGCTTTTCTCTACGATACGGGGATGGCCGAGCAGCTGGAGGAGCTTTTCCTTCGAGACCTCGAGAATTCCAAGGAACTGACCATGGCGGAATACATGAACAGACCGATTCACATGCGGATCAAAGAGTCGTTGACCCGCTTGCTTTCCCCGATATTATAATCAGTTGAAAATGGCGTGCAAAAACCAGCAGGTTAAGAAACCTCGCTGGTTTTTGCTTCCTTCAGAAGTGTATGGATACAGTGCTGAAGCATCTCGTGCAATGTTCCAAAGGCGTAGTCCACATCAAGTCTTTCCGTCCATTGATGAGCATCCCGACCGACTGGACCCAGATTCAAGACAGGCACATCAAAAGCTTCCAGAGCCTGCATGGGAATGGAGTAGCCTTTGTCCCACATCGGCATATTGTGAATGAGCGGCTGCATGGAGGATGCCGGATACTGCAAGCCTGCGTAGCTCAGGTCTGAAATGCCGCCGAAGTAGCTTTGCCTGATCAACGCGATCTGGTGGTGAGCTTGTGCATAGGCCTCCATTTCTGCAACCGTTCGCTGAGTCACAGGGTGCTGGCGCGAAGAAACGGCCGGGTAGAATGGGGGAGCGAAAAACAGAATGATCATGGGCGAAAGCTCCTTGCACAAGGCCGCCAGTTGATCCACCAGCTCAATCGTCATGTCGCGGTCATCCATCCTTCCCCGCTCGGCTAAAACGCTGCCCAGTATCTGCTCCACCTTTTCTTCGCCATGTGTACGAAGCGCGTAGGCATGCAGTGCTTCATAGGTCATGACCTGGATAGACAGAGGGCGAGGCGTGAATGGACTGTTCTGTGCAAACAGATCGGCCTGCTTGGCGTATGCCTGCTTGATTTTCTCAGCTGCGTTGGTGGCTGCTTCCAGCAAGCTTTCCACGACATCCTCCATCTTTTTTTCCAGCAAGAAGAGATTGAACAGGGTGACCGCGCGATGGGGAATCTGGACCGAGTATTCTTTTTTGAGATCCTTTTGTATCAGATTGGTAGGCGGAGCAGTAGCTTCACCGTCTACGATCTCACAAAAAGCGGTGTTCAGCTCCAGCTCACACGTCAGCTGAGAGGCCATGAGATTTCCGTTCAGTCCAGCGAATGGCTCGCCAACATGCGTCTCTTTGCCATAGCAGAGAAAGCCGGGGAGAACTTTGCCGATGGAACCGGTGTAGATATACTTGTTCTGATCGCCGGGGAAACGGGGGAACATCGGCTCGGAATTCAGCACGGTCTTGTAATGCAAATCAAATTCCTGCGCCAGCTCCAGCAATACCGGGACAGCCGCGCGCATTCCGACGGAGTTGACTTCTTCGTCGGGGACAGTCAAGAGCAGGATATTGCCATCAAACTCGCCAGCACAAGCCTTTTCCACCATCGACATGTGCAGGGCGAGGCCGCATTTCATATCCATCGTACCGCGTCCGAAAAGCCAGTTTCCCGTCTCCATATCACGCTGTACGGCAGAAGGCAGCTCTTGCTGCTGGGCTTGGAAGAGAGAAGTAAGCTGTTCAGGGTCAAAAGCATGCGTTTTCCAGGAGCCATAGTCCTCTACGTCGACAACATCAAAATGGCTGATGAGAATGACGGTGTCCCGTGCGCCTTCTTTTTTGACCAGTGCGGTGACGAAGAGGCGGCCATCGTCTGTAGGCGTTGCCCGGACGTGACCGGGGTTTCGCTGGAAATAGGGCAGGGTGTTCAACTGCTCGATCAGATAGGTGGGCAGGAGCTTTTCCGCTGTAGAGCCTGTAACGCTGGGAATTTGGACTAGCCCGCACAAGAGATGGATTAGCTGATCCTTGGTCTGCCATTTTTTCATGAGTAGGGCCCCCGTTTTTGTAGGATAGTGGAGTCTAATATTCCCTCTTGAAATCGGATATCCTGCCTGGATTTCACGGATCGTCAGTCTGCTGACAGGATGCTGAGCGGGCTATTGTCCGCGACAATGGCTTCGATGTCGTACACAGAGATGGGGAACATCGGAAAGCCGACATAGTATGGGCTTAATTCATAGAGCTGGAAGTAAATGACCAGCGATTTGTCTGCGACATAAAAGTCTTGTTCGGGCGAGATCGTGGTAAAGGGGTTCAAGGTAGGAATTTGTCTTTGCTGGATCTGCTTCTTGATGTTTTCAGATAAGATTCTCACGTAATCACTGCCGGGCTTGAACAACTCGCGCAAATTGTAGATCTTGCCAGTCTGTACATCGGCTGTCAGCGAGCCGAGAAACGTCATGGGATGAGCCATCGGCGGCGTGTAGGCAAAGTTGCTCATGGTAACGCTGAAAATGCCTCGTTCATTGGTTTTGATCTCGTAGCTTCCCTGCATCTGTGTATTTCCCTGTATCTGAACGCGTTCCTGTTCATGGATCAGTCCATTGACGGTTTGCAGCAATGATTTGTTAATCTGCTGCTCAGCCTGTTGGTTGGACAGACCGGTCAATTGTGGATAGTAAATCCGCGTATGGGGGCGCGTTATGGTTCGCGTCAGGACACTGACAGGCAGTTGATTTCGCTCCATGTTTATCTGTTCCTTCCTTTTGGATTCATTGTGTACGTTCTGCTTCCTATCAGCCTATTCCGCTCTGGAATAAGTGGTCAGTAAAAGCCGTGATTATTTTATTGGAAATATTTCTATTCTTTATCAAATTCTTCACAAGTTCGCATGAATTTTGCGTTTCATACGTTCTATAATGGGGAAGAAAACCACATGTAAGAGGGAAAAGGGGGGGAATCATGATTCAGTTAGTGCGAAACACCCTGACAAACAAAGAAGGATTTATGATTTTTATTTTGTGGAATCATCTCTGGATGGCAGGCTTGATCGCGTATCAAATGGATGTGAACTTCTGGCTCGTTACTTCACTGGGACTGCTGGTGACCCTGATTGTATCGCCGTATTATTTCATTCGTAAGGACAGCCGAATCATTCGTTACCTAGTAGCTATTGGACTTATGTTTTATGCGATTTCATTCGATCACTTTACCCCTTATGAAGAAGTCTCGTTTCTTGCTTTTATTGTATTGGGATTTTTGGCTGCCTATCTGGATTGGAAGCTGGTGGTGTTTGCCGGCATTACGCAAGCCATCGCTACGGGAGTCGGTTTTTACACGAGACAGTACGATCTGTTCAGCGGTGATTTCTCTGAAGTAAATCTGATCGTGCGCGTCGTCGCGATCTTCGTAATGATGATTGCACTCACGTATTTGTGTCTGGCTGGACAAGCTTCTTTGAGGCAAGCGAATGCAGCGAGACAGGAAGCAGAGGAGAAGGAGCAGCGTTTGGTAGAGATGCTGGAGCAAATCCAGCTGATGACGGAACAGTTGGACCGCACTTCGCAATACGTACACGGGCACGCTGAGGGAACCCGACAAAATACAGATGATATGATGATCGCCTTCAAGGAAGTCGCGACTGGCATGGAGGCACAGGCGAACTCCACCGTGAAGATCGAGGAGGAAGTCCAGCAGATCGACCAGGAAATCGTATCGGTGACCGAGAAAGCAAACATGATGAAGACCGAGGCGGATCAAAACAACAGACGTCTGGTCGAAAGCGTAGCGAGAATGAATGAGCTGTCCACCCAGATGGAGCAGATCGTGCAAGCCGTTCATGTAGCTTCTGCGACGATCAACCAGTTGAATCGTCAAGCCAACCGTGTAGAGGAAATCGTCGGGGCCATTAATCAGATCGCATCGCAAACCAACCTGCTGGCACTCAATGCCGCGATCGAGTCGGCTCGTGCTGGTGAGCATGGACGCGGTTTTGCCGTAGTCGCGGACGAGGTACGCAAGCTGGCGGAGGAAAGTGCCACTGCTACACAGGAAATTAACCAAATCCTGCAATCGCTTCATCAGGAAAGTCAGAACGCCGTCTACCATATGAGCAATGGGGAAACCTCGGTTGCAAAAGGAAAAGAGCTAGCGGTACAGACGGTCGCTGCGATCGAAGCGGTACGAGCAGGAATGGAAACGTTCCTGTCTGCCACGGAGCATGTTCGCACGAGTATGGACCTGGTAAAAAGCCGTTCTGGCGAAGTGGCAGCCGAGATGTCTACCATTACCGCCGTAACCGAAGAATCCGTAGCCAATCTGGAAGAGTTGTTCGCAACCGCGGAGAACCAGCAGTACAAGGTTCGCGAGATAACAGATGAGTTGGGCGAGCTGAACAAGCTTTCCCACAGCCTGCAGCAATCCTTCCAAACCAAGGAATAACGCAAACTGTATTCCCAGATGAAAATAATTTACGTTTTTCAAAGAGTCTGTTAAACTAAATCCGTATCAACCGAATAGATTCACCTACCTTATCAAGAGCGGCGGAGGGACTGGCCCGATGAAGCCCGGCAACCACTGTACCATGTACAGCAAGGTGCCAATTCCTGCAAAATCCAAAATGTGGATTTTGACAGATGAGGAAGAGGATAGCGATAGCTGCGAACTCTTCCCAAAAGGAAGAGTTTTTTTGTTTGTTGAAAGGAGAGAGGTGGAATACACGAACGTTTTTAGTATATTTTATGAAAATATACGCATATAATGTTGTTTTTTTGCCAAAAAAAACGTACATTACCTATTAGAGATCAAAAACGCGAAAGAATTTGTGTGAGAGAGGGAGACATCATGAAGAAGTTATGGTTGGCTTTAACGACATTTGCCGTTTTGGCAACAGGTTGCGCTGGTGGCGGAAATGCACCGGTAGACAATGGACAAGCCTCTGGACAAGCTCCAGCGGAACAAAAGGAAGAACCAGCAGTGAAAAAACGCATCGCTTTGGTCCTGCCTGAGAAAATCGGGGTAAACCCATTCTTCCAGCAAATGGACGATGGTGCCAAAAAAGCAGCTGAAGAATTAGGTGCTGAACTGAAAACGATCGAATCGACCGACTACGGCGCGATTGAAGAAAATCTGCGCGTGGCTGTAGCTGAACAATATGACCTGATCATCACATCCTCCTTTGAATCCGAGGATGCCCTGAAAAAAGTGGCAGCTGAAAACCCTGATCGCAACTTCGCGATCATTGATACCGTGATCGACCTGCCAAACGTTCGCAGCGTAACTTTCCGCGAGCAGGAAGCAGCCTATCTGATGGGTGCTGCTGCTGGTCTGGCGACAAAAACAAACAAAGTAGGTATGGTCGTAGCGATGGACATCCCTTTGTTGAAGAAATGGACAGGCGGTTTTTCTGAAGGCTTGAAAGCCACCAATCCAAATGCTGAATTCATCGTCAACTACGTGGGCAGCTTCACCGACCCGGCAAAGGCGAAGGAGCTGGCATTACTGCAAGCTTCTCAAGGTGCTGACTTCATCAACGGCGCTGCTGCTGTTGGTGACCTGGGCGTTTTTGAAGCAGCCAAGGAAAAAGGCTTCTATACCGCAGGTCAAGACGTAGACCGTACTGTGATCGATCCGGAGCACATCGTATTGTCCCAGCTGAAAGGTACAGATGCAGCAGCTTATGAAACCGTGAAATCTTTTGTAGAGGGTACATTCCAGCCTGGAGTAGTTACCTATGGTTTGAAAGAAAAAGGCGTGGGCGTTACCTATATCACACACGACAGTGCAACCCCACTGCATGCCTTCATTGGACAAGAGGTTGTAGACAAAGTAAAGGCAATCAACGAAGAAATCGTGGCGGGTACGCGCAAAGTGCCTGAATCGTTCTAATCGAACAGCTCAGTGAAAATGGCGTGACCGACTACGGTTGTAGTCGGTCTGCTGTTGTATGGGGAGAGGAAATGACAAAAGGAGGGGATCGCGATGGCCCACCGATTAGAAATGAGGGAAATGACCAAGAAGTACGGCGATTTTACTGCCAACGACAAGGTGTCGATCACACTTGGTGCAGGTGAAGTACACGCTATCGTCGGAGAGAACGGGGCGGGAAAGACGACGTTGATGCGGATGCTGTACGGGATGGAACAGCCCACATCTGGGGAAATTGTGCTGAATGGAAAACCGGTTGCCTTTCGCGGTCCGAACGACGCGATCCAGCATGGGATTGGCATGGTTCATCAGCACTTCATGTTGTTTGGCGAGTTCAGTGTGGCAGAAAATATCGTAATTGGCTACGAGCCTAGGAAGAGCGGCTTTTTTCTGCGCAAAGATGCGGCAGCCAAGGTGCGCGAACTGAGTGAGCAGTACCGCATTCCTGTAAACCCGCAGGCTCTTGTCGCGAATTGCTCGATTGGAGAGCAACAGCGGGTGGAGATTCTCAAGGTATTGTACCAGGGCGCAGACATCATCGTTTTGGATGAACCGACAGCAGTTTTGACACCACTTGAGGTAAAAGACTTGCTGCAAACTATCCGTAATCTCGCGGAGAGCGGGAAAAGCGTTATATTGATCACGCACAAGCTCCAGGAAGTGATGGAAGTAGCCGATCGAATCACCGTGCTGCGCGGAGGAAAGGTGACAGGGAGCGTAGCCAAGGATCAGACCAATGTGGACGATCTGGCACGCCTGATGGTCGGACGGGAGCTGCAGCAATTGAGTGAAAGGCTCCCGCTGGATGGCAAGCCTTTGCTGCAGGTGGAAAATCTGACGGTCCGCGATAAACAGTCGCTGTTGGACCAGGTGAGCTTCACCGTTCATCACGGAGAAATTGTGGGGATTGCCGGGGTTTCTGGCAATGGACAGTCCGAGTTGCTGCAAGCGATTAGCGGCCTTCGGAACATCCAGGATGGTACCATCCGATTGTCGGGTGTTGATGTGACCAATCAATCGGTAGCCAAGGTACGTGAAACAGGACTTTCCCACATCCCGGAAGACCGTTATTTATGGGGGACCGCGAAGCAGGAGAGCGTGGAAGAAAACGCACTGATGGGCTACCAGCGAAAACCGGCTTACTATCGTCGCGGAGTGATTTTACGTGATGCCTTCCGCCGGGTCGTACAGGAATGGGTCAACCGGTTTGCGATCAAGACGGGTTCCAAGCAATTGAATGAACAGGCAGGCAATCTCTCTGGGGGTAACCTGCAAAAGCTGATCGTCGCTCGAGAGCTGGGGCACGAGACCCCGTTTTTGATGGCCGCAGAACCGACACGTGGTGTCGATATTGGCGCGATGGAGTACATCCATCAAGCTTTGATTGAAAAGAGAAACAGCGGAGACGGTATTCTGCTCGTTTCTTCAGAGCTTTCGGAAATCATGGCTTTATCCGACAGAATCCTGGTCATGTACAAGGGACGGATCGCAGGAGAGCTGTCCCGTGCAGAGGCGACAGAAGAAAAAATCAGCGTGCTGATGGCAGGAGGAAGCGTTCATGGTAGCAGTCAAAGAGCTGTGTAAGTCACTGGTTCAACCGCTTTTGGCCGTCATCATCGGCTTGCTAACCGGGGCGCTGGTGATTGCTGCAGTAGGGGAGTCGATTATCGGCACGTATCAGGAAATGTGGAAAGGGGCTTTCGGTAATTTTTATTTCTTTTCTTCCACATTGGCTCGTGCAACGCCGATTATGCTGATCGCTCTCGGTCTTGCCCTGGCTTTCCGTGCAGGGGTTTTTAACCTGGGGGCAGAGGGCCAGATGGTTCTCGGGGCTATCAGCGCGACACTGGTAGCGATCTACCTGCCTGCACCGGGAATCGTGAAGATACTGGCAGCGTTGGTTACCGGGATTGTGGCTGGCGGTCTGTGGTCGCTCATGGCCGGGTACATGGAAGCCAAATTCCGCATTCCTTTGTTGATTTCCACGTTATTGCTGAACTATATCGCGGTGTTGTTTGCCAGCTATCTGGTCAGCGATCCCTTTCAGGATAAAAGCGGTTCCGCTGCACTGGCTCAGACCGTCATGCTGGAGAAAGGCGCGTGGCTGCCTAAGCTGTTCGCGGGAATGAGTGTGCATAGCGGCTTTATCATCGCGATTGTAGCAGCATTGCTGTTGTTTTGGGTCATTCGTTTTACACCGTTTGGCTATGAAGTGAAAATGCTCGGTCACAACCCGTTTTTTGCCCAGTACGGTGGGATTCACCGAATCAAGGTCATGCTGACCGGAATGTTTGCCAGCGGCGCGTTTGCGGGGTTGGCGGGGACAGTAGAGGTGCTCGGCGCTCATTACCGCTTTGTAGATGGAGCCTTGACCGTACCCAATTTCGCTTGGACAGGACTGATGGCGACCTTGCTCGCGAATTCCAATCCGATCGGAGTGATTTTTACGTCGATTCTGCTCGCTGCCTTTCAGACAGGGGCGATGGGCGTGGAGAGGAATACCGAGGTTCCGTTGGAGCTGGCGAGCGTGATTCAAGCGGTGCTTATCCTGTTCATTTCCGCAAGATTCAGCTACAGCTGGTGGAAACAGCGGAAGAAGAAAGGGGGAGAATCGCATGGAGTGGCTTGATTGGTCCCTCGTTAGTTCGACGATCCGCATGGTGACGCCGATTTTGTTGGCTGCTCTGGGCGGAGCGCTCTGCTCACGTGTCGGTATTTTTAACGTCGGCTTGGAAGGCCTGGTGCTGGTTGGCGCATTTGCCGCGATCGTCGGGAATCATTTTACCGGGAGTTTGTTTCTGGCGGTTTTGTTCGCGGCTGCGGCCAGCGTGCTGTTCTCTCTGTTATTTTCCTACATGACGATTGGGTTGAAGGCGAATGAGATTGTCGTTGGTGTGGCCATCAACTTTTTGGCATTGGGACTTACGACCTTTGCCCTGCGTGCAGTCTTTGATGTGAAGGGAGCTTTCTACGACAAGGACATGGCTGGCCTGCCGCGTCTGGAGATCCCGCTCATTCACGATATCCCAGTCTTGGGGGAAATCGTTTCCGGTCACTCGCCATTGGTCTATCTGGCGTTCCTGGCGTCGATTCTGCTCTATATCTTCTTTTATCGTACCGTTACCGGCTTCCGCGTTCTCGCGGTGGGAATGAACCCGGTCGCAGCGCGCAGTCTGGGGTTGAAAACAACTCGTTTGCAGGTGATGGCGATTCTTCTTTGCGGCGTCCTCTGCGGTGTAGCAGGCGCACAGCTTTCCCTGGGACAGGTGACGATGTTTACGGAAGGGATGACGGCTGGTCGCGGCTTTATCGCGCTGGTAGCCATGATGATGGGACAGTCCCATCCACTCGGCATCCTGGCATCGAGCTTGTTGTTTGGTTTTATGGATGCACTTAGCATACGCCTGCAAGGCTTTTCGTTGCCGACACAATTTACGTCCATGCTGCCGTATGTTCTGACGATTGTGGCGATGTTCTTCCTGAAAGACAAGAACGGAGGAGCCAGCAGCAATCAGCAAAGCGCTCGTTGATCGTGACAGGAAAAAGGAGGAAGGAACAGCATGAACAAAGCAGATCGCATCAAACGAATGAAGGTTCCAGCAGTAGACCCGGCGCTGGCAAGACGATTGCCGCCTGGGCAAGTACTGACGGAGCGATTCCCTATTTTGCATGAAGGGGATGTCCCGGAATACGACATGGAGCAATGGACACTGCGTGTGTTTGGGGAAGTGGACCGGGAAGTAACCCTGCGTTACGCTGATATATTGGCGATGCCGCAGAAGACCGTGACGCGCGACATTCACTGCGTCACGCGCTGGTCGCGTTTTGACAATGCGTTTACAGGCGTGGGCTTTCGCGAATTCATGCAGGCCATCGGAATTACGCCACACAGCTCATACGTGATGCTTCACGGCGATCACGACTATACTGCCAATCTGGCTCTGAGCGATCTGGATCGGGATGATGTCCTGCTGGCTCATTCATTCGAGGGAGAACCGCTTACTGACAAGCACGGCTGGCCCTTGCGCCTGGTCGTTCCGCATCTGTACTTCTGGAAAAGTGTGAAATGGCTGCGTGGGATCGAATTCATCACGGAAAACAAGCCTGGCTTCTGGGAACAAAACGGCTTTCATATGAACGGAGATCTATTCCTGGAGGAGCGATTCTCCGGTGAAGCCCTGCCGATTCCAGAAGACGAGTGGGAGAAAAAGGAGTTTGATTAAGATGCTGACCAATCTGAAAGTAGATCCAGAGCAACTACCCAAGCGTATTATCGTTTGCGGCGATCCGAAAAGAGCAGCGCTGATTGCGTCCAAGCTGACGGATTATCGCAGTATCGGGGAAAACCGGGAATATCACAGCTACGCCGGGACATGGAAAGGCGTCGAAGTAGCCGTAGTCAGTCATGGCGTAGGTTCGCCTGGGGCGGCAGTCTGCTTCGAGGAACTGGCAAAGGGCGGCGCACAGGTGATGATTCGCGTGGGTACGGCTGGTTCGTACCAGAAGGAGATTACGCCTGGCAGTCTGGTGATCAGCTCATCGGTGGCTCGTCAGGACGGATTAACCAGCCAGCTGGTGCCAGCAGGATTCCCGGCAGTGGCGGACCGCCATGTGGTCGAAGCACTGGCACAGGCGGCGAATAAGCATGAGGCCAATCTCAAGGTGGCAGAAGGCATCACGCTAACTCTGGATGTTTTTTACAACGGCGTGCTGGAATTCCCGCACAAGCTGTATCAAAAAGCAGGTGTACTGGCTGTGGAGATGGAAAATTCCGCGCTGTTCGTGATCTGTGCGCTCAGAGGTGTAAAAGCAGGCTCGATTCTTGCGATAGACGGCTACGCGGATGCAGACCTTTTGGAAAGCTACAACCCACATACAGAGGAAATGGCCAAAGCGATTGAAGCAGAGGCATCGATTGCACTCGATGCGGTGATTCAGGTTGAGATATGATCAGGTAGAATGAAGAACGAAAAAGCCGAAGAACCTCCCAAGAGGAAGGTCTTCGGCTTTTTTCTACTTTCATGCTTGCAGACTTGTCCAGGCGTTTTTCAACCGTTCCTGCTGCAAGAAATGATGACGGTAGTGCATTTCAATCAACGCAAACCATTCCCTAGCATCCAGCGCACCGAATCCGGGATGCATCACTTTATGGAGAGATGTACGGGCATCCAATCGCGGCGCTGTTTCCTCCATACGCTGCAGCACCGTCTGGAAGCCTTTGACGATTTGCTCTTTGCTCTCTGGTTGCGGAGGCGTATATTGAGGTGACGCTGGAACCTGAATGCGGATGGGAGGAATGGCTCCTTGGGAAAATACGGTTTCACCCACCTCGGATTTTCCAGCATTCAAAACAGGGGGGTGTTGTTCTTTTGAGATGCAGGTTTCTACGTTATTCAGTTGCATGTACAGCGCGGTATTGATCAGATGCAAATACATCTGTCCAAGCGACCAGTCCTCGTCCCTTTCCTTCCATGTCAATCGCTCCATAGAAAGCGCTTCGACCTCACGGAGGTATAGATCTGAGTGCTCAGCCACTCGCTTTATGATTTCGCGTGTATTCATCATCACTGCCAGCTCCTTTTGCTTTGGTAGCCCCAGTATAAAAAAACACTACTGACACCGGTATGTCAGTAGCGTTCCAGCATTTTTTGCGCTTCTTCACGAACGAGCTTGCGCAGGGAATCCGGCTCGAGGACCACGACATCCCCACCCCAGCCGAGCACCCATTTCAACAAATCTTCGGGGTGACGAACGCGCAGGCTGACGAGCAGCCCATCAGGATGCTCCTCGATCTTCTCCATAAAGAAGTTTCTGCTTTCCATCATTTTATCGCGGATGCTTGTATCTGCGAGGATGCGCACCTGGATATTCCGGTCATCAGGCGGTTTGTATTGCTCCAAATGAAAATCATCCGGAAGACAATACTCTTCCTGTAGCAGGGCGAGTTCTTTCATTCGAGACAAACGGAAATGGCGAAGCTCGTTGCGCAGATCACAATGAGCGAGAAGCGTCCATGTACCTTGGACGAGAACCAGCCCATAAGGCGCTACGACCCGGAAGCTGTGGCGATTCCCGTCTGCTTCAGGCAGGCTTTTTACATAATGAAAGCTCACCTTGCGCTTTTCGATGAGAGCGCTACGAATCAGCTCCATAAATCTCAGCTCGTCGTCTGAGATTTGGTAGCCGTTGGCGGTGACTAGCTTCATCGTGGAACGAATACGTTCGACTTCTTCACGCGCACTTTGGGGAAGAATCGCCTCTATCTTTTTCTGGGATGATTGCGCCTTGGCACCGTATCCGGCATCAAAATGCTGTTCGATCCAATCAGTGCCGATCAGCAAGGTCACCGCTTCCTCCGCCGTGAAGTTGACAGGTGGCAAAAAATAGCCGTCCACAAGGGAATAACCGATTCCAGTCGCTCCTATGATCGGAACGCCTGATTCACTTAATGCCTGAATATCCCGGTAGATGGTGCGGACGCTCGTTTCGAAAATCGCTGCCAAATCCTCCGCGCGCAGCAGCTCCTTACGCTGCAACTCAAGCACGATTGCTAACATCCGGTCTGTTTTGTTCATATCCCTACGTCCAGCGATACGTATAATACCGTTCTGTTTTCAAAAAGCGGCTTAGCTCTGCATTCGGATTGTTTGCGTCTTCCAAGTATTTTTCAAGTGTTCGAGCTGACTGGGTATAGTGTGCTTTGATGGCATTCAGCTTGCCGTCTGCCACGTGGGCAATATCCACGACGACATCTGGCTCGCCCAGTACCTGCAGATGGTTACTGGAAAAGGCAACACAATAAAGGGTGGGGCGCTCATTCAAAGGAATGCGTTGGAGTGCCTCGATCGTCGCTTCCGCCATCGCCTCGTGGTCGGGATGAACCGAATGTCCGGGGTAATACGTGTAGACGACTGTCGCTTGAATCTCCTGCACGACCTGAAAAATCCTGTCTGCCATCGCTTGTCTGTCTTCGAATTCTACGGTTTTGTCATGGTATCCCAGCAGACGCAGATCGGTTATGCCCAGATGCCGGCATGCCTCCTGCAGCTCCCGCTTGCGAATTTGCGGCAATGTCTCTCGGTTGGCTGTGATCGGACTGCCCATCTGGCGTCCCATTTCTCCCAGTGTTCCACATAGATAAGTAATCGTGGCCCCGGCTTGGGCATGCATGATAATGGTTCCGCCCAAGCTAAACGTCTCATCGTCTGGGTGAGGAAAGACTAGCAGTACACGTGGCTTCATGCGTTTTCCCCGCTTTCCGCGCCGAATGGCGTGACGCTGAGTTGGAAGGCAATGGTCAGACGGCCTTCTTCATCGTGACCAGCCAGCAGCAAACAGTGCTCCGAGCTGTCAGGCTCCCAATCCGTGAGACCCTCCGCATAGATCCAGCCATGCTCCATCTTCAGGCCGACACGATAAGGGCCGTTTCCGGTGATCATGCCGCGCTCAAAGCGCACTACCACATTGCGCACAAAAGAACCGACAGAAATCGTTTTTTCTCCCCGCAGAACGGCGTAGGAGCCATTGGTTGTTTCCAGATGGAGATAAACATCGCGATTGAAAAACTGGGTCAATAGTGGCTGTACCTTTTCAGGCGAGATCGGCTGCATGATTTCCCTCCTAGCATAACGTCGATATTCCTATTTTATCTCTTCGCATGAGAAAAAGAAGATGAAACGGCACTTTACAAAACCAACGAGGTTTGTTTACATCTCCTTCACGTCCTCTTAACGTACACCAGCTACCATATGAAGTAACAAGTGAATGTTCCCAAAAGGGTGGAGACATGGAGAAACCCCTGACATCTTTTCCAAGCACTTTCCTCGGAAGTTCTTTGGCAACGACATGTCATGGGGTTTTTTGCTGTCGAGCTGATGCCAGCCTTGTTGCCCGAAATGATCGAAGAGTACAGAAGGGTGCTGGACACCCCGATTATAGCCGGTGGCCTGCTTCGAACACGAGATCAAATGCATATTGCCTTAAACAGCGGAGCCATCGCAGTTTCTGTGGGATCCCCCACTTTATGGAAGGAGAATGTACACCATGTCCCAAGCCCTGTTGTTTGATTTGGATGGTACATTGCTGGACAGTCGAGACGCAGTGATTGCAGCCGTGGCCTTCACGGCAGAAAGGTACGCACCTGGCAAGTTCAGCCGTGAAGATCTGCTCGGACGCTTTGGAGAATCCTTTGACGATTTTCTTGCAGTTGTAGCGGAATCTGCCGGGGAAATGAACAAACAGGATGTATTGAATCTCTATTTTGCATACGTACGGGAAAACCTTGCTCGTCATACCAAACTGTTTCCCGGAGTCAAAGAGGGATTGGAGCAGCTGAAGGCTTCTGGATATCAGCTTGGTGTAGTGACCAACAAACAGCGCGAATTTGCAGTAGCAGGTCTGGAGCTGGCGGGCATCGATTCTTATTTCGATGTCGTGGTGGCGGTAGATGATGTCATGCGCGGCAAGCCTTCTGCAGAGCCTGTGCTGCGTGCCTTGACGCTGATGGGCAAACAGCCTGAGCAGGCGATGATGATCGGAGACAGCCGTTATGATGTAGTCGCTGCCTGGGAAGCAGATGTGCCTTCCGTGGTATTGGAATGGTACGGATGTGAAGAGTGGAAATACGTGATCCCTACGTACCGTTATCCTGATTTTCGCACGTTTGTTGCCGAACTTTTGACTGTCCAAACCAAAGGAGGGAGATAAGGGATGGCACGAGTGGAACTGAACCAGATTACCAAAGGCTTTCAGAATCAAACGGTGGTAAAAGGAGTGAATCTGGTCATTCCGGACGGTTCCTTTACCGTTCTGGTAGGACCATCTGGCTGCGGGAAGTCGACCACGCTTCGGATGATTGCCGGCCTGGAAAGTGTGACGAGCGGGGAAATCCAGATTGGCGATCAGGTGGTCAATCAGCTGCCACCAGGGAAACGGGATGTCGCGATGGTTTTTCAAAACTATGCTCTCTATCCCACGATGAATGTGTACGACAACATTGCCTATGGTTTGCGCAATCGCGGAACCTCCAAGAAGGATTGCAAGATATTGGTCGAGGAGATCGCGGAAATCGTAGGTTTGACCCCGTATCTCAAACGCAAGCCATCCCAGCTCTCAGGTGGACAGCGTCAGCGTGTGGCACTGGCACGAGCGATGGTGAAAAAACCAAAGGTGTTCTTGATGGACGAACCGCTGTCCAATCTGGACGCCAAGCTGCGCAACCAGATGCGCGTGGAGCTGACCAGCCTGCATAAACAACTGGGTAGCACCTTCATTTACGTGACGCATGATCAGGTGGAAGCGATGACGATGGGTGATCAGATTGTCGTGATGAGCGAAGGAAACATCATGCAGGTGGCAGCACCGATGGATCTGTATCAGGAGCCGGAAAATCTATTCGTTGCCCAGTTCATTGGATCTCCTGCCATGAACATCATCCCGTCAGAAAATGACAGTCGGAAGCTCTGGGGATTTCGTCCGGAAAAGGCTTTGATCATGTCCGATGCCGTCACAACTGTATCGACCAATGAGATGATTACGCTGCGCGGCAGCATTGTCTCCCGTGAAATTTTGGGTGCGGACTCTCTCTACTACGTGGAGACCGGGAAAGGTCGCGTTGTGGTCAAGATGGACACCGATCAGACCGTAGAGCTGCAAACGAGTGTACAAGTTTGTGTGCCTTACTCCCATATCTATGAATTCGACCGTGATAGCGGCAATCGCGTACAGCGCCGGGAAGGGAAGCCTGCTCCCACGCTGGCTGGAGGGATGGTTTGATGCGAAAAGCAGTAGCCGCTCCGCAAATTTCGGGTATAAGCAATCCGACGAAGCAGCAGGTGCGAGCAGGCGTCACGCAGGCCTGGATGGAGCGCCTTCGACCCTATCTGTATGTAGCTCCAGCCCTGACCTTTTTCTTTCTGTTCTTTCTGTTTCCGATCGCCTATGTCATCTACCTTTCCTTTTTTGACTGGACCTTATTGAATCTGGAGGAAATGGACTGGGTCGGATTTGAAAATTACAGCGCATTACTGGCGGAGTCAGACTTCCATCAGGTCCTATGGAACTCTCTCGTGTACACCGTTTCGACCGTCGTTTTAGGCATCTTGCTTTCCTTTTTGCTGGCGCTATGGCTCAACAAAAAAGCGAAGGTCTACGGCGTGATACAGGCGGCTGTCTTCAGTCCTCATATCATCTCGCTCGTGTCTGTCGCGATGCTGTGGATGTGGCTCATGGACCCGCAGTATGGACTGTTGAACGCCTTGCTGGAAATGGTCGGCTTGCCTGGCTACACGTGGCTGGCTGAGACCAAGAGTGCGATGATATCGCTGATTCTCGTCAGCATCTGGAAGGGAGTCGGCTACAACACGCTCGTCTTCATTGCAGGGATGCAAAGCATTCCGCGAGACATCTATGAAGCCGCTGACCTGGATCAATCTCCCTGGTGGAGAACGTTGACGCGAATCACCATCCCGATGCTTTCGCCCACGCTGTTTTTCCTGCTGGTAATCAATACGGTCTCTTCGTTTCAGGTGTTCGACACGATTTACGTCATGACCCAAGGCGGACCTATCAATAGCACAAACATGCTGGTGTTCTACATCTACGAGCAAGGAATGGACTTCTACAACGGCGGTGCTGCTTCAGCGGCTTCTGTCATCCTGCTGGGGCTGGTCGGAATCCTGACCTTCCTGCATTTCCGGGTAATGGGTAAACGCGTTCACTATCAATAAATCAGGAAAGGAGATGAGCGTATGGGACACGTAGGAAGAACCACCTTGAAAATGGTGGAGTGGATCTTGTTGATCGGCGTAGGACTCGTATTCGTCTTCCCGTTTTTGTGGATGTTTCTGACTGCTTTTAAAACGATGCCGGAAGTGTACCAGTTTCCGCCTAGCTGGTGGCCAGAATCCTGGCAGGTCGAGAATTTCCGCAAAGCCTGGAGTTCTGGGCCGTTTCTCACCTATGTGTGGAACAGCTTGGTCGTAGCTGTAGGAACGCTCATCCTGCAGTTTCTGATCGGAGTGCCGGCAGCATATGCATTTGCCCGGTATCGCTTCAAAGGAAAAAACGCCCTGTTCGGCCTCAGCCTGATCGCGCTGATGATTCCATCGCAAGTAATCTTTTTGCCGGTCTATGTACAGATGAGTCACTGGGGGTTGGTCGACACGCTGTGGGCGCTGATCCTGCCTTTTGGAGCGAGTGCATTCGGAATCTTCCTGCTTCGGCAGTCCTTCATGCAGGTTCCTGATGAGGTGATCGAGGCAGCTCGTCTGGACAATGCTTCCGAGTGGAAAATCATGTGGACGATCATGGTGCCGCTCGCCAAGCCCGTGCTGGTTACGTTCGGTCTGTTCAGCTTCATCTATCACTGGAACGATTACTTCTGGCCGTTGATCATGACCAATAGCGACAGCGTCAGAACGCTTCCCATCGGAATCTCGATGCTCAAAGCAGCTGAAGGAGGCAAGCAGTGGAATGTGATCATGGCAGGGAACATGATGCTGGTATTCCCGATTCTGGTCGTGTTCTTCTTCGCACAACGCCATATCATCAACGCATTTGTCTACCAATCCAAGTAAGAACGCGGGCAGTCAAAGCTGTTCGCGAGCACATAAAAACATGCAGAGGTTTCGCCATGAAAAAGGAGGAAATTTTCGTGAAAAAGTTCCAAGCATCAATGGTAGCATGTGTATTGAGTGTGACGGCCATTTTGGCTGGCTGCGGCACCAATCAACAAGCAAGTGGGGGCAATCAGGGTACGACGAATACGGCTGCTCCTGCGCAAACTACAGCAAGCGCCCAACCGGCAAGCGACAAGCCCGTGGAAATCGATTTCTGGTATGCGCTTGGCGGACGCAACGGGGAAATGATTCAGGAAATGGTAAAGAAGTTTAACGAAACGCATAAGGATATTGTGGTGAAGGCTGCTTACCAAGGAAACTACTACGAAAACCACTCCAAGGTACTGGCGGCGGTATCGGCCGGCAACCAGCCTGACGTCACGATGGTAGAGGTAGGTTCCATCGGTGCTTTTGCCGACGCGAAGGTATTGGAGGATTTGGGTCCGTACACGAATGGTGCGGAGAGCAAGTACATTCCCGGCCTGCTCGGAAACTCGTACTGGAAGGATAAGCTGTACGCGATCCCCTTTAACCGCTCGACACCTTTACTTTATCTGAACCGCGACATGTTGAAAGCAGCAGGTCTGGATCCGGAAGGCCCGAAAACATGGGAAGAGCTGCGTGAATTCTCCAAGGCCCTGACCAAGAAGGAAGGGGACAAAACGAGCACCTACGGCTTCTCGACTGCAATCGATATCTGGTTCTACGAAGCGCTCGTGTTCCAAAGCGGCGGCAGCATTTTGACGGAAGACAACAAAGCTTTGGCGATCAATAGTGAAGAAGGGAAAGCACCTATCGCCTTCTGGACAAGTATGCTGAAAGAAGGAATTATGAAAGCACCTCCTGGTGAAAAGTACAATGCTTGGGATGTAGCGAAGCAGGACTTCCTGAACGGTCAGGTAGGGATGATTTTCACTTCTACGGGTGACTTGCGCGGACTGAAGGAAAATGCGAAATTTGAAGTAGGGGCTGCTTTCATGCCAGCGAATAAGAACTACGGAGCGCCAACTGGTGGAGCCAACCTGGTTGTACTGGCGAAATCTTCTGATGAAGAGAAAAAAGCATCCTGGGAATTTATCAACTGGATGACAGACACGGCCCAAACGGTACCATTCTCCCTGGAATCCGGCTATATGCCTGTAACGACAGAAGCGGTGGAATCTGCGGAGATGAAAGCTGCTTATGAAAAAGAACCGAACTTCCAGGTAGCGGTCAAGCAATTGGAGTACGCTTCCCCGCGTCCGATGGTTCCTGGCTATAAAGAATTGCAGGAAGTGATCATGACCGAGCTTCAACGTGCAGTGATGGGTCAGGCAACGGTAGAAGAAGCGCTGCAAAAAGCGGATGAAAAAGGGCAAAAGCTGCTGAAAAAATAACGCGAAAGCATGAGGAGCGATCAAGATGAACATTTGCATGGCACATCGCGGCTGGTCTGGAAAAGCACCGGAGAATACGATGGCAGCGATTCGTTTGGCCCTGGCTGAACCGGCTATCGGCGGGATGGAAATTGATGTTCAGCTTTCCCGTGATGGCGTTCCTGTTCTGATCCATGATTTTACGCTGGATCGGACGACCTCAGGAAGCGGTCTTGTGATGGATCACACACTGGAAGAGCTGCGTCAGCTGGACGCAGGGATCTGGTTTGACGAAAAATTCGCAGGAGAGCACATTCCTACGCTGGAAGAAGCTCTGCAAGCTGTCAAAGGTCGATGCACGCTCAATATCGAGCTGAAGGCGACCAGTGACATGTACCCAGGCATAGCAGAGAAAGTGTTGGAGCTGTTGGAGCGCTATGAGATGAAGGATGAGGTATACATCACTTCCTTTGACCACGATCTGATTCGTCAGGTCCGCCAGCTGGATGCTCAGGTTGTGACAGGTTTGATTGTGTTGGGACGTCCTGTTCTCATGCTGGAGCAGCTGGAGGCAGCGGGCGCCAATATCCTGTCTATGGGCTATCCGTATTTGACCCGAGAGCTCGCTTGCGAGGCGCTGGAAAAGGGCTACAAGGTGATCGCTTGGACGATCGACGAGCCAAGAGATATGCAAATCGTCATGTCGTGGCATCCTGAAGTACAGGTATGTACGAACCATCCTGATCGCATGCTGGAGCTTGTTTAGAAATAGGAAAAAGCCGTCGGAGCGGGAAGTCCGGCGGCTTTTCTTTTTCCTCGGGTTACGATCTGCTGGTCTGTCGCCGGCGAACCAGTTGCTGGTTAATCCGTAGTATTAGGCTGGATTTACTCGACTTTCATACACCTCCTGAGCGCCATTTGCTTATGATGATAAAAACTACAGGCAAAGTGGCCAAGGAGTGAAATGTTCATGATGCATCCCGATACAGAGCTTCGGTACATCAATGATGAGATTGGCTACGGTGTGTTTGCTACCCGATTCATTCCCAAAGGGACCATCGTCTGGGCGTTGGATGATCTGGACCAGGTATTGGAGCCGTCTTTCGTGGAAAGACTGGACCCATTGCGAAAACAGGATGTACACAAGTACTCCTTTAAGAATCAGTTGGGCCAATACATTCTCTGCTGGGATAAAGCCAGATATGTCAATCACAGCTTTCATGCGACCTGTGTGGGGACGATGTACGATATCGAGCTGGCAGCGAGGGATATTATGCCAGGCGAAGAACTGACGGACGATTACGGAACGCTAAATTTGGATGAACCGTTTGAATGTTTGCCTGAAGAGGGTACGACCCGCTCTCGGGTAATGCCCGACGATTTGCTTCGTTATTACCAGCTGTGGGATCGCATCGCAGCGTCAGCGTTCCGACATTTTCCAAAAGTAGAGCAGCCGCTCAAGCATTTGATCCGTCCCGAGCATCAGGAGAAGATCCGGGCGATCGTAGAGGAGCATGCGGAAATTGATTCTATTCTCCATCTCTACTGCCAGCCGGAATGGCGGAAGTAGGAATAGCGGGAATAAATCGGGCCGGATAACGGCCCTATTTTGTTGAACTATGCGTGCCGAATAAAGTATTATGGAGTGTAAAGGTGAAGGGAAAGGTTGATTTCAGTTGGAAAACAAGGTAGCGTCATCCTCTTTTATCCGAAATATCGTGATTGAAGACCTGGAAAACGGAAAGGTCAGTGAAGTCATTACCCGGTTCCCACCAGAGCCGAATGGATACCTTCATATTGGACATGCAAAGGCGATTTGCCTGAACTTTGAGCTGGCGGACGAGTTCAATGGAAGAACGAATCTTCGCTTTGACGATACCAATCCCGCCAAGGAAGATATCGAATTTGTAGAGGCGATCAAAGAAGACGTGAAGTGGCTTGGATTCGAATGGGACGGGCTGTTTTTTGCCTCCAACTACTTCGAGGAAATGTACAACCGAGCGGTGCTCCTGATTAAAAAAGGAAAAGCATACGTAGATGATCTCTCCGCAGAAGAGATGCGGAAGCTGCGTGGCACATTGACAGAGCCAGGCGTGGACAGTCCGTTTCGCAACCGTTCTGTGGAGGAAAACCTGGACCTGTTCGACCGGATGCGCAAAGGCGAGTTCAAGGACGGAGAAAAGGTTCTTCGCGCCAAGATCGACATGACCTCTCCCAACTACAATATGCGTGATCCGGTTCTCTACCGTATCTCGCACACGCATCATCACAATACGGGCGATGCCTGGTGCATCTATCCGATGTACGATTTTGCCCATCCGCTGGGGGATGCGATTGAAGGTGTCACGCACTCCCTCTGTTCACTTGAGTTCGAAGATCACCGTCCGCTGTATGACTGGGTGATCCAAGAGTGCGAGATGGAGAGCGAACCGCATCAATACGAATTTGCCCGGCTGAACCTGAACAATACCGTGATGAGCAAGCGGAAGCTGAAGCTACTGGTCGACGAAAATGTAGTAGATGGCTGGGACGATCCACGGATGCCTACCATCGCAGGACTTCGCAGACGCGGCTACACACCGGAAGCGATTCGTACGTTTGCCCGTGAAATCGGGGTTGCACGCAGCAACAGTACAGTTGATTCCAAAATGCTGGAGCACTTCATTCGCGAGGATCTCAAGCTGAAGGCCCCTCGTACGATGGCCGTACTCAACCCGTTGAAGGTGGTTATCACGAACTACCCAGAAGGGCAAGTGGAAATGCTGGACGCGGAAATCAATCCGGAGAACGAGGAAATGGGCATGAGACAAATTCCGTTCTCCCGCGAGATTTACATCGAGCAGGATGATTTCATGGAAAATCCGCCAAGCAAGTACTTCCGTCTGTTCCCAGGCAATGAAGTTCGACTGAAGCACGCCTATTTCATCAAGTGCAATGATGTGATCAAGGATGAGGCAGGCAACGTTGTGGAAATTCACTGCACTTATGACCCGGAAACCAAGAGCGGCAGCGGCTTTACTGGGCGCAAGGTAAAAGGAACCATCCACTGGGTGGAAGCGACACAAGCGGTTCCTGCGGAATTCCGTCTGTACGAGCCATTGATTTTGGACGAGGAAGAAGATCAGGAAGGCACGTTTTTGGACAACATCAATCCGAACTCGCTGGAAATCGTGCAAGGCTTTGTGGAGCCGAACATGAAGGAAGCAAAGCCACAAGACAAGTTCCAGTTTTTCCGTCATGGGTACTTCAACGTAGATACGAAGCATACAACCGCGGACAAGCTGGTCTTTAACCGGATTGTTTCCCTGAAAAGCTCGTTTGAACTTCCAAAAGCATAATCCTCATAAAGCTTGTGTAGACACGCTGCTTGTGCATGAGATTTCGTGCACGGCGGCGTGTTTTCGATTGGAGGGAGTGGGATTGTGAGACATTCCGTTTTTGAGCAGGTAAAACGCTGGGAAAAAGAGGGGACAAGTGCTGATGGTGACGAGCCCACGCGAGACGATCGATGAGATTTTGCGTTTTTTTCATGATTTGACCTGATCATTTTTTATGACAAATAAAAGGGACAAGCGCAGATGCCTTGTCCCTTTTTCAACGTATAGGAATTTATAAGCGTCGCTTATAAATTCTGGAGCGCATAAAAACTTTCCGCAAAACGCGGTCGCTCCTCACTGAGGAGGCTTCGGTAGAGGTTTTTTTATACTATCGGAAAGTTTAAGTGCGCTAAAGCGCTAAAAAGATTAGCGGAAGATAGTATAAGTGCA
>NZ_JAFLPN010000090.1:0-2267 GCF_029870785.1 Brevibacillus sp. AY1
AAGCCCGATCGTTCAGTTTATCTCTTTATGACATGCTGCCCCGTATCAAATTAACCGACTTACTTATGGATGTGGCCAACTGGACTGGATTTGATGAAATGTTTGTTCATGCTTCTACTGGCCGTCCACCTAAAGCCGAAGAAAGAACAATTATAATGGCCACTCTCATGGCAATGGGGACGAACATAGGGCTGACAAAAATGGCTGAGGCTACTCCAGGTATTTCATATCATCAAATGGCAAACGTAGCTCAATGGAGAATGTATGAAGATGCCATGAATCGGGCACAGGCCACTCTGGTAAACTTTCATCACAAGTTGGCATTAGCTTCTTATTGGGGAGACGGCAGCACATCTTCATCAGATGGCATGCGTGTTCAGGTAGGTGTTTCGACACTACATGCTGATGCGAACCCACATTATGGCTCAGGAAAAGGAACAACAATTTATCGATTCGTCAGCGATCAATTTTCATCATTCTATACGAAAGTAATCAATACGAACGCTCGTGACGCGGTGCATGTCATCGATGGCCTTTTGCATCATGAATCTGAGCTGTCTATTGAAGAACATTATACGGATACGGCCGGCTACACTGATCAAATCTTTGGTTTAAGTCATTTGCTCGGATTCCGGTTTGCTCCACGGCTTCGGGATTTGTCTGATTCCAGGTTATATTCTTTTGATAAGGCAGGCGAGTTTCCAAAGATAGAAAACCTACTACGCGGTCGGATCAATACAAAGATTATTCAGGAGAACTATGATGATGTTTTACGCCTGGCGCATTCTATTCGAGAAGGAAAAGTTTCTGGATCTCTTATCATGGGTAAACTCGGTTCTTATGCAAGACAAAATAGTTTAGCTACAGCTCTACGGGAAATGGGACGGATCGAGAAGACGATCTTTATTCTGGATTACATCTCTAGCGAATCGATGCGACGTCGCATACAGCGTGGTCTAAATAAAGGCGAGGCAATGAATGCTCTTGCCAGAGCACTCTTTTTTGGAAAACGTGGAGAATTACGTGAGCGTGCCTTACAAGATCAACTCCAGCGTGCCAGCGCATTGAATATTCTCATCAATGCAATTAGTGTCTGGAATACAGTTTATCTTACACAAGCGACGAAACTCCTGAAGCAAAAGGGATCGCTTCAGGAAAATCTGTTAAACCACATTTCGCCGTTGGGATGGGAACATATCAACTTTCTTGGTGAGTACACATTCGATCAGAAGCGAAATGCCAGCTTAAACTCATTGTTACCACTTATTCAAGGAAAAATCGAAGCCGGTAATCCTTAGCGTACAGGATACCGGCGTTTTTTCTGTCAACCAGGTCTTAGCGTACAAAATCCGCATATTGTTGGCGGTACCCCGTTCAGCAACAACAAGGATATGTTGTTCATTCCTTGGGTGTAAAAAATTATAATTTATTACTCACAGTAATTATTATTCGGCTGCCATAGCATCAGCTTTAGTTACATGTACAGTACCATGTGGATGGTGTGGAGGTGCATATATCGAATAAAGTTTTAGCGGGATATTGCCTGTATTAGTTACATTGTGCCATGTTCCAGCGGGTACCACAATGGCAAAGTCATCAGAGACTTTTCTTACAAAGCTTAAATTATTTTTACTCTTGCCCATTTGAACAATCCCTTGACCTTGTTCAATACGAAGGAATTGGTCAACGTTAGGGTGAATTTCCAACCCGATATCTTCGCCAACGTTAATACTCATCAATGTAACTTGCAAATGATTTCCTGTCCATAAAGCGGTACGATACGTACTGTTTTGCTTCGAAGCCTGATTGATATTAACTACAAACGGTTCAGGTCCATAATCTTTCAACTGAAAAACCAATCGATTATCATGCCATGTATCAGGAGGCATAGTCCTGTAAACATTCTGTCCTCCATAGTTATACATTGGTACATTTACATGATATGGATATGGATATGGATACATATAAGGAACATTGTACATTTTTTTCATTCCCTTCGCGCATTTTTCAAATTATCTTATGAAATATACTTAGGGAATGTACCTAGATTCAGCATTATATAGAAAGCTATCGGAAGGGTGCTGTTGAAGGGTTCTGCCCGTTAGCTTTGCTCGCGATCAGACTACAACTTTATTTTCACGGTCTAACACTTTATTTTTCAGTCTAACACTTTATTTTCAATGAACAGTAGGAGGGGTACCGTCAGCAAAACGCGGATTTACAACGCTAAGGAGTTTTGAAGCACAAAAAAGCCGGTTTTCACCACG
>NZ_JAFLPN010000091.1:0-2242 GCF_029870785.1 Brevibacillus sp. AY1
GTTCAAATCTTGATTCCAGCATAGATCAGCCCACATCTTGGCGACAAGGTGTGGGCTATTTGACGCTTACGCCTTTTGGATCTACTTCTTTGGTTAAGTCCCCGTAATTGTTGTACGTATATTGCGCAAATTGGGCATATTTGGACAAACGGGACTTTACCTTTGACAAGCGATTAGGATCTGGCTCCAATAAGAATTGATAAACGTCTTTATCTTGTGTCATAGAGTCAGGTTGTCCTAAAAAAGTAAATGTGTATTGTGGCTTTGTCCCTCGTCCCAGGTACATATAACTCGTATATGAAACGGGTGTATACAGATAATCAGTTCCGTTTTCCGATACCGATAATTCTCCTAAAATAGAGTCTTCCATACTCCCATTTCCGATATATTTCTTTTCCGATTGTAGTAAAAAGTTCTTATCTTCGTTTACGACAAAGGTTTTTTCGAAGTTAGGCAGACTTGTTTGGATGGTATTCGTAACAATCTTTGCCCCATCACGAGCAGACTGGTTTTTTAAACGGACCGATTTATCTTTCTGAGTCGTCCAGATTTCTTGCGTTTTTTGTGGATAGTACACGGTATGGGAATATGTTCCTGAGCTACTATCGTCGGGATGAGATGTCTTTGCGAACCGGAAGTTGACAGATGTCACGGGATGATAACTGGAATAGGTCAGTTTCTCATCATCATGATAGAGTCTTACAACTCCTCGTTTCAGAAAATCCGGTTCTTCTGAATTATAGGGACTATAGGAATACGTCATGGACAAGCCTTCCACTGGGTACTTCACTTGCTTTAACAATTTGTAATAATAGGTTCCGCGTTTAGTCAGGTCGTCATTGGTGTAAGTCGAAGTCTCTATTCCGTTATAATCTAAAGGAATCTCTTTGTTTGTTGACGGAAGATAATAGATAGGCTTTAAATTAAACTCTGCTTTGCCGTACAAACTCGAATCATGATAATTGTACTCAGCAATGATTTTGCTTTCAGTCCCATTTACTGCATGCTCAATGATTCTGTCTGTATTTGAAGTTGTATTCCAAGCGTATTCAGTATGCTTAAGTAGTTTTGTCTTAGCATTATTCTCATAAACATAAACATGCGTTACGACATTAGAGGTATTCTTTTTCAACTCAATAAGTCGACCTACAGTATCTATAATTTGAATATTTTTACTATGATCTTCTGGTATTCGATAAGTAATCTGATCTCCATAGACGTTTTTCTTTGTGATGACATGCGTATATCTTACATCTTCACCGCCACTATTTTCAATTTGGAACTCATAGATAAAGCCATTTACATAAAGCGTAACGATATCTTTGATTCCATTTTCCATTGAACCCTGTCCATACCCTTGCATTTTCGCTCCCTCATAAGGAGTATTAACCCAAGTCCCGGTTGTCGTCGAGGATTCTAATACTGAGCCGTCATCTAACGTGAAAACATATCTCTTTCCTTCGTTCTTGTTCGAACAGTAATAATCAAGTCGTTCTTCTCTATAAGAACAACGCACGTTGGTTTTATCAATTTCTTCAAACTTGGGAAGATTTAATTTCCATCCATGCGGCATGAAGTATTCGTCTTGATAGTTTGAAAAAGACGTCCTTTTATTGGTTCCGCCTGAACTGTAATAGATATCATTCGTATTAGAATTTAGTGACGAATATCTTCTTTCAATAGTCACATCCATCCCATGTTTCCCATCTAAATGCAAATCGCTCTCTTTTATGTTTGCTGTCTTATACAATTCGTCAACCGGACTATCCGTGTTTGGTCGCTTGTAGTTGTACGTTAAACCATCTGAGTCGTACATGGCGTCTGGTACACTGGTTGATAGAGACGAACTAGGTAGTTTTTGGGGTTCTTTTTTTCCCGCATTGTAATAATCCAAGATAAAGGGTATATACTCTCTCAACTGAGTCAATTGATCTGGCGATAGCTTTTTAAGCGTATTCTGTACGGTTTGATCGGTCCATTCATACTTCTCAACCTGCTCATCGTGTGAAAGGAAACGATCGAAGGTTGGGTAAAAATATGCAGCTACTTTAAGGATACTACGGTCGAAAGAGTTGTAGATTTTCCAAACACTATCAACCTCAAAAGGATACCAATCTATTGCCTGTAATTCATCTCTTGTAAAAGAAGGAATGTCTTCTGGTTTTATTTCCATTGGAATTCTCATTGGTGCCACGTTGCCAGGAAGAGTATGGATCGGCAAAGTAAATGTTTAGGTGATGGA
>NZ_JAFLPN010000092.1:0-2020 GCF_029870785.1 Brevibacillus sp. AY1
ACGGAATAGCCATGATGGCAAGCTTCCTTCCCGAGTGCAATGGAGAGATGAGTTTTGCCAGTGCCAGAGTTTCCGATAAACATGATGTTCTCTGCCTTTTCGATGTACTCACAACGAGCCAGTTGAAGCAATTTGGGCTTATTCAGGGACGGAATCGCCGAGAATTCAAATTGATCGAGCGTTTTCATGTAAGGGAATTTGGCGTGCTTGATGCGACTCGCGATTTGGTTAGCATCCCTTTGCTGAACTTCTTGCTCTAGTAGGGCTAAGAGGAACTCCTCGTAAGGAATTTGCCGTTCAGCAGCATCATGGGCGATTTCCTTATAGACACGTTTAATCGCAGGTAAGCGAAGGCGTTTCGCGTAGGTTTCAAGCAGGAAACTCGTACTCAATGAACCACACTCCTTTTCTGTAACAAACGATTGTACTGGCTAAGATCTGGGGCCTTTACCTGAATACGTGGAACAGAGCTATCCTCCGCCAACGAGAGTTGGGGCAAACGGTGTTCCGGCAATGTTCGCTGAAGCAATAATTGCCTTACGGCATCATACTGGAACATCCCTTTTTGGCAGGCCTCCCCCAGTGCTTCTTCGACGAGAGAAGTATCGAATTCACGGTGCAAAAGCAAGAGTCGAACGAACTCCTTCATCCCTCCTGGTCGGTTACGGCACTTGTCCAAGAACTTTTGGTAAATGGCGGGTAATCCTGCCTGATGCAATGGTCTAGCATAAAGAACTGCTCCTGGGCGAATAAGAAGTAAATCCAGATAATGATCGTATTGCAAAATCTCCTTTCCTTTTTCCAAGCACCGCTCATGCGTCGCAATCAGGCTTTTTCCGTGATACACTTCAATTTTTTCAGCAAATACTCGGCAAGTAAGTTGGGTCGATGCATAGGAAACCGGGACGGAATAGGCATTTTTTTCAATGTGGATCATGGATAGCGTATTGCTTTTCACGGGTACAACACGGAAACAATCCAATGGCCGTGGAGGCAATGGAAGCATGATGGGCAACTCTTGAACAAATGCTTCTCCAACCGTTAGGGAAGACCGGGGAACGGTTGTATTCTCGTAAGAGATACATTTTTCGAGGAGGATTTGATTTAGCTCCTCCAGAGAAGAAACACTAGGCACAGGTGTAAAAAATTGCCTCTGGGCAAACTGTACGAGGTTCTCCACTTGGCCTTTTTGATGCCCTTTTCCCGGATCACAGAAATAGCTTTCAAACAGGTAGTGCGCACGTAGCTGAATAAATCGCTCTTGTTCCTCGCGATTTTTGCCTTCCAATACCTTCTTAACGGCTGTTGTCAGGTTGTCGTATGTGATGACTTGGGGAACTGCACCGAAAAATTCAAAAGCATCTACATGACCTTGGAGAAGAGCCTCTTGCTTCTGATGAGCAAATGTCTTGATGAAAATCTTTCTGCTGTATGTGCAACGCATACAAAAAACTTGAACCTTCACTTGTTTCCCTTGTAAATGAACCGTAACCTCACCCCAGTCAAATTGAGCAAATCGCCCTGGCGGGAAATCGAGAGGGACAAATGCTTTAGGAGGAGAAACCCGCAACTCTCGGACGTATCGTCGTACGGTAGATTCACCGCCGGTGAATCCATGTTCGTCAACGAGTCTCTGGTAAATACGTTTGGCAGTATGACGCTGCTTCGGGGGAGCTTGTTCATCTTGACGCAGCCATTCCAAGATGATGGGCTTGACAAAATAAATGACTGGCTTCGGTTTCGGTTTTGAAAGCTGATATACAGGGATTTCCGTTGATGTCAAGGCTTTTCGTATCACTTGACGAGAGTAGCCAGTTTCGCGAGAAATTTGACGAATCGACTTCCCTAGCAGAAAGTGTTGTTTCCTGATAAACTCATAATTACCCATCTGAAGCATTTCCTTTCCTCCTATATCTTGTTGTCTAGACAACTACAAGATACAGGAAAGAGGTGCTCAGGTGGTCAACTTTTTTATGAGCGATGTACCACTAGGTGGTCAATTATTAGATTAGCATTCACA
>NZ_JAFLPN010000093.1:0-1934 GCF_029870785.1 Brevibacillus sp. AY1
TTCGAATCATTACGAATCGATTCGACCTGGAAGCAGAAGAACTAAGCGACATCTATCGTTGGCGTTGGCAAATCAAATGGATCAAACAGCATGTAAAGATCAAGAACTTCTACGGAACGAGTGAAAATGCAGTGCGAAACCAGGTGTTTCTCGCGCTCATTGCCTACTGTTTGTTGCTCCTTGTCAAACTGGAACAGAACAGTCAGCACAGCTTGTTGCAAATCAGCAGATGGCTCAAAGTATTTCTCTGGCAAACGTTTGAACAATGGATTGGTAGAATGAATTACCAGTCCAAACGAACATCAAGAGGGCGACAGAAAAGGAATTAGGTGTTGGTTGTCGTTGTCACTAATGCAATAAATGTATAAAACTACCAATAGAGCTACCTTTTGCTTGGTTGCTGTCGTTTTTGGTTGGGAAGCTGAAGATTTCATTCAGAATACTTCGACAAGTCACAAACACATTTTTTATGCAACGCTAGTGATAATTCTTACTATGTTCCATAGTGAGCATTTTTCGTTAACTAGAGCTTTTGAAACAGAAGGAATTTCAGATATAAAAAGGGACTATACCCAGAAATGGAGAAGTTTTTCGATTGTCCAGCCAATTTCCAAGGAATGGAGGTTGTCACTTTGAATGTTCTCCAAGGATGTTGTAGAAAAACGTTTGAAATCATGGAATCAAAACGGATGCTAATGGGATTCAAATTGATGTATTGCGTCGTTGACAGCGATAACTTGAAGTTCCATTACTCCGAGCTACAGGTAAAGTGAATTTTTCGATAGCATGGCGGCGTGTTGGCATCATCTTTTGTATGGTTGTGAGAGTAGATATGCTAAGGATGATTTTCGACGATATTACAGCTAAAATGGACGAGCAAATTAGAATAAAGAGAAGCAACCCTTTATTTAAAGTCTATTATGGGGGTGATAACATGTGTGTCTCGGGTATTCAGATTAACTACTCATGATTATTTGCCTGCCATTGTACTACTCACATCTACCCTTTTTGTCACATCCAAAAAAACTAAAAGCAGCTTGAAAAATTTATAACCACTTAAGTTTTTTACGGTCCCATTTTTGGAAATTTGCAAATAAATATCTGACAGTACAATTCGATCATGCTGACTTTTATAACAAAAATGAATGATGAAATATTCATATCTAAGGGGAAAAATAGGTAGATCAGAGATGGAAAAGGAGTTACGAGAAACGCAGATACAAGGGAGGTAATGAAAAATGGACAAACAAGAATTGAGAAGTGGTATTGAGGCAAAAAGGATTAAGAGAAAGGTGTATATATTATTAACAGGATTTACAGTAATATTATTCGGTGTTTTAGGTTATGGGGTTTACTGGATGTTCTTTGATATAAATAGGCTACCCAAGAGTTTAATGATTGAGGAAAAAATCTCTCCAAATGGTTTTTATACTGTTAAAGCATATTTATCAGATTCCGGGGCAACAACATCTTATTCAGTGGTTGCGGAATTAATTTTCAACAAGGAACACAATAGAACTAAGAATATTTACTTTAAAAATAATCAACATTCTGTAGAGATTCGTTGGGTAGATAATAATACTGTTGTTATTAACGGAGTAGAACTAGTAGTACCGAATGACGTATATGATTACAGATGGGAATAAATTCATACTCTTTATTAGATAATTCTATAAGAAATCAATTTTCTTGTTTTCGCCAATGTAAGTAGCCATCTCGGATTGAGAAGGGCTTCTTACTTGCAAACCAAAATGCAAACCGTCAGCGCCAAAAGTGACGGAAATCGAAGGTATGCAGAACATCAAATAGATAGTCAAATTCTGTGTCCATGCGATTTAGGAAACAACCCAAGTAATCCAGATGTGAATGTCAATCAAAATGTTGACCACCGTGCTCATCAAAAAATTGACCACCATGGCAAAAATCAATCCACC
>NZ_JAFLPN010000094.1:0-1755 GCF_029870785.1 Brevibacillus sp. AY1
TGTAATCTCCTTGAGTTGACTTCCTTCCTCCGGCTTTAGCGTCGCGTTGAGAAAAGACAGCAACAGGTCTTTGTGTGAAAGTTACCACATCCACTCCTTCTCTTAAACAGACGCTTAATAGTTACTACTCTGGGAACTTTCCCGGAACAATTTATGGACGGAAAGACAAAAAAGAACATGCACCCGCAGCTATTTCTCAGCTACTGAAGCACGTTTCAACTATCAACTTTACTGTTGTTCATGCATTCCCTACAAACGATTTTACCCTTAAAATAAACGGTATCGTTCATGACATTACCGCAAAAGATGCAGCCTGGAGAATACTTTCTGAGAATAATCAATTCCCCATCTTTGAAAATCTCCAAACCATCTGACACCTCAATGTCTAGACGGCGCCGAAGTTCAACCGGCAAAACGATTCGCCCCAAAGAGTCAAGTTCCCTTACCATACCTGTAAATCGACCGATTGTCTGCCTTTCTTGCTCGGGAGCTGGCTTTTCTTGCTCAGGTATGGCATTAAGACGATGCTTCTGATAGTGATTGGCGCAGTACCCTTTTGCGACGTACTTATTCTGACAGCCAGGAACTTTGCAAACACGATCGGTCGAAGCGGGTATATCAATTGTAGCAGCAGTTTCAATAAAAGCACTTGAACTTGGTACTTCTTTTTGTTTCATGCGATTTTTTTGGTAATGCTTCGCACAAAATCCCTTGGCATAATACTTACCTTGACAGTTTTCAACTCTACAACTTCGGTTATCCATATCTTAATTCCTCCACGATTCATTAATCGGTGATTCCTGAAGTAAAAATGGTCTTTCTACCCTTTTTCTATTTTACCCGTTATCACCCTCTGGTGTTAGCATGCCGACCTGTCTAGCCACCTTTCCAGCTTATCTCCATGTGCTACGAAAGAAAAGATCATTATTATTACGACCAATTTACAATTCGCCAATGGAATCATATATTTGGTGTTCCAATTTTGACAGAGACAGTTATTGATCGTTTATTCATCACTCTCATTTATTCTCATTTGATTGTCTTTAATCTTGAATGCCATCAATACATAGAATCGTTACTACACGGAAAATAATTTAGGGGTTGGAAAATGGTACATTTTAATTTCCATTTGCTACATTTCTTACTTGCTAAAAACAGCAATCAGCCTCTTAGTCGAAGGTGTCCTAAGGAGGCAACAGCTTAGCTTTGCTGCTGAATGTGATATATCAAAGATGTACCAGAATCCATCTGACTTATGAACATCAGTTGTAAAATCCTAAAATTCCCATCGTTTCAGGCACATAAATTACAATCCCAATACCTTTTCAATCGAATCCTTAACGCGATCATAGATGAATGGCTTTACAAGAAAGTCTTTTGCTCCTGCTTTCAATGCCTCAACTACCATCGCTTGCTGTCCCATTGCAGAGCACATAATCACCTTTGCCTTCGGATCAAATGCCCGAATCTCTTTCACAGCAGCTATTCCGTCCATGCCCGGCATAGTGATGTCCATCGTAACAAGATCGGGTCTAAGTTGCTTATACAGCTTAACGGCTTCTTCCCCATCTTTTCCTTCACCTACGACTTCATAACCTGCTTTGGTTATGCTGTCCTTTAACATGGTCCTCATAAATGCTGCGTCGTCAACAATCATAATTCTATTCATGTTATGTACATCTGTGAATGTCAATCAAAATGTTGACCACCGTGCTCATCAAAAAATTGACCACCATGGCAAAAATCAATCCACCC
>NZ_JAFLPN010000095.1:0-1670 GCF_029870785.1 Brevibacillus sp. AY1
TTAGTACGAACCAAACGTGGTTAAGTTACTAAGGGCACACGGTGGATGCCTTGGCGCTAGGAGCCGAAGAAGGACGCAGCGAACTGCGATAAGCCTCGGGGAGCGGTAAGCACGCTTTGATCCGGGGATCTCCGAATGGGGGAACCCACCATCTGTAATGGGATGGTATCCGTATCTGAATCCATAGGGTACGAGAAGGCAGACCCGGTGAACTGAAACATCTAAGTAGCCGGAGGAAGAGAAAACAATAGTGATTCCGTCAGTAGCGGCGAGCGAACGCGGAAGAGCCTAAACCGTCAGGTTTACCTGGCGGGGTTGTGGGGCGTCTCACACGTAGTTACAAAAGACGCGCGTAGGTGAACAGTTTGGGAAAGCTGACCACAGAGCGTGATAGTCGCGTAGCCTAAACGCGCGTCTCTCCGAGACCAACCCCGAGTAGTGCGGGACACGTGAAATCCCGTATGAATCTGGCAGGACCATCTGCTAAGGCTAAATACTACCTAGCGACCGATAGTGAACCAGTACCGTGAGGGAAAGGTGAAAAGCACCCCGGGAGGGGAGTGAAATAGTACCTGAAACCGTGTGCTTACAAATAGTCGGAGCCCTATGCAGCAAACTTGTTTGCCGCACGGGTGACGGCGTGCCTTTTGTAGAATGAACCGGCGAGTTACGGTAGCGTGCGAGGTTAAGTCGAAGAGACGGAGCCGCAGCGAAAGCGAGTCTGAATAGGGCGCAAGTACGTTGTCGTAGACCCGAAACCGTGTGATCTAGCCATGTCCAGGGTGAAGGTAGGGTAACACCTACTGGAGGCCCGAACCCACGCACGTTGAAAAGTGCGGGGATGAGGTGTGGCTAGCGGTGAAATTCCAATCGAACTCGGAGATAGCTGGTTCTCCCCGAAATAGCTTTAGGGCTAGCCTCGGAATTAGAGTCTTGGAGGTAGAGCACTGATTGGGCTAGGGGCCCTCATCGGGTTACCGAACTCAGTCAAACTCCGAATGCCAATGACTTATGTCCGGGAGTCAGACGGTGAGTGCTAAGATCCATCGTCAAAAGGGAAACAGCCCAGACCATCAGCTAAGGTCCCCAAGTGTATGTTAAGTGGGAAACGATGTGGAGTTGCCCAGACAACCAGGATGTTGGCTTAGAAGCAGCCACCATTTAAAGAGTGCGTAATAGCTCACTGGTCGAGTGACTCTGCGCGGAAAATGTAACGGGGCTAAACATACCACCGAAGCTATGGCTTGTAGAATCCTTACGGATTCTACTTGGGTAGGGGAGCGTTCCAAGCAGCAGTGAAGCCGTACTGGAAAGAGCGGTGGAGCGCTTGGAAGTGAGAATGCCGGTGTAAGTAGCGAAAAGACAAGTGAGAATCTTGTCCACCGAAAGCCTAAGGTTTCCTGGGGAAGGCTCGTCCTCCCAGGGTTAGTCGGGACCTAAGCTGAGGCCGAAAGGCGTAGGCGATGGACAACAGGTTGATATTCCTGTACCACCTCTGTTCCGCTTGAGCAATGGCGTGACGCAGGAGGATAGGGTGAGCGGCCTACTGGATGGCCGTCCAAGCAGTAAGCCTGGTGTGTAGGCAAATCCGCACACCGCTAAGGGCAAGCTGTGATGGCGAGGGAAATTTAAGTACCGAAGTCCCTGATTTCACACTGCCAAGAAAAGCG
>NZ_JAFLPN010000096.1:0-1583 GCF_029870785.1 Brevibacillus sp. AY1
TCTTGTGTCAAAAAACGAATGGAAATCCACTCAGTCAACCGGTACCAGATTAGCCGTGAGTCTCAATGTAGAAGACTACCTTGAGGAAAGAACTACGTCCCTCCTCTGTCGATTACAGTGGATTGGTGACAACATCGATGCTCTTGAAGGAGTAAACGTTGAAAAAGGTAGACTACATGTTAATCGGCTTGAAAAAGATGTTCCAGAAGAGGCGAAACAATATAGCGCTGCTCTCTATGGCATGTTGCCACGGGTAAAGCTGACAGATCTACTTTTAGAAGTAGCAAGTTGGACTGGGTTTGATGAGCAATTCATTCATGCTTCAACCAACCGTCAACCTAAATCTGAAGAAAAACCGATTGTTCTGGCATCGCTCATGGCTATGGGTACCAATATCGGCTTAACAAAAATGGCTGATGCAACACCCGGTATCTCATATCATCAAATAGCCAATGCTGCTCAGTGGAGAATGTACGATGATGCAATGAACAGAGCACAAGCAACACTTGTGAACTTTCATCATCGCCGTTCTTTAGCGTCCTATTGGGGTGATGGAAGCACATCATCATCTGATGGAATGCGCGTGCAAGTAGGCGTTTCATCTCTCAGTGCCGATCCTAACCCACATTACGGATCAGGCAGAGGGGCTACTATTTATCGATTCGTCAGTGATCAATTTTCATCGTTCTATACGAAAGTTATCAATACAAACGCTCGTGATGCTGTACATGTCATTGACGGCCTATTGCACCATGAATCGGACTTATCAATTGAGGAACATTATACGGATACTGCCGGTTATACAGATCAGGTCTTTGGATTAACTCATTTGCTTGGTTTTCGTTTTGCCCCACGTCTTCGTGATTTGTCTGACGCAAAACTTTATGCGATCGGAAAAACCAGTGACTTCCCGAAACTGGAGAATCTTCTCCGCGGTCAAATTGATATGAAGGTCATTCGTGAAAACTATGATGATGTTTTACGTCTGGCGCATTCTATTCGGGAAGGTAAAGTGTCCGGCGCACTTATTATGGGTAAGCTTGGCTCCTATGCTCGCCAGAACAAGGTCGCCAAAGCACTTCGAGAGATGGGACGAATTGAAAAGACGATTTTTATCCTGGACTACATCTCAAGCGAATCGATGCGCCGCCGTATCCAACGCGGATTAAATAAAGGAGAAGCAATGAACGCACTGGCACGAGCCATTTTCTTTGGAAAACATGGAGAACTGAGAGAACGTGCTTTGCAAGATCAGTTGCAACGTGCGAGCGCTTTAAACATTTTAATCAATGCAATTAGCGTTTGGAATACGGTTTATCTAGGAAAAGCTACAGATCTACTTCGGAGTAAAGGAACGTTACGAGAGGACTTATTAAAACATATGTCTCCATTGGGATGGGAGCATATCAACTTTCTTGGTGAGTATCGCTTCGATTCGAAAGGAGTTACCACCTTAGAATCACTGCGACCGCTGAATCAAGGATAATATAAAGCCGGTTACACCTTTAACGTGGTGAAAACCGGCTATTTTTATATCCAGAAGTCCTTAGCGTTGTAAATCTGCGTTTTGCTGGCGGTACCCC
>NZ_JAFLPN010000097.1:0-1513 GCF_029870785.1 Brevibacillus sp. AY1
AAATTGGATTTGAGTCATACCCCCTTATCCTGTTAAGCTGGTATCAGAAGAACAGAGGGGGATTTTTTATGCAACGGAAACGCTATTCAATCGAGTTTAAACAGCAGCTGATCCAAGAAGCCCAAGAAGTAGGAAACGCGAGCCAGGTAGCCAGACGGCATGGGATAGACGTCAAAATGCTGTATCGATGGATTCGCGATTCGAAACACACGGATTGGCAAAACGCTTCTGCCGATGCAAAGGCTGTAACGAGTTATACACCAAGCCCAGGAGAGTTTCGTGAACTGGAAACCGAGAATGATAAACTAAAGAAATTACTTGGAGAAAAGGATTTGGAAATCGCGATCCTTCGAGATCTTATAAAAAAGGTGAACCCAGCTTATCGGACAAAATGGAAATAGCCGACAAGTGGATACAGCTGGGATATAAAGCCAAAATGGTGCTACGTATTGTCGGCATCCTGGAAGCAACCTACTATTACCGAAAAAACAAAGCCTCCCAAAAACCTCGTGTCTACCACGGAGGGCGGCCAATACCCGGTTATTCTTTGTCAAAGGACGGACAACCTGTCTCTGACGAACAAATCAAAGAATGGCTATCCGAACTGATTGCCGATGAAGAAGCTGCTTATGGATATCGAAAGCTTACGGTCTGCCTGCGGCGAGATCACCAGTTGATCATCAACAAGAAAAAAGTGTACCGCCTGCTGAAAGAAGAAGGACTTTTACAACCACAACGAAAAAAGAATAGTCATCATCCCCGGAGGCTTGCCAATAACCGAGAGATCACCGCTCCGAATCAATTGTGGGAGATGGACGTAAAATACGGATTTATCGCCGGGGAACATCGTTTCTTTTTCCTGATGAGTCTCATCGACGTCTATGATCGAGCCATTGTGGACTATCATATTGGCCTGTCATGTGAAGGAAAACATGCTGCTCAGGTTCTTCAACGTGCTTTGTGGAAACGGCAACAATTCGAACATGAAGATCGCCCTGTTATCCGCACGGATAACGGTCCACAGTTTATTAGCCATGCGTTTGAAGGAGCCTGTCAGCTTTTCCGAACGGTGCATGAACGAATTCCTCCAAAGACACCGAATAAAAATGCTCACATCGAGTCATTTCACAGTGTTTTGGAGAAAGAATGTTTGCAACGAAATGAATTTCAGAACTATCAAGAAGCCTATGAATCCGTAACAAACTATCTGCTCTTTTACAACCAACGCCGGATTCATGGCAGTTTGTACGACTTATCACCCGTAGAATTTGGTGAAGCTTTTTCACTGCAACGCATAAAACCATTTGTCGTGAAAGTATAGTGTGGCAATGGATTGCACAGCTATCCTTTCTTCAACCTAGCGGTCAAGCAGGAAGGGAAAAGTCTGGGGTCAAGTGTACTCCTTGACGCTAGATTTTTCCCTTCCTACACTCACAGGTGGTTGAAGAAGAGAAGAATCATATGAAAATGCGAGAATAAGGGAGAAAGACTCAAATTTTGAGGGGTTAAACCG
>NZ_JAFLPN010000098.1:0-1512 GCF_029870785.1 Brevibacillus sp. AY1
TTGGGGAGGTACTCCTTTTTCTATGCTCAAAAAACCTTGAGCCCGTAGGGCTCTAATTTATGAAATTGATTCAAGTGAAAGAAAAAAGTGTTCATTTCTATTTGGCGGATACTGTTGAATTTAGTTTAGCAGTTACAATGGGATTACTCTGAAATCAATCAATCGGAATAACTACCAAAAATTCAACGCAGCTTTTGATAAATTGCAAAAATAAATCCTGTTACTAATACTAATAGACTCAACCACCACATTTCATCCTCAATAATATAAATCAATACTGAGAACGCCCCGTTATTAATATATGTGATATGCTCTATCTTTTTCCTTATACTTATTAACTGCCCTAAGATCATCAACCCTATCATTAAATAAATATAGTAGTTCAATGCGTTCACTCCTAACTATAAATTTAAAGAAACACATAGCGCACAATAAAGTGTACCATGTGTTTCTATTATTGTAGTTAATTAGTAATTCCTTGAACCGAATTGCGTTCCTTTACTATAAATTCGCACATACACTCCGTAACCTTTATTTTTATTACTGATAACTGCTGCACCAGCTGCGATCATGTATGCTGCAACATCTGCAGAACTACTCAATTTCTTTGCAAATTCATATGGAAAAAGAGAAAGTATCTTCCCTGCAAACCATGTAATCGTTGCAGCGACTAATAGCTTTTCTACTAACCATCTTGTGTCATCATCACTAAAGTACCAATATTCGCCTACATCAAAATTCGGACCTATGTATACATAAGTGTCATGGTCATCGCCATAATATGTATGCCCCTCATCATTACCCATCGGCTGAATTTCAGCGTCTCTAACTGAATAATTTGAATTGGCAACAATTTCTTCATTCGCCGACTCAAATACTTCTTCTAATAATTTATAAATTTCTTTTGGAATTTCTTTTTTAGCATCTTTTTTGAATTCGTAGCCTTTTTCCCCCAAATAAAACCACTCATTATATTTTTCTAATCCCTCTTTTATTTTTTGGAATTCATCAGACTCGATGTACTTATTCATTTTTTCTACGACTTCATAAGCGTCCGGATCGTTGTCTAGTTTTTCTAAAATTGATTGTTCGATCGATAATTGTGTTGGACTTGAATTAGCATGTGCCGCATTCATAGATGAAAAGAATGTTACAGAAGCAAGTGTAATAGATAGAGCCATAAAAATGCTTTTCTTCATAAATATTACCTCCTCTTTTTTATAGAACATAAAAAACCCGCTTATAGGCGGGCTTTGTTCTAACGACTATTGAAAAAGATCCAAAAACCAGTAAAATGGAATTAGCTTATATGTTTAGACAATATGCTGAACTCAGAATGCTCCCGCCAAGTTGCTATTCTTTGTTCATATCATATTTTATTACATATAGGCTAGCAGAGAACGCTCCCGCCAAGTTGCTGTTCTCTGTTTTTATTTTTTGACGGATTGTAATATGAAGTGCGACACCTAACCAAAGGCAAAAAAATGGCCCATGATTGATTCGTGTAAAATG
>NZ_JAFLPN010000099.1:0-1495 GCF_029870785.1 Brevibacillus sp. AY1
AAAGATTAGCGGAAGATAGTATAAGTGCAACTAAGGCTCCGCCAAAAGCTTGGCGTAGCCAAGTTTTCTAATTTAATAAACAAAAATGTTTACAAAATACCAATCCATACCATATACTTATTATACAAATAAGTTTAAAAAATAAGTCGAGGAGGTTGTTCCGATGATCCGCTTGGGATGGAAAGACAAATTGCATGTTTTTGTGGCAGGACGGTTGTGGGGAATCGAATTTTTCGCTGACGAAGGGCATGTCACCCAATTGCTGGAGATGGGGCAATGCGAAGCTGTTACATCCTTTGATCGCGCCCTTCAAGATATTTACTTGAGTCACTAGCAGGTGAAAAATAGCATGCTGCTGCGCTCTTTTGCTACAATAGAGCCAGAAGTCATGACCGTTGATGACAAGCTTGGCGGTCACATCTACATTGAAGGAACAGAGGGATTAGACGTGAGCCGCAAAGACTGGTTGGAATATATCGTTACGCAAGAAGATGCAGGAATGACGGTCGAGCAGATTGTACGCCAAAAAATGAACGTGTCAGGTCGGATGCTGCAGCGCCTGACGAGGAGCAAAGGCATCCTGCTGAACCGCAAGCAACCCTTTTTGAAGCGAGAGGTAAAAGTGGGCGATGAGGTTGCGGTACGCGTGGTGGAAAAGCAGGCTGCACCCGACCACGGGAAACCTGCTGGTATTGAGTCAACCGCCATGCCTGTGATCACTTTTCCACCGATCGAGATCTTGTTTGAGGACGACCATTTGTTGATTGCCAACAAGCCGGCAGGAATGATGGTGCATCCGTTGAAACCAGAACAAAACGATACATTGGTGCACGCATTGGCAGCTCTTTTTCAGCAAAAAGGGGAGTCGACCAGCGTGCATCCGGTACATCGATTGGATAAAGAGACGACGGGAGCCATACTGATCGCCAAAAGCAGCTACGGTCATCAACTGGCAGACCGACTGCTGCGAGAAGGTGGTATTCATCGCGAATATCTCGCAGTCGTCATGGGTTGTGTCGAGTCAGACCGGGGCACGATTGACGCCCCGATTGGAAGGGATCCTCAACACCCCACGAAAAGACGTGTAACCGAACGGGGAGATGCTGCTGTCACTCACTATGCGGTCAAAGACCGGACCGAGGACATGAGTCTGGTCAGAGTCTGGCTGGAAACGGGGCGGACCCATCAGATTCGCGTTCATTTTCAATATTTGGGTCACCCGCTTGCTGGAGATACCCTATACGAAGGGAAAAGGGGCTTAATGCGGCGCCAGGCTTTGCATGCCTCGGTATTGACCTTTCAACACCCCCTAACCAAAGAAGAAATCCGGGTAGAGGCGCCTTTACCACCCGATATGCAACGTCTGATTCAAGCAGAATTTCATCAGGAAGCAAGGCAGGACTGATCCCATTCAGTCCTGTTTTTTTTGTACTATCGGAAAGTTTAAGTGCGCTAAAGCGCTAAAAAGATTAGCGGAAGATAGTATAAGTGCAAC